>CAYRYM010000018.1:0-11588 GCA_964428705.1 uncultured Candidatus Saccharibacteria bacterium | reverse complement strand
ACTCGATTTTTTTGCTAAAAAATCGCTCAGTCCTCGGGCCGGTCGCCCTGCGGAGCCCCCTGCAAACTTGTTTTACTCCGCACCACCATGACTCAAGAACAAGCTTTAACCATACTTAAAACAGGCGCCAACGTATTCCTGACCGGGGAGCCCGGGGCGGGCAAGACGTATGTTATTAACCGCTATGTAGAGTGGCTGCGCGAGCGCGGTATTGAGCCGGCTATTACTGCCTCGACAGGCATTGCCGCCACGCACGTGGGCGGGATGACTATACACGCGTGGAGCGGGGTGGGGATTAAAAAGGACTTAAGCGAGTGGGAGCTGGAGGCCCTGCACGAGCGCGAGCCCTTGGTGCGCCGCGTTAAGGGCGCTCACGTGCTGATAATTGACGAGGTGTCTATGCTAGACTCTAAGCTCCTGACACTTGTCGACCGCGCGCTATGCAGCCTGCGCCATAGTGACAAACCCTTTGGCGGCCTGCAGGTGGTGTTTGTGGGCGACTTCTTCCAGCTGCCGCCTGTGTCTAAGGGCGAGAGGTCGCTGTTTGCCTTCGCATCGCCGGCGTGGGACGCGGCCAACCCGCTCGTGTGCTACCTTAGCGAGCAGCACCGCCAGGACGACGGGCTATTTTTGCAACTCTTGGGGGCAATGCGGCAAGGCGAGCTGGATGATGAGCATCGCGAGCTGCTGCGCACGCGCTACCGGGCTGCGGGTGCACCCGCGGGAGCCACCCGGCTGTACCCGCACAACGAGGACGTAGACCGACTTAACACCGAGGCACTAGGCCGGATTGAGAACACGGCCAAGGTCTACCAGATGCGCACCTCCGGCAGTACCACACTTGTTGAGGCGCTTAAGCGCGGATGCCTCTCGCCTGAGACTCTTACCCTTAAGGAGGGCGCGTCGGTGATGTTTACGCGCAACAATTTTGAGCACGGGTATGTTAACGGCACTCTGGGCAAGGTCGAGGGCTGGAGCCCCGCCGGCTGGCCCTTAATACGTACAAGAGCCGGCAAGCTTATCGAGGCCGAGCCCGAGGAGTGGCGCATAGAGGACGGCAAGCGCGTGCTGGCGCAAATAAACCAAGTGCCTCTGCGCCTGGCGTGGGCCATGACCGTGCACAAGAGCCAGGGGATGAGCCTGGACGCCGCGGTGATGGACCTTAGCGGTGCGTTTGAGTACGGGCAGGGCTATGTGGCGCTAAGCCGCGTGCGCACGCTAGAGGGCCTCTACCTTTTGGGCTTTAACGAGCAGGCGCTGCGCGTGCATCCGGAGATTTTGGCGCGGGATGCCGCCTTCCGCATTGCATCCGTGCAGGCAGAGGAAATATTTGGCAAGCTCCCGCCCGAGGAACTAAGCGAGCTGCAAAAGAATTTTGTTAAAGCCAGTGGCGGCCATGAGCCCCGTAAAGGCGAGGACGCCCCACGGGGCAAGTCTGACCCAAGCGGTATGTCTAAGTTAGAGAAGTTGCGTGCCAAACACCCCAACGCGTACCGCCCCTGGAGCCGCGAGGACGACGACAAACTGACTGCCATGTTTAGGGACGGCGAAAAAGTATCGGTGTTGGTTAAAGAGTTTGGCCGCCAAAAGGGATCTATAAACGCCCGGCTCATCCGCCTGGGGCTGGTAGAACCGGAGCTGTAGCCGGTGGCGCCTAGCTGCCGCAGCGTGTAGTATCCTTATTCTATGATGATATTGCTGGTGTCGTGTTTGGCCGTTATGCTCGCCTCGCTCGTGGGCGTGTTTTTTATCTCCGAAGGCGCCGGGAACTTTCTGAAGCGCAACATGGGTTACCTGGTGAGCTTTTCGGCGGGCGTGTTCCTCATCATAGCCTACGGGCTTGCCACCGAGACGCTGGAGCATGCGCCCTCGCTGGCACAGGGCGTACTCTATATATTTCTGGGAGCACTCGGCCTCTGGACGCTCTTTAAGCTCCTGCCGGGCCTCCACGACCACCCCGAGCACGGGCACACGCACAGCCACCCTATAGACCCGCGGCGCGTCCTTATAAGCGACGCGTTCCACAACATAGGCGACGGCATCCTGCTAGCCGCCTCGTTTGCCGTCGGCCCGGCGCTGGGGTTTGCCGCGGCGCTCAGCGTGTTTGTGCACGAGCTGCTGCAGGAAACGTCGGAGTTTTTTGTACTGCGGGCTGCCGGGTACTCTGTGCGCCAGGCTCTTGGCTGGAGCTTTCTTGTCTCGTGTACGATCTTGGTGGGCGCCTTAGGCGGATACTTCTTCCTCGACGTGTTTGAGTCGCTCGAGCCCGTACTCCTCGGGATTTCTGCAGGTGCGTTCTTGGTTGTCGTGCTCAGCGACCTGATACCGCACTCGGTGCGCGACGCCAAAAGCAAGTCGCACTATGCGGCACACATTGTCTGGTTTGTCTTGGGTGCCGTGCTGATGTTTGCTCTTGCGACATTCCTGGGGCACGAGTAGGGGGACGGGGTATACTAGCGAAATGAACGAGCAACTCGACCGGATAGAGATTAAGCTTGCCGAGCTTGAGGGCAAGGTAGACCAGGCGTACCAAAGCAGTGAGAAACTGCGCCAGTACATGCTCTGGGGCTTTTGGATAACTATTGCGGTTATCGTCGTCCCGATCCTGCTTATCCCGCTGTTTTTGCCCGCATTTTTAGGGTCGGTCACCATCCCGGCAGGTCTATAGCAGAGGGTTGAAATCCTACAGATAAGTGGTAGGATTGCCTCGCTATGAAGCACCTACTCGCAATCGCCTTTGGCGCCGCCCTTGTCATTATCCCGGCCTTTGGCCTTGCCCGCACCTCCTATGTGGCCCCCTACTTGTCCTGCGTGGCCACCTACCCGGTCGTGTCCCAGGGTAATGCCGGACGCTTTCATGTCGTGAGCAACGTCGACGGCCCGTTTATGTGGGTTGTCGACAGCGAGGACTATGGCGTGTATGACGCCGGCAGCCAGTTTATAACCCCGCTGACCCGCCTTGGCCTCCAGGAGGTGACGGTAGTGTGGGGCAGCAAGCGCGCCAACTGCTACGTTGAGGTGGTGCCGGCCCCGGGCTATGGCGAGCCGTACACGCCGCCCGCATTTGGCGGCTACCAGGACGGGTATGGCTATAATAATTACGACGGCTTTGGCCCCGGCCCCAATGTCACATTAAGCTCGGTTGCCTACCCGCTGTTGCCCAACGCCGGCCTGGAGCCCCAGACCTTTGCCGCACTTGCGTTTGCCTTTGTGCTCCTCTTGGCTAGTGCCATTGCGCTCTACCCGCATGCCAAAAAAGCTTTTGCTATTGTCACCCGCTAGGCAGGAGCCCCGCTGGGCCATTGTCTTGCGCTACATATCCATAGCCATAGGCATACTTGTCGTACTGGTGGGCTTGGCCGACGTAACATCGCGCATGGCGCAGAAAGTCTTGGGCGACGACGCGCTGTTTGACGCGTTTGCTCCTGCGGCGGCCACCAGGCCTGCGTCCTCGGTGGTGCCGGCCGCCACGGCCAGCTCGACAACCGGAGTGCTGGTGCCTGCGCGCCTTAAGGTGCCCGGCCTGGGCATTAATGCCAAGGTAGAGGAAGTGGGAAAGCGCGGCGACGGCGCGATGGGCACCCCGGCCGACTTTATGAACGTGGGCTGGTGGAGCGAGGGCAGCAAGCCCGGAGAGCAGGGCAACGCGGTGTTTGATGGCCATGTCAACAACGCCTTGACCTTGCCGGGCGTCTTTGAGCATTTAAGCCAGATAAAAAAGGGCGACTATATTACTGTGTCCGACGCCGAGGGCCGCACCCTGGTGTATGAGGTGCAAGAGGTAAGCCTGTACGAGACAGACCAAGCACCTTTGGCGAAGATATTTGCCCGCACCGGGCCCTCCCGGCTTGTTTTGATAACGTGCGAGGGCGAGTGGGTACAGGATGAGCACAGTTTTGATAAGCGGTTGGTGGTTATTGCACGCCCTGCGTACTAGTGCTAGAGTAGCGGTGTTCGTAGTAAGTTCTCCATGTGCCATAGGGCGGCAGGAGGGTCGCCTTACGAAGAACGCTTAATTAAGTTGTTTTCGTAGAATCATGGCACGCAAACTGTTTATCGGCGGTCTCCCGTACCGCACGACAGGTGATGAGCTGCGCGATGCATTTGCCCAGGCGGGCGAGGTTGCATCCGCATCCATCGTGACAGATCGCGAGACCGGTCGCTCCCGTGGCTTCGGCTTTGTGGAGATGGTAAACGACGCAGACGCTGACAAGGCAATTGACATGTGGAATGGCAAGGACTTTGGCGGCCGTATGCTTACGGTTTCTGACGCTCGCCCTAAAGCGTAAGCTTTAGGAGTCAACAAAAATCCCCGGCTTATGCCGGGGATTTTTGTTATCATGGCTGCGTGATAGACGAGCTCAAAAAGTTTTATAAGGCAAACAAAAGAGACCTGCCTTGGCGCAAGACCCGTGACCCGTACTTGGTTTTAGTGAGCGAGGTGATGTTGCAACAGACCCAGGTAGATAGGGTAGTGCCGTACTATACGCGGTGGGTAAAAACATTCCCCACCGTGCAGGCGCTCGCTACGGCGCCCTTATCTGCGGTTTTAAAAGAGTGGCAGGGCCTGGGCTACAACCGCCGCGGCAAATACTTGTGGGAGGCGGCGAAGATTCTCTCCAAAGATGGGTGGGGAGGCAAGCTGCCGGGCGTGGGCCCATACACCGCGGCAGCTGTGCGAGCGTTTGCATTTAACGAGCCCACCGTATTTATAGAAACAAACATCCGCACCGTCTTCTTTCACCATCTTTATTCTAGTGTTCTAAAGAACACTAGAATAGACGATAAGGAGTTGTTGCCGCTGGTGGAGGAGGCTTTAAAGACATCTCGGATGGAGCCGCGCGACTTTTATGCCGCGCTTATGGACTATGGGAGTTATTTAAAAAAGCAGGGCGTGAAGCTTAATAGCAAAAGTAAGCACTACGCAAAACAAAGTAAGTTTGAGGGCAGCGCGCGCCAGAAGCGCGCAGCAAAACTCCGCGCCCTTTTGGAGCGCGGAGCAAGCGAGAAGGAAATCCGTAAGGTGTTAGACGCCTAGGACTACTGGGATGACGATTGGGCGCTTGTTGGTCTTCTCGAAGAGGAAGCGCGCGAGGTTGTCGGTGACCTGGTTTTTGACGAAGTCGAAGTTGACCGGCTGCTGGCCCTTGGCGGCGTCCTCGATAGACTTCTTAACCAAGACACGTGCCTGGTTAAGCAGGTCTTGAGATTCCCTGAGGTACACAAAGCCGCGCGAGATGATGTCTGGCGACTTGCGCAGTTTGCCTGTTTTAGGGTTAACGGTCGCGATGATGACAAACATGCCCTCTTGCGCCAAGACGGTGCGGTCGCGGATAACCACCTCCTGGATGTCGCCGATAGCGAAGCCGTCTACCAAGCGCAGTGAGTTTGGTGCAGACTCCTTGAGGCGTACGATCTTCTCGCCGTCCTCGCGGATCTCAAGTATTGCGCCGTTGTCTGGAACGATAATCTCGTCCTCTGAGCGGCCGCAGGCCTTGGCGATGTCTGCATGCACGCGCAGCATGTAGTGGTAGCCGTGCATGGGCATAAAGAAGCGTGGATTGATCTTCTGGTGGATCCAGAAGGTCTCGTCGCGGTTGGCGTGGCCGGAGGCGTGCACGTCCATCTGCTCGCGGTGGATGATGCGGGCGCCCTGGCGCGAGAGGTTGTCCTTGAGCTTTTGCACACTACGCTCGTTGCCCGGCACCACGGAGCTGGATAGCACGATGGTGTCGTTTTTGCGGATCTTGACGTACTTGTGCGTCTTCATCGCGATGCGCATGAGCGCGGCAAACTCGTCGCCCTGCGCGCCCGTGGCGAGTATAAGCACCTTGGGGTCGGGGAAGTTCTCCAGCTGGGCGGAGTCTATAAACGTCTTCTCGGAGACCTTTAAGAGGCCAAGCTGCTTTACTATCTCGATGTTGACCTTCATTGAGCGCCCCTCCACGAGTATCTTGCGGCCGACCCTCTCGGCCTGCTCGATGATGCGCATCAGGCGCTCGAGCTGGGATGAGAACGTGCCGATTATCAGGCGGCCCGGCGTAGTGGCGATGATGTCGTCCATGGTCTTGGTAACCACGCGCTCGGGGATAGAGAAGCCGGCGCGCTCGCAGTTGGTGGAGTCGGCCGCCAAGAAGAGCACCTTGCGGTCCTTAAAGTAGGCGAACTCTTTTTCCTCCTCGGGGGTGGGAACGCCGTCGTTGTGGTCGACCTTGAGGTCGCCGGTAAAGACGAGGTCGCCGTACGGGGTCTCGACAATGACGCCCATCGCGTCGGGGATGGTGTGGGTGACGCTGAAGAATTTGACCTTGAGCTTGCCGACGGTAACGGTGTCGGCCTTCTCTACCTCTTTGATGTCGAGGGGCTTGAGGTTGGGGAACTCCTCTTGGCGCTTGCGGATCATAACCGAGGTGAGCGCGCGGGTGTATACCGGCGGGTAGCCGATGCGGTCAATGATGTAGGGGATGCCGCCGATGTGGTCGAGGTGGCCGTGGGTGATGAAGAGTCCGCGGATTTTGTCGCGGCGCTCCTCCATGTACTTGGTGTTGGGCAGGATGTAGTCGATGCCCGGGGTGTCCGCCTCGCGGAACTGGAACCCGCAGTCTATAGCGATGATGTCATCGCCGTACTCGACCAGGGTCATGTTGCGACCTATCTCCTCGACACCTCCAAGCGGGATGATGCGGATGTTGCCGGGGGCCAGGGGCGGTACCGGCTTGTCTTCCGGATTGGGAATGCCCGAGCCTATGTCGGCCCGTACCGGGTGTGCCTGGTGCGGCTTGGGGCCGCCCTGACGCAAGCGCCCGCGGCCACGGCCGCCGCCGCCGGAGCGGCCGGAGCCGCCGCGGCTGCGTCCGCCAAGAGGGCGCGCCCCTTGCGGGCCGCGCACTACCTGTTGCGGATTGCGGCCGGGGCGGTTGCCGCCCTGGCTTGGCCCCGGCTGTGCTTGGCGCGGTGCTCCCTGTTGTCTTTTTTCTTCCATACTGATTGAACTGATTATTAATTTTTCTAATATAAAAACTTTTTACGGTACTCTACCAATCTTTGCGCGGGATCTTCTTTAATTTATTTTTACTTCGTAATCTTCCTTATTTGTGTTTGTCGGAGACAAACACCGGCCACACGTAGTCCACCTCGCGGTGCCACTGTGTTACGCTCAAAAAACGGTCGCTCGGGCTCTCGACGAGGCCGAGGTCAAGCCCCTGAATGTCTTTAGGCACACTATACACGAAATCGGGTGCATAGAGAAATACCGCGGGGACGTCCGCCGCCAACTCGGCGGCAAACTGCTCGTACAGCGACGCGCGTTCTGTCTTGTCAGCGGTCTGGCGCAGCTGCTCGAGCACGCTGTCGGCGGTGGCGTTGGCATAGCCCGCGACGTTGAGCCCCGGGTCGTTGCGCTGGCTGGAGTGCCAGAACGCAAACAGGTCGAGCTCGCGGCCTATAACCTCGCCGAAGAGGAGCGCATCGTACTTGCGCGGGCGGATGACGTTTTGCGACAGGTCGCCGGCCTCAAACACCTTGACATTGGCCTGCACACCCAGCTGGCCCCAGGTGTCGTGCAGGTACTGTGCCGCGGCGCGAAGCTCCGGTACGTTGGCTGTCGAGAGGTCAAACGAGAGCGTAGTGGTCTCGGCAGACGAGCCTTTGCCGGTAGTCTTTTGCAGTACGCCGGCCTCGTTAAGCACCCAGCCGTCGCGCTCCAGCACGGCCCGCGCGGCCTCAAGCCCCCGGGGCGTGCTCGAGCCTGCGTCGAGCGCCAAGAGCGACGGCGGCACCGGGCCCATAAGCGCCGTGCCGTAGCCGCCCAGCACCTTTTGTCTGAGGTCGGAGCGGTCTATTGCGGCATTGAGTGCCTGACGCACGGCCCGCTGCCGCAGGAGCTCGGACTGGTTCTGGTTGAAGAAGACGCCAAACACGCGATTGAGCGGGGTTGTGGCGATATTGACGCCGTCCTGGCCGGCGAGCTTCTCGGGCGATATGCCGCTTGCGGCCTCTACCTCGCCGTCTTTAAGCGCTTGCATCAAGCTGTCCTCGCTCTGGTAAAAGCGCAGGGTTAAGGAAAGATACGGCCGGCCAAGGCTGTAGCCCGCAAAGGGCGCAAGCTCGTAGGACGATGGGATACCCGAGGCGGTGCGGCTTACCGAGCTGACGCGGTACGGGCCGGAGCCCACCGGCGAGACGTTAAGCTCGCTGAAGGGGAACTCCTCGGAGCTGACAGAGTTCCATAGCGCCTTGGGCAGGATGCCCAGCGTGAGGTTTTTAACAAAGGGCGCGTAGGGCGCTGCGAGCGTAAAGCGTACGGTACGCGCGTCTTGCGCCTCGGCCACAACGCCGTCCCAGTTGGCGCGCAGGGGCGACTTGAGCGCCGGGTCCTGTATCTTTTGTACCGTAAAGACTACGTCCTCGGCCGTCACCGGCTTGCCGTTATGGAAGGTCAGGCCCGGGCGCAATACAAAGGTATAGACGCGGCCGTCCTCCGAGACAGAATATTCCTGCGCCAAGTCGGGCAGGTAGGAGCCGTCCGGAGTGGCGCGCAAAAGGCCCGAGTAGGCAAGCGCGGTTAGGTCGCGGTCCGCGTCGCTAAGCGCCAGGACCGGGTTGATAAAACGCGGGCTGCCCAAGAGGCCCTCTACAAGGCTGCCGCCCGGCGAGGGTGCGGCCACCAGGAGCGACGCGTTGAGCATGTACAAAAGCGCAATGGAAGAGACTGCGCACAGCGATGCAAAGAAGAGGAACAGCGCCCGGCCCGAGGCGGTAAACGAATCGAGCGTATGCTGCGCTTTTTTTAGGAGCGACAGGCGGGGCCTGAGAGAGTTCACAGTATTAGAGTACGAGCGTGAGGAGCGCGGTCGCCGCAAAGAGGACCGCGATGACTATCGACGCCCAGAAGAGGAACAACTCGGAGCCGCGGCGCGTATGGTATGCCGCAGAGAAGTTGTCGCCGCCAAAAGCACCCCCTAGCGAGGCGCCTGTCTGCTGCAAAAGGATGCTGCCCACAAGCAACACCGAAAGCACCAGCTGGATGTAGGGGAGAACCCCCGCGAGAGTCATTGGGAACATCATACCACAGCAAAAAACCCCCGCAATAGGGCAAAAAGAAAGCAACACTTGTGTCAATATTGCAAAACGAGGGTTTTCAACTACAGTAGGAGCACCATGGCGAAATCTAAAAAGACGAAGAAAGTAGTAAAGAATGTGTCTAAGAAGGTTCAGAAGGTTGTAAAAAAGCCGGTGCAGGCAACAGCAGTAAAAAAGAACACGCTCGGTATGCCGTACGGCGACCGCGTGCTTGTTAAGCCGCAGGCTGCGGAGGAAAAAACATCGTTTGGTATTATCATCCCCGGCCAGGCACAAGAAAAGCCGGAGCAGGGCGTGGTGGTGGCCGTGGGCGAGGGTAAAATTGCCGCCGACGGCAAAATACTCCCGATGCGCGTTAAGGTGGGCGACCGCATCATGTTTAACAAATACGGATACGAGGAGATAAAAATTAACGGAGTTGAATATTACCTGGTTAAGGAAGAGAGCATCACCTACATCTTCTAGTGGCTATTGGCTAACGACTAACTACTGATTTATATGGCTAAACAAATCCTCTTTAATGAAAAGGCCCGCCGCGCACTGAAGGCCGGCATAGACAAGGCATCTAATGCGGTCAAAGTAACGCTTGGCCCCCGCGGACGCAACGTTGCCTTGGACAAAGCCTATGGCGGCCCGACCATCACCAACGACGGCGTCTCTATTGCCAAAGAGATAGAGCTGCGCGACAAGTTTGAGAACATGGGCGCCCAGATTGTGAAGGAGGTCGCGACAAAAACAAACGACATCGCGGGCGACGGCACGACAACCTCCGTAGTGCTCTTGCAGGCGCTTGTAGAGGAGGGGATGAAGCATACCGAGGCGGGGCTGAGCGCCATGGGCGTGCGCTCGGGGATTGAAAAGGCTACTGCAGAGGCCGTCGCCGCTCTCAAGTCGCTTGCTAAGAAGATCCAGACCGACGACGAGATACGCCAGGTGGCCACTATATCGGCAGAGTCGCCGGAGTTGGGCGCCATTATTGCCGACACAATAAAAGAGGTGGGCAAGGACGGCGTGGTAACGGTAGAGGAGTCGCAGAGCTTGGGGATTGAAAAGGAGATTGTAGAGGGCTTGGAGTTTGAGCGCGGGTACGTTAGCGCCTATATGGTGACAAACCCGGAGCGCATGGAGGCCGTGATGCGCGACCCGCTGATACTCATAACCGACAAAAAGATATCGTCGGTCGAGGAGATATTGCCGATACTCGAGAAGGTGGCGCAGACAGGCAAGAAGGAGCTGGTGGTTATTGCCGAGGATGTTGACGGGCAGGCGCTGACCACGCTCGTGGTTAACCGCCTGCGCGGCACGTTTAATGTACTGGCGGTAAAGGCACCGGGCTATGGCGACCGCAAGCAGGAGATGCTTGAGGACATTGCCGCGATGACGGGCGGGCAGGTTATTTCTGAAAAAACAGGATTGAAGTTTGAGGACGCCACGCTCGAGATGATGGGCCGCGCGCAGAAGGTTATTGCCACCAAGGATAAGACGGTCGTGGTGGGCGGCAAGGGGCTTAAAAAAGATATACAGAGCCGCGTTGATCAGATTCGAGGCACAATTTTAGAGACAAAGAGCAAGTTTGATAAGGAAAAGTTGGAGGAGCGCCTGGCCAAACTGACAGGCGGTGTGGCAGTTATACGCGTGGGCGCGGCGACTGAGACCGAAATGAAGTATCTCAAGCTCAAGATTGAGGACGCGGTAAACGCGACCAAGGCCGCTATAGAGGAGGGTATTGTGCCGGGCGGCGGCTCCTCACTTATAAAAGCCGCACAGAAAGTTGCAGAGAGCTTTGCCAAGAGCCGCGATAAGATGGACGCCGCCGCACGCGTGGGCTACGAGGTAGTGCTTAAGGCCTTGGAGATGCCGCTGCGCCAGATTGCGTTTAACGCCGGCGTGGACGCGGGCGTTGTTGTAGACAAGGTTAAATCCGGCCGGGGCAACACGGGCTACGACGCGCTTAACGACACTGTTATAGAGGACATGCTGGCCGCGGGCATTATTGACCCGCTAAAGGTAGCGCGCACCGGGCTGGAGCGCGCTGCCTCTGCAGCCGCGATACTGCTGACCACCGAGGCGGCTATAGCCGACGAGCCTAAAGACGAAAAAGCTCCCGGCCAAGGGGAGGTAATGGGCGGCGAGGACTACTAGCAAGGTCGGACCTTGCCTTAGAGCCCCCTTGCAATCTGGGTAGACCTGTTACAATTACGCCATGGACATCATAGGCTACATAGTGCTCGGGGTTGCCGTATTATTCGTAGTCTGGGCTATTGCCGCGTACAACCGCTTTGTGCGCCTGGTGCAGCGTGCTAAGGAGGCGTGGGCGGACATAGACGTCCAGCTCAAGCGCCGCTACGACCTTATCCCCAACCTGGTCGAGACCGTCAAGGGCTACGCCACCCACGAGGCCGGCACCTTAGAGAAGGTGACCGCAGCGCGCGTGGCCGCCATGGACGCCAGCGGCATAGAGGAGCGCGGTAAAGCCGAGAACATGCTCTCGGAGACCCTTAAGTCGC
>CAYRYM010000017.1:0-11681 GCA_964428705.1 uncultured Candidatus Saccharibacteria bacterium | reverse complement strand
TAATGCCGCCGGAGAATGTGATCTGCGTTGAGGTGGCGTTAGAGGGGAATGGGTACTCAAACGCCGAGGCACCTGCGGCGGCGTAGTCAACGCCTGCGACAGCCGCGGTGACTACCCCGTTGACCGTCTTAAGCAAGCTGGCCGAGATGCCTGATACCACCAAGTTGGTCGTAGATGCGTAGTCGGTCGAGATGCCGGTTGTAGAGGCGTAGTCAATGGAGGCCCCGCCAAAGACGCCGAGCTTGGCCAGCGGATTGAGGAGCGTTGTTGTGGCCGAGCCGCCTATAACCAGCTGGTTGGTGGTAGTCGCCAGGCGCACGCCCGAGCCGTTAAAGAACGTCCAGTTGGTGTCAGAGCCGCCTCCGCCGCTCGACTGGTCGGTGCCGCAGCTAAACACGCCGTTGTTCCACAACAGTTTGTCTACGCTCGTGTTGCAGGTGTCGAGTCCCGCGCCGTACAAGCTGCCCGACACGGAGAGTGCTGTTGTGGAGGCGTACGGCAACACGTTGGCCGCGGTCGCAGTGGATGTAATGGCCCCGGCAATGCTCAGTGTCGATGCCGCGTTGATGGCGCCGCCGACATTTAATATAGAGGAAATGGTAGAGGAGCCCGTGACAGCAAGTGCGGTGGTGGTGGCACCCGCGAAGGTGGCGCCGCCGTTGAATGCGATCTGCGTAGTGGTCGCGTTAGACGGGAACGGGTAAGCGGCAATGTTTGGGGTACCCGTCAGCTGGCTGTACGGCAGAGACAGGTTAGGCAGCGTGATAATACCCGCGATTGAAGACGAGGCCGAGAGGCGGTTGTCGAACAGTGCACCAAACGTAGAGGTGTAGACGCCGTCGGTGACGGTGCCTGCATTGCCGGTGATGCTTCCTGTGATGGTGTTGCTGAAAGTGTTGGTGCCCGAGAAGGTGTTGTCGTTTGAGAGCAAGGTAGAGGATGCTGCAGTAATGGTGATGTCTGCAGTACCGTTGAAGGCTACGCCGTTGATGTTGCGGGAGGTCTCAAGGGCGGTTGCGGTGTCGGCGTTGCCTGTCAGGTCCCCTGTCACATTGGCAATAATGCCGCCGGAGAATGTGATCTGCGTTGAGGTGGCGTTAGACGGGAACGGGTAGCTGTAGGTCGCATAGTTGCCCGCAGCCTGGTAGTCGGTGCCGGCTATTGCCGCGACAACAGAGCCGTTTGCGTTTGTTTTGAGCAGGCTCGAGGTGATGCCCGTTATGGCAAAGTTGGTCGTGGAGGCACTGGTGCTCAGGAGGACCGGGAGCGTGTTTACCTGCGTGGTCGAGGTTGAGGTAAAGTACTCGCCTGTCGTCTGGCCCACCACAAAAAGCTTGGATGTCGGGTCGGTCGTACCGATGCCCAACCTGCCGCGGCTAAAGTACGAGTCGCCGTTGCCGTTGGGAGTAAAGGCAATGTCTCCGTTGGTGTTGCCGGAGCTGATAGTGTTGCCCGACAACGTGATGTTGCCCGCCGCAACGCCGCTGGGCACCGAGAGCGCCGAGAGGTCGGTGGTGGTGATAGACTTGCCTGCCGTAATGTTAAGAGTGTTCTTAATCTGCACCTGGCCGCCTGCCGGGTTAAGCTCGATGTTTGACGTACCGCTTGTCTGGAGCACCAGGTTCTCGTTCGGGTCGGTGGAGATAACCACATCGTTGCTGCCGTTGGTGGAGATAACCTGCTGGCCGTTAACGTAGAGCGAGTTGTTGCCGATGTAGACGTCCTTCCACACCAAGTCAGGAGTGCCCAGCGAGTAAGTGTTGTCGAGCGATGGGACAATGCTGCCGCTTATGACGATGCCGCCCGCAAACGTCGAGCTGCCGGTGCCTCCCACGGCCAAGGTGCCGGTGGTGGTAGCTCCGCCCGATATGGTAAGACCTGTTGCTTGGCCGCCGGCGCCTATTGTCGAGGACGCATACGCGGTCAGCCCGGCGTTGAACTGGGTCAGGGTCGAGGTGGCGTTGCCCGCGAGCGGGAACGGATATGCCGCGATGCTCGGTGTACCCGTCAGCTGGCTGTACGGCAGCGAGAGGTTGGCCAGAGTAATGATGTTAGGGAGGCTGGTTGTGGCCGAGAGGCGGTTGTCAAAGAGCGTGCCGAAGGTTGTCGTGTAGACGCCGTCGGTAACGGTGCCCGCGTTGCCTGTGACAGAAGCGACAATGGCGTTAGAGAAGGTGTTGGTGCCCGAGAAGGTGTTGTCGTTGGCCAAGAGAGTCGAGGATGCGGCCTCAACCACGATGTTCTGCGTGCCGTCGAAAGTGACGCCGTTGATGGTGCGGCCGGTCTCAAGGGCGGTGGCGGTGTCGGCGTTGCCGGTGAGATCCCCCGTTACGTTGCCAATAATGCCGCCCGAGAACGTGATCTGCGTTGAGGTTGCGTTAGACGGGAACGGGTAAGCGGCAATGTTCGGCGTACCGCTCAGCTGTGAGTACGGCAAGGAAAGGCTAGGCAGCGTGGTGATGGAGGCTATTGAGGAGGTGCCCGCAAGCTGAGTGATGAAGCGCGGGTCAAAGAGAGAGTTGAAGGTAGAGGTGTAGACACCGTCGGTAACGGTGCCTGCGTTGCCGCTTATGTCGCCTGTAACATTTCCTATAATTCCGCCGCTAAAGGTGATCTGCGTCGAGGTGGCGTTAGACGGGAACGGGTAGGCAAAACTGCTGCCGCCGCCGGCGCCGCACGCACTGCCGGTGGCAGAGACTGTGCCCGAGGAGTTTATCTGCAAGCACTCGGTACCGCTGTTGCCCAAGCCGGAGATGACAAGGTTGGTCGAGGACGCGGTTGTGGCCGTGATCATGGTGGTGGAGGCGTATGCGATGGTGGCACTGCTTGCAGTTAAGCCACCATTAAACGCAATTGATGTTGTGGTCGCGTTAGACGGGAACGGGTAAGCAAAGGCGCCCGTAATCTGGCTGTACGGCAGCGACAGGTTAGGCAGCGTGGTGATGGATGAGATCGATGAGGTGCCCGCAAGCTGGGTGATAAAGCGGGGGTCAAAGAGAGAGTTGAAGGTAGAGGTGTAGACGCCGTCGGTAACGGTGCCTGCGTTGCCGGTGATGGAGCCGTTGATCGTGTTGGAGAAGGTATTGGTGCCCGAGAAGGTATTGTCGTTGGCCAACAAGGTGGAGGATGCTGCAGTAATGGTGATGTCCGCCGTACCGTTGAAGGCTACACCGTTGATGTTGCGGGAGGTCTCAAGGGCGGTGGCGGTGTCGGCGTTGCCTGTCAGGTCCCCTGTCACATTGGCAATAATGCCGCCGGAGAATGTGATCTGCGTTGAGGTGGCGTTAGAGGGGAATGGGTAGCTGTAGGTCGCATAGTTGCCCGCAGCCTGGTAGTCGGTGCCTGCGACAGCGGCTGTCACTACCCCGTTTACCGTCTTGAGGAGTGAGTTTGCGATGCCGGAGACTACAAGGTTGGTCGTAGATGCGTAGTCGGTCGAGATGCCGGTTGTGGAGGCAAAGCTGATCGTTACGCGGTCTGCACTCTCGTTGTAGGTAAAGCCGGCATCTCCGCCAAATGAGCCGCTGTCGTTATACTGCACGTACGTGTTAAGACCGCCGGGAGAGCCGCCGACCCCCGTAGAGTCATCGTTAGAGCAAACAACATTGCCTGATGCGTCCGTGGTAAGCGCTCCGCCGTTGTTGTAGGCGGAGCAATCCAAGTCGTCGAGTGTCAGCCCCGCAAGCGTAGAGGTTGAGGTTGTAGTAGCGCTGAGTAATGTCAGGTGGCCGCTGAGCGTGCCGCCGCTAAGCGAAAGGTATGTTGCTGAAAGGTCCGGGATGTCACCTGCGGTCAGGCTCGAGAAGTCGGAGATACCGCCGCCTCCGCCGGAGCCGTGGTCGGCGATAGAGTCTTGCAAACGTGCAACTTGTGTGTTGAGAAAGTCGTACGTAACATAGTTGCTCAGGTCTACAGTTGAGGCAGTAGTACGCTCGACTGTGCGCTCGACAACCGGATAGGTGTTGGTGACAAAGGTCTGTGTAGTGGTGCCCGATGGAGAAACTGGGGATGCCGAGATTATAGGAGTAGGCACAGTCTGCACCGGCTTCTCACCGGCACTTGTAGTAGGCACAACTGCAATGCCGGCATCCGGAGCAAACAGCTCCGCAATCTTTTTTAAAATAGAACCGAGTGAAAAAATAGTGGTTGAGAAAAACGGCGACTCAATCCGGCCTACGGACGCCGACAGCTCCACAGGCTGTGCCTGCCCGCTTGTCATAATCGCGCTGGACGCAAACACCGAGCCGCCCAAGATCATGCTGACAAGTAGCGCGGCAACGGCATGCTTGGGGATTGAAAGCGCCTGGATCCTGCCCACCGCCCGGTCCATCATTTTGCCCAGAGCAGACTTGCCCGCACTGGCATACGCCAGAGACTCGCTGCGGCGCTCGGCCGCCAGCACCTCAGCACGCGCGGCCCGGGCGGAGGCGCGCTCAGATTCAAACCGAGCGAGCGACACCGGGTCTATGTACCACTGCCCCTGATGACGCATGCCCTCAAGCCTGCCCTCGCGGCACAGGCGGCTTACGTAGTCCGGCGCGCATTGCAGAAGCTTGCCCGCTTTGCGGGCATTAAGCATAGTCGCACCGGTGGTTGAAAGTAGTTTTTTGCTGGAGGTCATGTGAGCCGAAAAGTCTTTTGTTTGCACGGAAAGTTCGTTTGCCCTGTTACCAACCAGTGTAAGCGCGACTTTTATTTTTTCTGTCGAAATAGTGAAGAAATTGGTGTGGATAATCATTGAGTGCATAAAGTATCTGCGTTGCCACGCAAGGATCCTTTAATGATTTCTTCGTACCGCACTGCAGATGCACGCGGTATTATCTTTGCACTAACTTTTATGCAAAAAAATATGCCCGTATCGCGCAACCGAGTACCTGTTTGTTTTAAAAGTATTTTCGACCTTGTATATCCGATATCTCGGGTAAAAGAGCTTATATACAGGCATATATTGGCGATTGTGTGCAACGAAAAATCCCGCCGTTTGACCGGTGGGATTGCCGCTTTTATGCTGATTTAGTACTGTTTGACAACTAAAATAAAGTGACCTGCACTGCTTACCAGTGGATAGCGTACTGCACCGTTGCGGCCTTCCCCTCTTGTGACACTATAGTTGCTGTGACAAAGTTGGAGGCAAACGCGGTTGCAAGTATTGCAACAATGCCGACAACGGAGAGGCTGATGTAAGGAAAGGTGCTCGCTGCGCGCGGAGCATGTGCTGCATCGTTTACGTACTGCTGCACCGGTGTGCTGGCCTGCGGCATGCGCGAGACAATAGGCATCGGCGCAGAGTCGTCCGCTGCATAGCGCAAGCCGCCTACTTCTTGTGCAGCTGCTGCTTGCGTGTGTATAGGGATGCGCGTCTCGTGCTCCTCTATAAAGGCGTGGTGGATTTCCTGCACCGGCTGTATACGCACAGGCTCAGTTATCTGCGGCACGACATGTACAACGACAGGCTGCACCCGCTCAATATCCTGCACAAAAGCTTCTTCAATAACCTGCGGCACTTCTGTTGCGACAATGCGCACAGGCTCGGGCACAACTGCGGGCTCAGGTGCAGCAGCCTCTTGTACAAACTCCGGTGCGACTGCAGGCTCATCAACAACCAGATGTTCAATGGGTGCGGGTGCCTCCTCTTGAAGGGCGGCTCTGGGGGCTGGCGCTGGAGCCTTGCCCAAATAGGCATTGAGCGAGTCCTCTTCTATATACCAAGCGCGGCCGACCTTCTGGCCGGCAACCTTTTTGCCGCGTATAAGCTGGCCCATATAGTCGCTATGATAGCCGTGCTCGCGTGCGGCACGGCGCGTCGAGATGTATCGCTTGCCCGATATCTCCAGTTCATCCATAGCCAAATAATACACCCCGCCTTGCCGAGATGCAAAGCGGGGCGAGAATATATCGTTTAAGATGCACTCCCCTTAAGGGGAAGGGTTTAGCCTAGGCGAGAAGCTCGATAAATATTGCCTTGAGCGACTCCGGGTTAGCGGAGCCCTTGGACTCACGCATCCCCTGGCCCACAAGGAATTGCAGTGCGGTTGTCTTCCCTGCTTTGTACTCGCTAACGACGCCCTGGTTTGCCTCGATTACCTTTTGTGCCACAGCCTTGAGCGCACCCTCATCGCTCTGCTGCTCGTACTTTTTAATAGCCTCTGCAAGCTCCCCTCCGTTTACAAATACGTCCGCAAGCGCGTCCTTGGCACCGCGCGATGACAGCAGCCCCGCGCTTATAGCTGCGAGCATAGCACTTAGACCCTCGGGCGTAATGTTTGAAAGTCCCGCGTCGCCCTGCTTGGCGACAAGGCCGGTTATGTCAGAGCCGATATAGTTGGCCGCAAGTGCCTTGTCGCCTGATACTGCATCAAAAAGTTTCCCGTACCTGTCGTCCTGTACAAACATCTCGGCATACTCGGGCTTGGCGCCTGCGACAACATAGCGCATACGCTTTGCCCACGGCAGCTCGGGCAGCGACTTTTGCAGGGCATCCGCTGAAAACTCCGGGATCTCGGACACTTTTAGCTTTGGCAGGTCCGGGTCCGGAAAGTAGCGGTAGTCGTGGGATGACTCTTTCTTGCGCTGTACGTACGTTGCCTGCTTTGCCTCGTCCCAGCCCAGGGTCTCCTGCATAACCTGGCCGCCGGAGTCCAAGAGCTTACTCTGGCGCGCTATCTCGTAGCTAATAGCCCGCTCGACAGAGCGGAAGGAGTTGAGGTTCTTGACCTCGACCTTGGTGCCCAAGGTATCGGTCAAGCTTATGGAGATGTTGGCCTCCACGCGCATCTCGCCCTTTTCCATATTGGCCTCGCCGGCGCCCAGTGTACGCAAAAGCGTCTGGAGCTCGCGGGCAAACGCGCCTGCATCCTCGGCGCTGTGTATGACGGGCTCGGTCACCAGCTCCATAAGAGGCACGCCGGCGCGGTTGTAGTCCACTAAACTTTTATCCCCCGTATGCTGCGAGCGCGCAGTATCCTCCTCCAGGTGGATGCGCGTTATAGCGATACTGTTTAGCGAGCCTCCCGATACGAGCGGGTATGCGTACTGGCTGAGCTGGTAGCCCTTGGGGATGTCCGGATAAAAATAGTTCTTGCGGTCAAACTCCGTGTAGTCGGCAAGTTTTGAGCCCAGGGCCGTACCCACCATAAGGACCTTGTGCACCGCATCCTTATTAATGACAGGGAGCGTACCGGGGTGGGCCATACACACCGGGCAGATGTTATGGTTGGGCCGCTTCTCATCTGCGTCGTTGCGGCACGCGCAAAACATCTTGGTAGCGGTCTTGAGCTCAGCATGTATTTCTAACCCGATAGTGACTGTGTATTTCATAAAAATAGTAGGCCTGCCCCGTGGGGCTCCGAGCCCTTTACGGGGTCGCCATAGCTATATGACGATACTACCTTGAGGCTAGTCTTTTCTCAAGGCAAAGCTAAGCTTTGCCCGATCTAAGCAGGGCGACAAGCTTGTCGCTGAGAGCCTTGGTGGCCGCGTCGTCTATAACAGAGACGGTGTAGACCTCCGGGTTGTGGATGCGCATGCGGGCGGCCACCTCCTCTATAAACGCGCTGTCGCGGGTATCGGTCTTGGTAAGCACGATAACCTCGTGTTTACCGGCCAGGTCGGCCGCAGCGTACTTGGAGATCTCCTGGCGCACGACCTTGTAGTCGTCCTCCGGGTTCTCGGACTCCAGAGATACGCAGTGTATTAAAAGCTCGGTGCGGGCTATGTGGCGCAAAAACTTGGCGCCTAAGCCCTTGCCCTCGGATGCGCCCTCTATAAGCCCCGGGATATCGGCAAGTATGTAGCCATAGAGCACGCCGAGGTTAGGGTCGAGCGTGGTAAAGGCGTACGAGCCTATTTTAGCCGAGGCGCCGGTAAGGGCGTTTAAGAGCGAGCTCTTGCCGGCGTTGGGCAGGCCGATAAGTCCCGCCTGCGCGATAAGCTGCAACTCTACATATAGTTGTGCCTCCTCCCCCTCCCCGCCCGGCATGGCTACGTCGGGAGTGCGGTTGACCGAGGATTTAAACACCTCGTTGCCCGCACCCCCGCGCCCGCCCTTGAGTATCAAAATCTGCTGGCCCTCCTCCATAACCTCGTGCACCTCGCCGGTGTCGCGGTTGTGCACCAATGAGCCCACCGGCACGTCTATGACGAGGTCATCTCCCCGCTTGCCGTGCTTGCTCAATGACTCGCCGTCGGAGCCCCGGCCCGCCTTAAACTTCTTCTCGCCGCGGTAGCGGGCAAGCAAAGAGACGTCGCGCACGCCGCGTACGTATATGTTGCCGCCATCACCCCCGTTGCCGCCGGAAGGCCCCGCGTACTCCACACCCTTAAGGTGCAGCCAGCGCACGACGCCGTCGCCGCCCCGGCCCGCTTGTGCGGCTATTGTAAGTTCATCAACGAGAGCCATGCAAAGTTATAGGGCGGCGTCTGTGGCCCACGAGACGAGCGTGAGTACGACCGAGCCCAAGAGCGCCGCCACAAAGCCCGCTACCTCAAAGCCCTGGACAAACGACGCCACAAACCAGAACAGGAGCGCGTTGAGTATAAAGGAGAAGAGACCGAAGGTAATAAGATTAATAGGCAGCGTAAGCAGGCCGAGTATGGGGCGGATAGTAATGGAGACAAGCCCCCATATAAGCGCCACGATGACAGCCGTGTAGGTGCCCGCTACCGAGATGCCGTCTATAAAGCTCGGCATAAAGAATAATGCCGCCGCTGTCGCCCCTATGTGGACCAGAATCTTTATCATATGCCTATAGTGCCAAATTAGAGGTACTTAAGCAACGCGCTGTAGCCCGCGCCCTCCAGCAGTGCAAAGCCCCAGGTAATAAGCAGGCCCATGGTGTTGGTGAGCATAAGGATGCCCAAGACGACGAGAATAGCGCCGCCGACTAGGGACAATGCGCGGGTCAAGGCGCCTGCCCGCTCAATGTAGCCCTGTGCGCCGGTTATTGCCCATGCACACAACAGAAACGGGATAGCTAGGCCAAGCGAGAATACCGCCAAGAGCAAGGCACCCTTAAGCGCGGTAGCCGAGGCGGAGGCCAAGAACAGTATCGTGCCGAGTATGGGCCCGATGCAGGGGCTCCACCCCAGGGCAAACAACGTGCCTATTAAAAAGGAGCTGTGCGGGTGGCCGAGTGACAACCACCGAGGAAGGCGGACTCGGCGCTCGCCGCTCAAGAGCGGGATGTTAAACACGCCGAGCATGGTGAGCCCAAAGAGGATGATGACCGCGCCCGCGGCCTGCCCAATGAGCGGGCGCCACGGGCCCAGCACCGAGCCTATGGCCGCCGCAAACGAGCCCAGCAGTATAAAGACAACCGAGAAGCCGATGACGAACGCAAGCGCATTTATAAATATCCGGCGGCGGCTGCTCCCCGCCTGCCCCGCGGGCACGCCTGCAATAAAGGCCAGGTACCCCGGCACAATGGGCAAGGTGCAAGGAGCAAGAAACATCAAAACTCCCGCAACAAAAGCCCCGACAAAAAGTGGTAGGTCCATCTGCCTATTGTAGCAAAGTAAAACTCCTATCACCCTCCTACATCAATACTATGCTATAGCACACTTACGATGTAGTTAGCTTTTGAGCGCAAAATGGCTACGGAGGCGTGTGTCATACTCTATCGAGTCGACAACCATATACAGCATATCCTTCCCGATACGGAAGTCTGCCTTGAGCAGAGTCAGTACGTCCTCGCAGTCATACGGGTATACCCACACACTGTCCTGCAAGCGCTTAAAGCCTAAGCGCGAGAGCGTGGCACGAACCCGGTTACGAGTTACTTTGCGGTACTCAGGTATATCAAAAATAAGCACACGCCACTTTTTGTCCCAGTACTTAGGCTTCTTGAGCTTGTAGTCCAGCAGTCGCAGCCGACGCAATTGCGCCTTGCCTTTCGTGGTTAAGCGCAAGTTGCCGTGCTCGTACTTGAGCAAGCCGTTCCTAACAAGACGCACGCGGGAGTTGTTTATGATTTCCTTCTGCCGCGGTCCGGGAATAAGGCCGAGCTTGGCCATGGCGACCACAGCATTGGGCGCAAGCAGGCCCACCGCGATAATCCCCGTTACCGCTACGGTGGTAAGAATAATCTCCTGCAAGTCTCCCCTTTCAAGTTTTTTCCTCTTTTCCTCCATACACCGATAGTGTGCTATAGCATACTTATGATGTATGCCCTGTCAACAAAAGAAAACCCCCACGCAGCCAGGCTGCGCGGGGATCGATAATTTTCTGACCAAAACAATCAAGAGGCCATCTTCTCCAGATTGCGGCCGCAGCGCTCGATGAACTTGTCGGTGATGACATATTTGCCGAACATGTCGCCGATCAGCATGATGTCGCTCGGCCAGCCAGACGTCGCAGCCAACCCGTAGAACATCGGGGCGGAATCCCACCCCATCAGCTTGTAAAAGCGGCTGAGCTCGTCGATGGTGAATTGGCACCAGTAGCCACGTGACTGGAAGAACCGGAGCAGCTTCCTGGCCACCTGCTCCGCTTCTGACTCGCCGAAGGTGCTCGCGAGCGTATTGGGATTGTCGAGATCGAAGTCATCCGGGCGTATGCGATGTTTCGCATCCGACTTGGAAGACTCCCAGATAGGCCGGTACTCCGGCGGGCGCGACGGTTGTGCAGGCATGCGTGCATCTCCTCTCTATGTGGTCCACCGAGACTATACAAAACTATTTAACCAGACGCCACTCCCCGCTTGCAATAAGCGGCTCGGCCTTCTTATACTTCATCTCTTGGGTCTCGGTGCCGTTGGTTATAGTCACTTTGTCGTTGCGGCCCATCTCGCCCTCGGGCGCGGCGGCCTGGCCCTGCGGGGCGGCGCCGGCATAGGCCGGGATAACAGGAGTGATGGGCGCCGTGGCAGCCAAGCCCTGCGGTGAGCCGGCGGGCGGCGGCTGGAGCTTGTCGAGCATCTCAAACACGCGACCCTTAAACTCGTCCTCCATGACCTTAAACATATTGGTGCCCTCCTTGCGGTACTCCACCAAAGGGTCGCGCTGGCCGTAGGCTCGCAGGTTAACCGATCCGCGCAGGTACTCCATGCTCTCGAGGTGGTCTACCCAGAGCGTGTCGAGCATCTGGAGCATGATGGTGCGGGCGGCCTGCAGGAAAGTATCGGGCCCAAGCTCCTGCTCCTTCTTTTCCAATACCGCCCGGGCCTCTGCACTTTCGCCCGCCAGCTCGGTTAACACCGACGCCACAGCGTCGGGGCGACCCACGAGTACTTTGCGGCGGCGCTCATAAATAGCGCGTCGCTGCTTGTCCAGGACGTTGTCGTACTCCAGCACATGCTTGCGCGCGTCAAAGTTAAAGCCCTCTATCTTTGTCTGGGCGCTCTCAAGCGAGCGGGTTACCATGCGGTTCTCTATAGCCTCGTCCTCGGGGATGCCAAAGCGGCCCATAAGGCTCTTTATAGTGTCGGAAGCAAAGACGCGCATAAGGCTGTCCTCAAGCGACACAAAGAAGCGTGTTTCGCCCGGGTCGCCCTGGCGGCCGGAGCGCCCGCGCAGCTGGTTGTCTATGCGGCGCGCCTCGTGCCTCTCTGTACCCAAGACAAAGAGCCCGCCCAGGTCGCGTACCTCCTGAGCTTGCTCAGGAGTCGCCAAAGCACCACCCAGCTTGATGTCAACGCCGCGGCCGGCCATGTTGGTGGCGATTGTCACCGCGCCCTTGGCACCCG
>CAYRYM010000016.1:0-12130 GCA_964428705.1 uncultured Candidatus Saccharibacteria bacterium | reverse complement strand
AAGTAATGCGCGCCTCTGCCTCCCGACGGAGGTCAGGCACGAAAAAAGCCCCGCGGGCAAGCCCTTGGGGTTAGGAATATAGTACCTGTTTTAAAGGTGAGCGATCAAGCGAAGTGCTTGACAAAAAATATAGCCCCGCCTGCAGTCCCGAGATATCCTTATTTTAAGCCATATTTTGGGTGCCAAAACGGCTCTGTTTAGCCCTAAGCCTAATCTAGGCAAAGGGGAGCCGCCTTTGGCAAGCAAATCCCCTACCGGCGCTCAAAAACACTACTTCTCTGTCGGGCTGCCGGGAACTGGTCACAACACAATAGCACTCAGTCGGGCCGCCGGGAATTGAACCCGGTCTACATGCACCCCATGCATGTGTACTGCCGGTATACTACAGCCCGTCTTTCTATAACTCTGCGATTGTAGCGCGTTCTGGCTACTTAAGCCAAGGGATGTCGAACTGCTCGAACTCCGGGAGGAGTTTTTTGTCGTGCAAGAGGCGCGAGATGACCTCGGCGTTGCACTTGGCGCCCGTAAGGGCGTTGTGGGGCTTGGGCTCCTCGGGGATGCCGCAGTACTGCAGGGCCGCGTCGAGATTAAGCGCCGAGTGGCGCTTCTCTGGGTTATGCGGGGGAGTCACTCCCCTCTTTATCATATGCTCATAGGCCAATGTGTGGATGTCTATAATGCGGTGGGCAAACGGCCATGCAATGTGCCCGGCGCGCTTGGCCGCATTCTGCAAAAAATAGAGGTCGGTAAATACGTTCTGCCCCGCTATGGTGGTGTCCGCCATAGGCTCGGCAAAGGCTATAAATTTCTGCACCAGCTCCCCTTCCGACTGCTTGCTGGGGTCGGTAATCTGCTCCTGTGTAAAGCCGTTGACTGCCAGCGCCTCGTCCTCAACCTTGGCTCCGTCCCACATGCGGCACTCCTCGTACAGCTGGCGGCTTGGGTTATCCAAATCAACCGCCCCCACGCTCACAATAGAGTGCAGGGTGGGCTCCAGGCCCGTCATCTCGCAGTCGGTCACTAGCATACCTCTAGTCTACCTCAGGCGCGCCAAAAACTTTAGTGGTCCAATGGTGGGCGCGCGCGACAAACGCGTGGAGCTTGGGGATCTTGACCGTGTGGCGGTCCATCCACGTGCGGATGCCAGGGCTATACATGGACAGCAGCAAGGCGCCTATGGCCAAGAAGAACCATCCCTGCAAGAACGGCAGGACAAGGCCCGCCAGCCCCACGAGTATAGAGAGCACGCCGAGCGTGATGATGAAATATTTTTTGAGCTTTTTCTTGAGTCTGGCCATACGGGGAGGTGTTACAGGCCGGGGCAGTTGGCGGCCGGAGTGTACCCCGCCGCCGCCGCTTGTTGTGCAGAGCCAAAGTATACCTTGTTTTCTGCCTTTATACGGTTGGCGGATGAGCACGACACCAAGTAGTACTTGCTGCCGTTTTTCGAGGCAACGTAGTTGCCGAGACCCCGAGCATCACCGAGGGGTGGGGCGGCCTTAGCCCCGGCCACAGCCGCCGTATTTGCCAGAGGCTCGGCCACCCTGGCATCGGGGTACAGGACCCTGAGGGCCGTCTGGCCCTGGGCAGCCGAGAGCCGGCCCAGGCCAAAGGCGCCTAAGGCCACCAAAACCACTATGGCGGGCAGGAGGTAGGGCTCCAGGCGGGCTACCTTGCGAAATATGGGGCTATTTGGTATCATATTGGGCACAAGTATAACGTATGGCAAGTAAAAAAGCGGGCGGCACAGCTAAAAACCTAACAGACTCTAAGGCTAAATACCTGGGAGTCAAGCTCTATGCCGGCCAGGTAGCCAAGCCGGGCGACATTATAGTGCGCCAGCGCGGCACCCGCGTCATGCCGGGCAAGAACGTCGGCCTGGGCAAGGACCACACCATCTTCTCCCTCATCAACGGCGTCGTCTCCTTCCGCGACAAGCGCAAGCAGAACTTTGACGGCACCTCAACCGTCCGCTCCGCGGTAGACGTCATCGCCAAGGCATAAGCAACTTTAAACAATAAAAAGCCCCCGAGTTTCGGGGGCTTTTTAGTACATCAATACTAATTGACTTATATTTGAATTTAGGTATAATATTGCCAGTTCGCAGCACCTTTCACCCCATGCCCGAGAGGGCCCTAGAGAATAGGACGGAGTTAGAAAATGGATATCCAGACTCTAATCGCGGGCTCTGCCCGTATCGACCGCCTGCGCAAGGAAATCGCCGCCGTCACAAACCTCGTCCTTAAGGGACTGCTGACTGCCGACGACTACGCCAAGCAGCCCTTCCACATAAGGGGCACCGGCATCATCTTGGCCGACCTGCCGCATGGCTGGTGGAACTTGTCATACTGCGACAAGCCTAAACTGTCCTTCTATTGGAAGAACGGGGACGGCTCGCAGGAAATGATGTGCTATCTGCCTGAAGACAGGGTTGCTCTGCCCCATGTGGAGCGAGTGCATGCCAATCTCGGCTCGTTTGTCGAGGGTATCAGCAAGGCATTCCCGTCGCTTAAGGAGCACTGGAAGTACATCCGGCACTCCGCCAAGGAAGAGCTCAAGATCGTCTACTCGATCAATCTCAACCTCGAGGACGGGCCGGTCACCTACTACAAGCTCGCTAATCTCCCCTTTCCCTTGCCGATAGGCACGCAGATGTTCCTCTCGGTCGAGGGCGAGATCGTCGTCCAGGAAGCTTCGGGCAAACGCCTCCAGCGGGCAGAATCGGACACCTTCATCGTTGCGGGGTACAAACACTCGGCATACGATGAGTTCGGCTATCTCAACAATGATTGGCTGGACATCGAACTCGAACCTGAAGATAAGGAGGAGAGTTATACCAACAACATCCTGGTGAGCCTCCTTGAGGCGAACGGGTGGAAGAAGAAGGACTACTGAAGCAAACGAAGCGCCGCCGGATGTTCTCCGGCGGCCTTTCCTTTTTATATTACTGCGCGGCGATGACGACTGTCAGCTCGGCTTTGGAGTTTTTGGAGTGGAGCTTAATTTTATGCTCCCCCACTGTCTTAACAGGGTCGGTGGTAATGGACGACTCCGGGATCTCGAGCGACAGCTGCGCGCGTATGGCCTTGGCAAAGTCGGGGGCGCTTAAAGCCTTAAACAGCCCACCTTTCTCCGTGGCACGGGCCACAATGGTGACAGTCTTGCCCTCGAGCGACTTAACCTTGGCGCTAAGTTGCTCCTCCTCCTTGGCTTTGGCGGCGTCCATCTGGGCGCGCTTTGCCTCAAACTCCTTGAGCTTGTCCTCGGTGGCGGCTACAGCGTACTTGTGCGGCAAGAGGAAGTTGGCCGCATAGCCCTGGGCCACATCCACAATGGTGTTGGCCTGCCCGCACCCCCGCACGTCCTTAAGGAGTATTACCTTCATACCCCTCTATACTACTCCCAATTATTGGGACTTCAACCACTTAAGGGCGGCGTCCATCTGGGGGTCGCGGCCAGCCGCAAAGTCCTCGGCAGTGCGCTCTACCTTTATGTCGGGCTGGAGGCCGCCGTCGCTAATGCTGGAGCCGTTTGGGGTCAGCCAGCGCGCCACCGTAATCTTAATCTCCGCTCCACCGCCCAGCTCCATTAACTGCTGGACCGAGCCCTTGCCGAAGGTCCGCGTACCAATGAGCGTGGCAACATTGTGCTGCTGCAGCGCTCCGGCCAAAATCTCCGAGGCCGATGCCGAGCCCTGGTTAACCAGTATGGCCATCTTTAAGTCCTTGCCCGCAAACACGTTGTAGCCCAGCGAGCGGTGCGCGCTGTTGGTCTGCTTGCCCTTGTAGTCCTCTGTTACTATTGTCTCGCCAATGGGGAGGAAGTAGCTTGCCATCTGCACGGCCGACTCAAGGTAGCCGCCCGGGTTGCCGCGCAGGTCGAGTATCAGCTTTTTGTCGCCGGAGAGCACAAACTTACGCAACTCATTGCGGAAGAGCTCGGCCGAGTTCTGCGTAAAGCTGTACAGCGATATGGTGTAGATGCCGTCTTTGCTTGTGCCGTCTATGGTCGGCACGTTTATCGTGTCGCGCACAATTGAGACGATGACGGGCTCGGTGGTAGACGCCCTCTCAAGCGTGAGCTTGACCGTGGTGCCCTTGGGGCCGCGTATAAGCTTGACCGCATCGTCTACGGTAAGCCCCTGGGTCGAGGTGGCGTCTACCATAACTACAATATCGCCCGGGTGTATCCCCGCCCGCTCGGCCGGGCTGCCCTTTAGCGGCGCAATAACAGTAATGTTGCCGTCTTTGTCGCCCATCTCCATGCCCACGCCGCCAAACGAGCCCGCAATAGCCTCGTTAAACTGCTTGGCCTCGACAGGCGGGAAGAACGTCGTGTACGGGTCGCCATAGCTGTCGGTCAGGCCCTTTATGGCGCCGTACAGCTTTTCCTGGTCTGTGGGCACTGATGTTGAGGCATGCGTCTCGACAAAGTTCTTGTTAAGCAGCGTCCAGGCCTGCCAAAACTTGGCAAAGTCCACGCCCGCGGGCTGGACACCGCCCAGCGTCTGGGCTGACACAAGGCCGGAGACGCGCTCAGACACGCCGGCATACATGCCCACGCCAAACGCCAGCGCGACCGCAATAAACACGCCCGCAGCCCTCCATCGTGCCCTGTTCATATGCAAAGAGTATACCACAGCCGCGTTAAAAATCGGCGGTATACTTTTCATATATGCTCACGCGGTACAAGGAGCGCGATTTAACATGGATAGACATGGTGGCGCCTACTCCGGCCGAGGTCCGCGCGCTTATGCAAGAGTTTGACATCGACCCCCACGTTGCCCAGGAGCTGCTCTCGACCTCCTACAAGTCCAAGGTCGAGCGCTGTGCAGAGACGGTATACGTTATCCTCCACTTCCCCACCATACGCGGCGGGCTCAACCGCCGGCCCGAGCAGGAGATAGACTTTATTATCGGCAAAAAGTTCCTGATAACCGCCCGCTACGAAAACATCGACCCCCTGCACACCTTTGCCAAGGCGTTTGAGGTGGGCACGCTCCTGGGCCGCAACCACGCCGCGCATGGCGGCCACCTGTTTGCCGGCATGGTGCAGAACCTCTACCGCAGCCTGAGCGAGGAGTGCGACCTGATGCGCCACCGGCTGGAAGAAATTGAGACGCGCATATTTAAGGGCGACGAGCGCCGTATGGTGTACGAGATAAGCCACGTGGCCCGCGCGCTGTACGACTACACCCGCGCGCTCTCGCCGCATAAAGAAATGCTGGCCTCGCTGGAGCCCGCAGCCGCCCGCCTGTGGGGCCAGGAGTTTGCCTACTACCTGCGCGAGGTCGAGGGCACGCGCGCCCGGGTCGAGCACGAGCTGATGAGCCTGCGCGACTCGCTGGCAGAGCTGCGCGCCACCAACGACAGCCTGCTTACTACCAAGCAGAACGAGGTGATGAAGACGTTTACCATTTTGGCGTTCCTCTTTCTGCCGCTCTCGTTTATTGCCGGGCTTTTTGGTATGAATACAGAGCACAATCCTATTGCAGGAAGTACGTATGATTTCTGGATATTGCTGGGGGGCATGGCGGTGGTAGCTCTGGGCTGTCTTGCCTACTTCCGCCACAAGGACTGGCTCTAAATGCTCAAAAAACTCTTTACACGTATGGCAAAAAAGAAGGCTTTACCTGCCCCTGCAGGCAAGCCGATACTGCGGCTGCGCAACACGCTTAGCGGCGAGCTCGAGGCCTTTACCCCCATGGGCAAGACGGCCAAGATGTATAACTGCGGGCCCACCGCCTACGACTATGTGCACGTCGGCAACCTGCGCGCCTATATCAACGCCGACACCATACGCCGCTCGCTGCTGGCGTGGGGCTATCAGGTGCAGCAGGTTATAAACATCACCGACTTTGGCCACCTCGTTAGTGACGCCGACGAGGGCGAGGACAAGATGACAAAGGGGTTACGGCGCGAAAAGAAAAAGATAAACATGGAGAACATGGCCAAGCTCGCCGAGAAGTACGCCGAGGCGTTTTTGGAGGACATCCAGGAGCTGGGGCTCGATGTCGAGCACATACGATTCCCCCGCGCCAGCCACTACATAGCCGAGATGGTAGCGCTGGTAAAGTCGCTGGAGCAAAAGGGCTACGCGTACCGGCTGGACGACGGCGTGTACTACGACACCTCGCGCTTTGCGGGTTATGGCAAGCTGGGGAGCCAGGATCTGGCCGGCCAAGAGGCCGGGGCGCGGCTCGAGGTCAATACAAAAAAGCGCCACCCTGCCGACTTTGTATTATGGAAGTCCGACAAAAAGCTGGGCTGGGAGTCGCCCTGGGGCCTCGGCTTCCCGGGCTGGCATACCGAATGCGTGGCGATGATCTTTACGCTTTTGGGCAAGCAGATAGACATCCACACCGGCGGCATAGACCACATAGCCATACACCACAACAACGAGCTGGCGCAGGCCGAGGCCGCGACCGGCAAGCAGTTTGCCCGGCTGTGGATGCACGGTGAGTTTATAACCATAGAGGACAAGAAGATATCTAAGTCTCTGCGCAACACCATAAGCCTGCGCAATCTGGCCGACAAAGGCATCGCCCCGCGCGCCTTGCGCTACTGGTTTTTGACCGGCCACTACCGCACGCCCATGAACTTTACCTGGGACGCCATAGAGGGCGCCAACACGGCCTACACGCGCCTTGCGCGCGCGTTCCTCGAGCTGCCGCCCTCGCAGATGCGCCCGGACCCCGCTTTTATTAAGAATTTTTATGCCGCTATAGCCGAGGACCTTAACACCCCGCAGGCCGTGGCGTTGGTGTGGGACCTCCTGCGCGACCAGACAATCGCGCCCGCGGTTAAGCGCGCCTCACTGGCCGAGGCCGACCGCGTGCTGGGGTTGGGGCTGGGCGAGTCCGGCCCGGTGGCGCGTGTCACGGTCATATCCATAGGCGACCTGCCCAATGATGTCCAGCGGCTTGTCTCGGCCCGCCAAGAGGCCCGCGACAACAAGGACTATAAAAAGTCAGACGACCTGCGCGCCCAGATAGCCAAAAAAGGCTTTGACGTCAAAGACGCCCCCGACGGCCAAAAAGTAACGAAGAAATAAGGGCCTTTTCTGCTTATCCCCTGTTTATCCCCCTACCCACAGGTAGGGGCTCATTTTTGTGTATGTAATTTACAGGATTAAGGGAGTAGTATGGACCCATGAGCAAGGGAAAGAGAGACGGGCTGAGACTGCCACCCCAGACCTTGGAGAGCGAGAAGGCTTTCTTGGGTGCGCTTATGATACGCCCGGAGGGCATGGTCGAGACAACCGACCTCATTGTTGACGATGCCTTTTATGCCGAGAAGCACCGCATCATCTATCGCGCCATGCAGGCGCTGTATGCCAAGAACGAGCCCATAGACATAGAGTCGGTGCGCACGCGCCTTAGCGACGACGGCCATCTCGAGGGTGTGGGCGGAGTAGCCTACCTAGCCGAGCTTGCGGCCGACGTGCCCGCGGCATCTAACGCGCGCCACTATGCCGCCCAGGTGCAGAAAAAGCACATGCTGCGCTCGCTTATAGACGCCGGCGAGTTTGTGGCCGAGCTTGGCTATGACGAGTCCTCAGAGTTGGACGAGACCTTGGACAAGGCCGAGAAGAAGGTCTACGAGGTCACCCAGACGCCCACCATGTCCAAGTTTATGGCCCTGGGCGACTCGCTTAAGGAGGCGTGGTCGCGCTTGGAGTACCTGCACGAGCATAAAGACGAGGTGCGCGGCATCCGCACCGGCTACCGCGACCTGGACAACCTGCTTGCAGGCTTCCAAAAGTCGGACCTTATAATTTTGGCGGCGCGGCCGTCTATGGGCAAAACGGCGCTTGCTCTCGACATCGCGCGCCTGGCCGCGGTTAACCACAAGGCGGTCGTGGGCATATTTAGCCTCGAGATGGCCGCCCAGCAGCTGATAGACCGCATGGTGGCGGCCCAGGCCGGGGTCAACTCGTGGAACTTGCGCACCGGCAACATTAAGGAGCAGGACGACTGGGACCGCATCCGCGAGACGTACGACCTCCTGGGCCAGGCGCCGATATTTATCAGCGACGAGCCGGCGCAGAACATCCTTAAGATGCGCGCCACCGCCCGCAGGCTTAAAAAGGAGCACGGCCTGGACCTTATAATTGTGGACTACCTCCAGCTTATGGTGCCCACGCAGTCGCGCGCCAACGACAACCTGGTCCAGCAGGTTACCGAGATATCGCGCTCGCTCAAGCAGCTCGCCCGCGAGCTGGACGTGCCGGTGCTGGCACTCTCCCAGCTCTCGCGTGCTGTCGAGCAGCGCGGAGGCAAGCCTCGGCTGAGCGACCTGCGCGACTCCGGCTCTATCGAGCAGGACGCCGACGTGGTTATGTTTATCCACCGCGACGACAAGCTTAACAAGGAGTCCGAGCGCCCCAACATCGCCGAGATCTTGGTGGAGAAGCACCGCAACGGGCCCGTGGGCATGGTCGAGCTCTACTTTGACGACAAGCGCACCACCTTCCGCTCGCTGGAGAAGGCCGACATGAGCGCCTTCGAGTCGGCCGACGCGTTCTAACCATGGATTCAATCGACAGGCTCACCTCTTTATTTGAGAAGTTCCCCGGCATTGGCCCGCGCCAGGCGCGGCGCTTTGTGCAGTACTTGCTTAGCACCAGCCCTGCCACGCGCAGCGAGCTGGCCGACTATATTAAGCGCTTGGGCGCTGAGAGTTTGCAGTGCACAAGTTGCTACCGCTGGTTCCCCGTAAAGGTGCAGGACACCCACGGGGCAGGTACCAAAGAAATATGCAGTTTTTGCGCGGATGAGCGACGCGAACACGGAATTATATTTGTTGTCGAGAAGGATGCCGATATTGAGAACGTCGAGCGCTCGGGCTTCCGCGGCCTGTACTTTGTGCTGGGCGGCACTATCCAGCTTGCCACCGAGGAGCCCGAGAAGTTTGTGCGCCTGCGCGAGCTCCTTAAGCGCGTCGAAGGCGACGCCTCCGAGCTTAAGTTAAATGAGCTTATTTTGGGCCTGTCGGCCACCACCGAGGGCGACCACACCCGCGAGATATTGATGGAGAAGCTCCGCCCGCTTAGCGAGGGCCTCAACTTCCGCATCTCCTCCCTGGGACGCGGGCTCTCCACCGGCTCCGAGCTTGAGTACGCCGACCCGGACACCATCGCCCAAGCCTTGGGCAATAGGCACTAAAAAACTCCCCGGAGGGAGTTTTTTGTTACGCGAGCTTGGTGATGCGGACCTCAAAGAAAGGCTGGCGATGGCCCTTTTTCTTAAAATAGTTGGACTTGGCCTTGTACTTGATGACGGTGACCTTGGGGGCGCGACCTATCTTTACAATCTCGGCCTCTACCTTAGCGCCCGAGATAAACGGCGCGCCGATGGTCGTGGCATCTTTGCCGTTGTCGCTCAAAAGCACCTCGCCAAAGGTAAGCTTGTCGCCTATAGCAAAGGGCTTGCGGGTGTCGCCCACAAGAGCGCCCTTCATAGCCTCGATCTTAAGAGTCTGGCCCTCGTGGACCATGTACTGCTTGCCGCCTGTCTGGATAACGGCAAACTCGGCCGGCACTGCAGCAGGAGCCTTCTTGGCCGCCTTGGGGGCGGTTTTAGTGGTTTTGGTGGTCTTTTTGGTAGCAGTTGCCATATACGGTATATGAAAACGAGCCCCTGGCTCGTCCAAAGATACTACCCCAAAACCCCTGTGTGTACAAGCCCCCTTGGCAGTTGGGCCCTTGTGCGGGATGATTACGGCAGGGTCTGGGAACGGGGAGGTTTTAATGATCGAGTTCGCGCTTTTGGTTTCCCTCGGGATGTTTGGCGCCCATATGTGGGTTGCCCTCACCAACAGATAGCCGTAAAGGCATCCGGCAGAAAGGCCCGCTTCGGCGGGCCTTTTATTATTCCTTGCCCTCGATGCTGGGCTTGTCCAACAGCGGTATGTCTATAGATATGTCTGCCGAGGCGTCGATCTTGAGCACGTCCTTTTCAATCTTGCCTAGCTCCTTGGTACCGGCATTAAAGTGGTTGACGGTCGTACTCAAGGACGCACCCAGCTTTTTGTAGTAGTCCTGATAGGCGTTAATGTGGCGGCCCAGCGCCTCGACGTTTTTGGCAATATCCTTGGCCTGCTCCTCGATCTTAAACGCCTTAAACCCGTACAGCACCGATTGCAGGTAGGCGGCAAAGGTCGTGGGCGAGACGATTATCACCTTGCGGTCGTTCTGCGCGTAGTCCAAGAGGCTGCGGGTGTTTACCGCCCCCACCCCGTCGTTTAAGAGGTCGTAGTAAATGCCCTCGGCCGGTATGTACATAAACGCAAACGGCAGTGTGCCGTCCTTGGGCCGCACATACTTAGATGTTTCGTCAATCCGCTTTTTAAGGTCCTTTTTAAACGCCTCCTCGTACTCCACGCGGCGTATGTCGTCCTTCTCGTCGCGCAATCTAGAGTAGTTCTCCAGGGGGAACTTGGCGTCCACCGGGATAAAGCCCTCCTTGGTGCGTATTATCGCGTCTACCGTCTCCCCGCCCGGGAACTCGTACTGCATCTGGTAGGCACCCGGCGGCAGTATGTTGCTCATTACTAATTCCAGTGATGCCTCGCCCAGGTTGCCGCGCTGCTTTTGGTTCTTAAGAACCTTCTCGAGGTTGCCCAGCTGCTCGGCAATAGTAAATATCTGCTTAGTAGACTCGCGTGTCTCGGTGACACCCTTGACCACCTCTATAAGCTGGTCGCCCACCTGCTTGCTTATGGTGGCCATAAGCGTGCGGCCCTGGTCGGTCTGGGTCAGCATAAACTCGCTCATGGTCTTGGTGCCCTCGCCAAGCTTGCTGTCCATGGCGCGCGTGAGCTCGGCCAGTTGGTTTTGCAAGAGCACCATACTCTGGGAGTCTTGGGGTGTGGCGCTCCCCTTCTGCATCCGGTACAGCATGGCGATAATGCCCAGGGCAAGCAGGATAAGGACGGCAATCAAGATTATCAGGAGGTTCATACAGGCACTTTACCACGCGCGTGTCTGTGGTAAAATACACAAATAACCTTTTAAATAATTACACCATGCTACAAGCCGATTTGAAGGAGATGATGAAGGACGCCATGCGCGCCAAGGACAGCGTAAAGCTAGGCGTGGTGCGCGGGCTTATTGCCGCCTGCACCAACGAGTCTGTCACCAAGGGCTACGGCCCGGACGGCGTGCTCACCGACGACGAGGTTATGACGGTTGTTATGCGCGCGGCCAAGCAGCGCAAGGACTCTATCCAGCAGTTTACGGACGGCGGCCGCCCGGAGCTCGCCGAGGGCGAGAAGGCCGAGCTGGCCATACTAGAGACCATGCTCCCCGCCCAGATGTCGCGCGATGAGATTGTGGCAGCAGTTACCGCCAAGGCAGCCGAGATGGGCGTGACCGACAAGACCGGCGCCAACAAGGTGATGGGCGCGCTGATGAAGGACCTTAAGGGCCGCGCAGACGGCACCGTTGTTAAGGAGGTTGTGGACGGGATGTTTGCGTAATAATCTTCTATATTTCACTTGACCCCGTAGAGGCCTTTGGCCCACGGGGTCTAATCCCGTGGACGCAAAGCGTCTCTACGGGATTGACTTTCATGTCAGGTTAGAGTATAATCTCACGCAGAGGGCTTAAAAAGTACTGCGTTCCCTCTCCCTTTTTTTCTTGAAACGGAGGAGAGTATGGACAACCAGGACAGCTTCCGTGAGTTCACGGCAAGCGAGGTCGACGTCGGCCTCGACTACGCAGCCGGCAAGAAAGGTCTGCGTTTGACGCGCGAAATCTTGCGAATAGCCGGCAACCAGGCTGGAGCTATCCGCAAGGCACAGCGCGTTACCCCGCGGGTCGCGGCAGTGCAGGCCTTGCGAGCCTACGAATGGCGCAACGGTATCGATATCGGCCACGACCGATACGAGGGCTACATCGCCGGCATCGCCAAGATGCTCAGCGAGCGCAGCCCCAAGACCCGCCACAAGCGCGAAGTCGACAAGGCTGTCGCCGAACTCAAGGCCGCAGCGGCGTGAGGCTGAGACGAACAAGGGCAGGGGTACCAACCCCTGCCCATTTTCTTTTCTCCCATTTTGTTGTAAATTGTTTCATGAGGCCCTATCGTCTAATGGTTAGGACAGTTCCCTCTCACGGAACAAATCGGGGT
>CAYRYM010000015.1:8996-12321 GCA_964428705.1 uncultured Candidatus Saccharibacteria bacterium | reverse complement strand
AAGGAGCGCGAGAGACTCAAGCTGCGCCACGGGCTGGAGGACGGGATTTACCACACGCTCGAGGAGGTGGGCACGGAGTTCGGCGTCACCCGCGAGCGCATCCGCCAGATAGAGGCCAAGGCCCTGGAGCGCATCCGCACCCATGAAAAAGCCAAGCGCCTCCGGAGCTACTAACCTGCCGATTAAGTATTGGAGCCATAGCTCCCTGATGGCGTTTTTGCGCAACCCCTTGGCGTGGTACAAGCGCTATGTTGAGCTTGTGTACGACACGCCTAGCGGCCCCGCGGGTGTGGTGGGTCGCGCCTGCCACAAGGCCTTAGAGCACTACTATAGCGGCCTGCCCCGCGAGGCGGCGCAAGAGCTGGGGCTTGAGTATCTGCGCGGGGTGGCCGACTTTGAGATAAACTTCGGCAAGGGAGTTACGAGCAAGCGGGCCCGCAAGAAAAAGCGCGAGAGTATGGAGCGCGAGTATCTGCAGGCCACCGGCTTTTTTCTGGAGCGGCCTCCCCGCTACAAGGTGGTGGCCGTAGAGGCCAAGGCCACCGTGGAGGTAGAGGGCCTGCCGCTGCCTATTAAGGCGGTGTCAGACTTGGTTGTCAAAAGCCCTGTGGACCGCAATGGGCTGGATGTAGTGGACTACAAATTTGTCGCCGCGTTTAGCCCCGCTAAGGGCGACAAGTCGCTGTTTGTGATGCAGGCGATATTTAACTACTACACGGTCAAGAAGACGTTTAATAAGCCGGTGCGGCGCTTTATCATCCACGAGGTCAAGATTACGCGCAATGCGGACGGGCGGCCGCAGGTGCGCCGCTACATCATCGACTTCCGCACGTTCCGCCGCGAGTTTATTGTCTTTAACAGGCTCCTGCGCGACGCCACGCTGGCCCTGGAGGGCATGCGCGTATTCCTGCCCAACCCCTCCGACATCTTCGAGGGAGAGAATAGCTTCGACATTTACCGCATAAACCTAGCGGCAGAGGAGACCGACGACCACTTTAGACCGGATGAGTAGCGCAGCATAAAACCCTCAAGAAAATAGTCTGGCCCGCAATGCGCCGTAGCGCGAGTCGGGAGATCCGAGGACTTTTTCTTGAGGGTTTTTGCGGAGACAAACTTGCTCGTTGTAGTGGAAGACTACTCGCCGCCTTTTTGCTGGAGGTCTTCGGTAGTGGTTGTGGCTGCCGGGGTAACCTCGGCGCCGCCGGGCATGCCCGAGAGCACGGCATCTATCGCGGCGCGCATACTGCTGTACGGCTGCGCACCCGAGAGCACGACCGAGTCTGTACCGACCATAAGGAGCGTGTAGGGCGTGCCCTGCGCGCCCGCCTTGGTGGCCTCGTTGTAGCTGTCGGTTATCTTTTTGGTAAACTTGCCGGAGTTAAGGCAGGTGTTGAATGTGTCAACGTTAAGCCCGATGTTGCCGGCAATAACCGGGAGCTGGGCCAGGTCCAGCCCGTTGCTGCTGGGTGTCGCCTCAAACACGGCATCGGTGTACTTAAAGTACGCCGCATCGCCGCCCTGGTCTGCCGCGCACTCGGCCGCCTCGGCCTCTTTGGGCGACTTGGAGTGGATGGAGCCGAGCGGGAAGGGGCGCGCTACCCAGGCCACCTTGCCGGATGCGCCGTAGTAGTCCATAACCTGATGCATGGTGGTGTTAAATGTCTTGCAGTAGGGGCACTCCAAGTCGTAGTACTCCACAATCTTGACCGGGGCCTCGGGGTTGCCCAAAATGTGGTCTACACCCGGAGTGTAGGCGCGCACGCCCTGCGGGTTGCCGGTGCCTTGGGGGGTGGCGGTACCCGACTTGCCCGCCCAGAACACGGCGCCCGCGATAATAAGACCTGCGACGACAATAGTAATAGGCAGCGCGTAATTTCTGTTCATATACTCCTATTGTACCGCCCTCGGTATCCTATCCGCAAACTACTTGACGTTGCTCGTTTATCAGGTTGTTACGACCGTGAGAACTGGAAAAATTAGAAGGGGAGGGTGTGGTTGAGCGCGGGGGAGTCGCCCTCGGACTCCCAGCTTGAGGTGTCGAGCTTGATGTCGCGCACACCGTCGTAGTCTTTGTACTTTAACTTTTTGTTTTTCATCGCATAGCGGTACAGCTCGTCGGTTATCGCCACGTCGTCCAGGCAGTAGGCCATGACCTTTTCCCTCAATCCCTGCTTCCACCACTCTACGGCATCGAGCCCGCTGCCGGACTTCTTCTTGCCTAGGGTGGCCTCGGCGATGCCGTCGAGCTTGAGCCTGCGGCCCAGCACTGTCTTAATCTCTTTAAGCAGGTCGACGCTCTTAAACTTGGTGAGGTCGCCCGCGTAGTACTTGTTGAGTATCGGGATGTCGAAGTGGTCCGAGTTGTAGCCCACCAAAAGGTCGGCGCTCTCGAGTATTGGCCAGAGTTTTGGCAGGTCCTCTTTGTAATAGCCGGTGAGCTTTTTGGTCGCCGAGTCGTACACGCCCACCACGGTTACCTCCAGATTGCTGAAGTCTCCGTTGCCTTGGAATACGCCCTCGGTCTCGATATCGAATGTTATGCGGCGCATCCCGTTAGAGATCCGACTTGTCATCAAGTCGGCAAAAATTAGCTATTAATTTTTTATCTCTAACGGGACGCATTAGTTGTTGAGTAGGAAGTCGGCCACCGCAATCTGCGGCAGAGTCTCCTCATGCCCGGACTCCAGGTTGCGCAGGGTAAACTGCCCCGCCTGCATCTCGTTCTCTCCGACGACCATAAGCCACGGTATCTTGTGCTTCGAGGCGGCTTTTATCTGGTCGCCCAGCTTGCGCTCGCCAAAGTCTATAGCCACATTGACGCCCTGGCGTCGCAGCTCGCCGGCCAGGGCCTGCACGGCGTATGCCATGTCGGGCGAAGGGGTCGCGATATATAACTTGGTTGGCGGCACGTACGCCGGCAGGAGGCCGCGCACCTCCAAAAAGAGCCGCATAGTCTCATCACCCATGCCAAAGCCCACGCCGGGCAGAGGCTCGTCGTCAAACAGGCGTGTGAGGTTGTCGTAGCGCCCGCCGCCGTACATGGCGCGGTTGTTGTCGGGATGCGTGTCGAACACCTCGAACACCATGCCGGTGTAGTAGGCAAAGCCGCGCACCACCGACGGGTCCCACACAATGTTGTTTATTCCGGCACTGCTAAATTGTGCGAGCATGTCGGCCACCTCAGCCTGAGGCTCCTCGGGCAGTATCATGCTCTCGGGCACGGAGAGCTCTGAGAGCGCATGCAAGAAGTCCTCGCGCGGCATTTTGGCGCGGCGGTCCAGGAGGCCAAAGAGCTTTTTTGTACTCTCCTCGCTCAGGCCCAGCT
>CAYRYM010000015.1:691-8986 GCA_964428705.1 uncultured Candidatus Saccharibacteria bacterium | reverse complement strand
GTGCAATGGCGCCGTTTAAAAACGAGCGGCTGCCGACCCTGATGACAAAGTCGCTCTCGGAGGCGCCAAACGCCATTACCGTGCCGTACGCTACGGCTAAAATCTCCGCGTCGGCCGCAAGAGACTTAGAGCCGAATATGTCTACGTTAAGCTGCCAGAACTCGCGCAGACGCCCGCGCTGGGGCTTTTCGTATCTAAAGCAGTTGGGGATAGAGTAGTAGCGCAGGGGGTAGCCCAGCTCGCGGCGGCGGGCCGCCACCATGCGCGCCACGGTGGGGGTCATCTCGGGCCGCAGCGTTACCTCGCGCTCGCCGCGATCGACGAACGTGTACGTCTGCTCGTTGACCATCTCCTCGTTGTCTGCGCCCTTGGAGCGGTAGAGGTCACTAGGCTCCAGGATGGACGCCTCATACTCGACGTAGCCGGCCCTCTCAACCGCGGCTCGCCACGTGTCAAAGATGTACTTTTGCACGGCAAAGTCCTCCGGATAAAAATCGCGCACGCCCTTGTACGGCTCGGTCGGCAACTTTTTTTCTTGATTTTTGGACATACGGGCACTTGCTGGTATTCTAGCAGAGATGGATGAGATTCTGAACATGCCTGCTAACCCTAACGCAAGACAAAACACCGCAGGACAGGTACTCAATCTCTACAAACGGCTGGGCGAGACCCCGCGCGAGAGGCTTGAGCGCCTCCGGGTCGAGAAGCCTCACTATGCCCACGAGGTGCTGTCCTACGCCGGGAGGCTCGACCCTATGGCCGAGGGCGTGCTGCTGTGCCTGGTGGGCTCGGCCAACAAGCGCCGCGATGCGTACCTGGACCTTAGCAAGGAGTACACGCTGGACATCCTGTTTGGCTTCTCGACAGACACGTACGATGTACTGGGCCGGGTGATGGAGACGGGCGACGCCTCGGGCCTGACTAAGAAGGCGCTGCAGCAGGCTCTTAACGAGTTTAGGGGCAACCTCAACCAGGAGTACCCGCCGTACTCATCCAAGACCGTCGAGGGCAAGTCTCTGTTTGAGTGGGCGCGCAACAACGCGCTTAGCTCCATACTCCTGCCCAGCCGCAGCGTGACCATATTTCATATCGACATCGAGAAGCTCTACAAGGTTAAGGAGCCGCAGCTCCTGCACTACATAGAGGAGAGCGTTAATAAGGTCAACGGCGACTTTAGGCAAGAGGAGATACTGGCGGGGTGGAAGCGGAACTTAAAGCCAAAAGGGGTGCGCGAGTTCCCCTGTGCGACTGTCAAAATTGCCTGCAGCAGCGGCACCTATGCGCGCTCCATAGCCCATGGCGTGGGCAAGCACCTCGGTGTGCCCGCATTAGCCCTGCATATTTTGCGCACCAAGGCGGGCGAGTACGAGGTTGAAAAGTCTCTTAAGTAGGGTATTGTGCTCGAGAAGAAGGAGTTCTTACATGTCCCATAAGAGAACCGCTTGGCTTGACGGCATCAAGCTCGTGGCTCTGGTTGCGGTCCTTGTCGCCGTCTTTGCGCCCTCCGGTTGCGGCCTGTTCCCCCACGATCATCCTCACACGCTTGAGGACATCAAATAACCCGCCGGAATGCTCCGGCGGGTTTTGTCTTGCTAAAGATTACAACAGTGGTATTACTAGAGCAGATACGAACATGTAGGGGAGGATTACTTGAGCAATATCGCAACACTAACGGCTGCAAAAAACTCGGCAAAAAGTATAACCTTCTTGCCCGGGTCTGCTACGAGCAAGGTTTCGGTCAATGTCTCGTATGATCGCACCTATGCGGACATGATCGTCCGCGGAGCGCCGCAGACAGACGACGCTCCCATTAAGGCGTTTGGAGATATCTGCAGTACGTTCCCCAAGCGGGCCGGCGGCACGCGCAAGGTTGATGTGCTAATTGTGTCTCTGCCCGGCTTCCTCATGAGTCGCAAATTTGAAAGGTGGGTCGCCGAGCAGGGCCTTGTGCCGATGGATTTCCACACGATGCTTACGATATCGGAGACCTACCCGACGCTGCTTGACGACTGGAAGCTCAAGAAGGTGCGCCTTGTGAGCCTCGCGCCCTCGTTTACCTATTTGAACGAGAGGCGTGTGTGCACGGTCCACTACGCTCCCGAAGAGAAGACCAAGAGAACACTTCGGACTCTTGAATTTGAGCCCTTGGGAAGTGGCTGGAGTCATGAGCACAACTTCGGCTTTATTGCCTGAAAAAGAACCCGCCGGGGATCCCGGCGGGTTTCGCTTTTATTTTTAATCCTTCGATAGGACTCAGGATAAGTGTGCCCTTACCAATCCAGCTCGCCGGTTTTGTACTCGGTGACGCGGGTCTCGAAGAAGTTCTTTTCTTTAGGCATATCCATAATCTCTGACATCCAGGGGAACGGGTTGTCCTTATGGTACTGCCTCTCGAGTCCGATGCGCTCCAGGCGCCTGTCGGCCACGTGCTCTACATACTGCTTGACGGTCGCGGGCACCAGGCCCACCACGCCGCGCGGCAGGGCGTCGTCGGCATACTTTTTCTCGAGCTCGACGGCCGCTTTGATGTTTGCGGTGAGCGTTGTCTTAAACTCCGGGGTCCATATCTCGGGGTTTTCCTGCACTATTGTGTTTATAAGGTCCGCGCCAAACGCCAGGTGTACCGACTCGTCGCGCAAGATAAACTGGAACTGCTCGCCGATGCCGACCATCCTGTTTTTGCGCAGCATGCTAAGCATCATGGCAAACCCGGCGTAAAAGAAGATGCCCTCCATGATGACGTAGAAGCCCACCAGGTCGTGCACAAATTTCTGGATGTTCTCGGTGCCCTGGGTGTTAAAGTTCGGGTCAAAGACAGACTTGGTGAGGTTGACCACAAACTCATCCTTCTCGCGTATGGAGGGGATAGTCTCGTACATCTTGTAGACCTCGTCGGGGTTAAGGCCCAGCGTGTCGCAGCAGTAGATAAACGTGTCGGTGTGCACGGCCTCCTCATACGCCTGGCGCAGGAGGTACTGGCGGCACTCGGGGTTGGTGATGTGGCGGTATATGGCCAGCACAAGGTTGTTGGCGGTCAAAGACTCGGCGGTCGAGAAAAAGCCGAGGTTCCACATGATCATGCGGCGCTCGTCCTCGCTCAGCGCCCCGGGCTTCTTCCACAGCTCGACATCCTGCTGCATGGAGACCTCCTCCGGGACCCAGTTGTTGGCCACGCCCTTTTTGTAGTGGGTACGGGCCCAGTTGTACTTCATCGGAAGTATCTTGTTGGGGTCTGTGGTGCTGGCGCCGTTTATTACTCCCATACAGGTTGGCTGAAAATTAAAGCGGTTAGTGTCTATATTTTACCGTTTTGCAGCCAGCTGGGGCAAGGGGATTAGGCACGAGGGCATCTATTTGGCCCCCTGCAAGGGGTTGACTCATAAGTATAAAATAGGTAAAGTTTTTATTGTACGTTCATTTGGAGACAGTCAATGTCAAAACAGAAGCCCACTCCTTCAAAAAGGGACGAAAGCGAGTCTGCAAAGCTTCAAGCTGAATGCGCCCGTGTGCAGGCTAAGACAGCTAACGACAACCAAAAAGAATGGTCGCTCGAACCGTTCCCAGACGGCTGGTATGCCGACTGCTAGGGCTTAGGCCCCAAACGAAAAGACCCCGAGTCTTCGTTTGGGGCCTTTTCTTTTTGTACTTTTATGGTAGATTTTTGGTGTCGCTATGCGACCCTGCGGTGATACGCCACTCATCGTATCGAGGCACAAGGTCAGGCAGGAACCCTTAAAGGAGAGTCAAATGAGGCAAATGGAAGAAGCGGAGCGGAAGCGGTACATTCATAGCCAGGTGGCACAGGTGCGCCCACGGCTCAGGCTTGAGCCTTTGGGACAGGTATTGAAAAACCTGAAGGAAAAAGACGAGCTTGCTCGTTTCTTGTGGACGACCAAGGGGGCGGAAACTTTTCAGGCGCTGAGATATTACTCTGGGAGCCACCTCGTCGATATTGCCGCATGCGGCTTAAGCCAGAGCGGAGGTGATGGGGAAGAAACTCCCCTCTGCTTTCTCTCAGACGAGCTCCCGATGAAGTGGTCGGGGGCGGACATTGTTATCAAGGTTGCGTCCGCAGCCATTCTCGCGGCACTGACCGACCAGCTCTGGCGAGAGATGGAGAGGGCGAAAGTCGAAGAGGCCAAGCCTCTTCCCAAGCGGATTAAGTGCCGCTTTTGCAACTTCACAGTCATTAAGTATCGCCGTGGCGAACAAGGTACCTCGGGATGGAGCGCTATGCTCCGTCATGTTGAAATGGAACATCCCAATCATTACGCCGAGTTTGAGAAGTACCTTGGTGAGGATGTGACCGAAGAGGTCTAACGACGAAAAAGCCCCGGCATCCGCCGGGGCTTTCATTTTTAATACTATTGACATATTGATAAAAAGTATGTAGCTTTGTGACGAACTGGTTCCGCAACCACGGAGGGAAGTATGCACAAAATCGTTCTTATCGTCGCTTTGCTGGTCGGTATTACGTCGGCCGCGTCAGCTCAGCAGGCCCAGTCCCAGTCGCCATGGTGGTTCTATGACTGGAGCCGGGCGGTCGTCGTAGGCCCTTTCGACGCAAAGAAAGACTGCGACGAGGTGGCCAACTGGTCCAGAGGATACGAAAAACACGTGAGTGTTTGCTGGCAAGGCTCTGGTATGGCTGGTGTCCGCAGGTAATTCAGGCCCCAAACGAAAAGACCCCGAGTCTTGTTTGGGGCCTTTTTGTATACTATTGACATAATTACATTTATGGTGTAATTTGTATGCAGACCAGTTTCCACTAATCCTTCCTTAACCCACGGAGGCGTTCGATGACAAAGGATTATGAGCACAAGGTGCAACCGTACGACCCGCTCGTTTGCGGCCCAACTGTCGTTTACGCGCAGGGTGTGGACCTAGTAGTGCACCATTTGTCTACCCATGATTATGGGGCCCATGAATTACGCGGGTCTTACTCGTTTGAGTTCGAGATGGACCCATCCATCACACAGACGGACCTCGACGAGTTTCGGCACACGTACATATCTCCGTTTATGTTATCCGACTCGTGCGGACAAGCTTGGACACCTGCGAACTCGCAGGTGCCGTTCTTTAACCCCAGCGAGCCGCAGACCGTGATCGAGCTGGCGCAGACAGAGCCTTGGACAGATAGGTTCCTCAAGGGCCTTCTGAATACCGTCTCTGCGCGAGTCTTGATGGCGTGTGTGCCGCCGAGCGACGCTGCCCACTAGCCCCGAGCAAGCAAAAGGCCCCGCCTTTCTGCAAGCGCGGGGCCTTTTCTTTTGTGTGTATTTGTACTACTGTTGCGATGGACTTTTGGCAGCGTATAGAGGAGAGGCAGATGATACGGCCATACTATGTGTTTAAGCTCAGGGCACTTTCAGGATCCAGGCGCCATGGCGGGAGCAAGGGTCCGTACGGCAACAGCGACGCGGCTATGCGGGTCATATTTGACGAGAGGAGCATGGAGGAGGTCGTCGAGCACGCGGCCGCGTACCTTTCGGGCCAGTGCATCTATCCTGTCGGCATCTCGTTTACCCCGCCGGTGTCGGTCTACCTGCCGCCGCAGGGCGAGCCCCTGCTTGTCATCCCCTTTACCAAGGCGGAGCAGAAGAAGTTCCTGAGCCTTTTGGCCAAGCGCAGGGAAGTGCCTGAGGGTGTCCGCAAGCTGTTGGCCGCCTAGGCCCCAAACGAAAAGACCCCGGTCTTCGTTTGGGGCCTTTTCTTTTGCATAGGTTCTTGTATAACAAAGGCAGAAAGCGAGGTGTACTATGACTGACTATTTAGCTAGGGCCCAAGAGTTGGTGGAGGAGTTTGGCGACCATGTTGTCGAGCGCGGCAAGGCCAGCCCGTATCAACTTAGTCCACACCTGGTTATTGGCGTATGGATGCGCAGCCGTATTACGCTCTTCCGTATGACAGACAAGCTCCGCGGGGAAAGGGTTATCTCGCTGGAGTGCTTCGCAAAGCTCCTAGAGGCGCGCGACAAGCGCGTTAATAGGAATTTGCGCAATAAGTTGATCCGGCATGCCGCTCGACATGCCCAAAGTCCTCTGCGGCTTTGACTGAGTTACACCAAAAAAGACCCGGCGGTGCCGGGGCTTTTATCTTTTGAATACTTAGTTATGCCGAGCTGGATCGTCCTTCGACAAGCTCAGGATGGATCACGCAGAGCATGATTCACACGGCTCGCTCAGGACCTCGAGCTTGGGGCGGTTTGTTATGGCGACCTTCTCGCCGCCAAAGGAGGGGACTCCGGCCGAGCCTACCAGGGTCGAGGAGGCCACAGATTGTGCGCTAAACATCGAGCCAGGCGCATACGGCGCCTGCTTCGCTTGCTCTATAAGCTCCAGCTGGCCTGCGGCCACCTGTGCCTGCTCTACATCGGCCACGACCTCGCCCACAGTCATCATGGCTACGGCCTCTGCGGCGGTGTTGGCGTGCATGGCCTGCGCCATCAGACTGTCCTGGGTCACCACGGTGACGGTCTCCTGGATAACTACCGAGCTGGCGATGCCGCTTGCCACCGCGGTGCTGGGGTTGGCCACGTTGGTGTGCTTGCTGCTGTCTATGGTCGACTTCTCGACCCTAGAGGCGCCGAGCGTGCGCAGGTAGTAGGTGGTTTTAAGCCCCATGCTCCACGCGTACATGTAGATGTCGGAGAGCACGCGGCCCGAGGTGCCGCCGTAGAAGATGTTGAGCGACTGGCTCTGGTCTATCCAGCGGCCGCGGTACGCGGCGGCCTTAATGAGCCACTGCGGCTCCATCTCAAACACCTCTTTGTACTTCTCGCGTATGCCGGGCGGGATCTCGAGTATCTGCTGTACCGAGCCGTCGTGGAACTTTATCTTCTCCAGCATGTCCTGGTTCCACAGCCCGAGCTTTTTCAGGTCCTCGACCAAAAACTCGTTGACTATCATAAAGTCGCCGGCCATGTTGCTCTTTACGTAGATGTTTTTGTATATCGGCTCTACCGTTGGGTAGCAGCCCGCAATGTTGGCCGTGGTGGCCGTGGGCGCGTGGGCCTGCGTGTTGGAGTTGCGCATGCCCCACTGGCGCACGGCCTCGCGCACCAGGCGCCAGTCCAGGGTCTCGTGGCGCGGCACGTCTATCTTTTGCCCGCGCTCCTGCTCAAGCAGTGCCAGCGTGTCCTGCGGCAAGATGCCGCGGTCCCACTTAGAGCCCTTGTAGGTCTCATACGTCCCGCGCTCCTTGGCAAGCAGGGACGACGACAAGACCGCGTGGTAGGAGATTACCTCCTGGCTCTCGTCGCTAAACTTAACAGCCTCGTCGGTGTCAAAGTTAATGCCCATCTTGTACAGGGCGTCCATAAGCCCGCGCAGGCCAAGGCCCACCGGGCGGTGGCGCATGTTGGAGTTCTTGGTCTTTTCCGTGGGGTAGAAGTTGACGTCTATAACGTTGTCGAGCATGCGCATGGCCACGGGCACCACGCGCGCCACCAGGTCGCGGTCAAAGCGGGCGTCGGCCGTGACAAACGCGCCAAGGTTAAGACTGCCCAGGTTGCACACGGCGGTCTCGGTCTTGGAGGTGTTAAGCGTTATCTCGGTGCACAGGTTGCTTGAGTGCACGACACCCACGTGGTCCTGCGGGCTGCGCACGTTAGACGGATCCTTCCAGGTTATCCATGGGTGGCCCGACTCAAAGAGCATGGTGATGTGCTTGCGCCACAGGTCGCCCGCCTTAAGCACCTTGTGGTGCTTTATCTTGCCCTCCTGGGCTAGCCTTTCGTACCGCTCGTAGGCCTCGTCAAAGCGCTTGCCATACAGGTCGTGCAGGTCGGGCACGTCCGATGGCGAGAACAGGGTCCACTGGCCGTCCTCCTGCAGCCTCTTCATAAACAGGTCGGGGATCCAGGTGGCGGTGTTAAGGTCGTGGGCGCGCCGGCGCTCATCGCCGGTGTTTTTGCGCAGCTCCATAAAGTCCTCGATCTCCAGGTGCCAGTACTCGAGGTACACGGCGGTAGCACCCCGGCGCCTGCCGGAGCGGTTTATGGAGATGGTGACGTCGTTTGCAATACGCAGGAAAGGGACCACTCCCTGGCTCTCGACACCGGTCTTAGAGACAAGGCTGCCCGCGGCGCGGATGTATGACCAGTCCACGCCCAGGCCGCCCGCGTACTTAAGGAGCTGAGCGCCGTCTTTGTACTCGTCAAATATGCTGTGCAGGTCGTCCGGCACCGTGGAGAGAAAGCACGAGGACAGCTGGGGTATGGTGGTGCCGGCGTGGTACAGGGTGGGGGATGACGGCATGTAGTACATGGCCGACATAATCTCGTAAAACTCTATG
>CAYRYM010000015.1:0-681 GCA_964428705.1 uncultured Candidatus Saccharibacteria bacterium | reverse complement strand
TGGCCTGCTGCTCTCTTGCCTCGGGAGTCTTCTCGGCCAGGGCGCAGCCCATCGCCACGCGCATCCAGAACATCTGCGGGGTCTCCAAGAGCTTGCGGGTCTGCACCTCTTTGGACAGATAGTTGGACTGCAGGGTCTGCAGGCCCAGATACTTAAAGTCGTGGTCGCGCTCTATGACAAGCGCATCGGCGAGCTTGGCGAGGTTAAAGGTCAGGAGCTCTTTGTCAAACCAGCCTGTCTCGACGCCGCGCTCCATATTGCGCACAAACGCTGCCTTGTGGCTGTCCTCGAGCTTTGCGTAGTCGTCTACCTCGCCTATGGCCTCGCGGTACATGTACTGCAGCAGCAGGCGCGCCGCCACGTAGGAGTAGGCCGGGTCGCGCTCTATTAAGCTGCGGGTGACCATAATAAGCACGTCGTGGATGTCCTTGGTCTTGATGCCGTCGTACATCTCCTGGCGCACGCGGCTGATGATGGCCGGCGTGTCTATGATGGCCTCGTAGCCTGCAGAGGCAAACACAAGCGCGCGGGTCAGCTTGGCCTCGCTAAAGTGCTCGCGGGTACCGTCGCGCTTCTCTATAATGAGGGCGTTCTCCTCTATCTTTTCGGCCACCTCCTGCTTGGCCTCCTCGCGCGCCTTGGCGTGCTCGTAGCGGTAGATGATGTAGTCCTTGGCCACGC
>CAYRYM010000014.1:0-12669 GCA_964428705.1 uncultured Candidatus Saccharibacteria bacterium | reverse complement strand
GCCCAGACCACTTCGGACAAGGCGTTTGACCTCACCTGGAAGCACACCGGCCGCGGAGCCGGCGAGTACTCGTACTCTGTCTCCTACACCTGTGCCTCGGGCCTCGCATTTGCGGCACCGGTACCCACGGGCGCCTACCAGCTCGTTGCCTGCGACACGCCGTTTAACTACGTGGGCGCAACCTCGACCATGCCGCTCATACCGGTACTTGCTAAAGACACCGCACGCGCCTCGACCACCGTCGTGGTTGCCGCCACCCGTCTTGCAGACGGCACGATAGCAACTAGGGCCTCGGCCAAGACTATTGTGAGCGCAAGCACCACGCCCGCCACCACCCCGGCACCGGCCGCCACAGCGCCCGCCGCCACTACCAGGCCGACCACAAGCACCAGCCGCCCTACCACGACCTACGTGCCCTCCGGCCGCACGCAGAACCTCTACGGCCTGGGCGACCTGGCCGTGCAGATTACCTCGGCGCCCGCGCAGGCTCAGGCCGGCTCGCGCATCTCATTGCAGTTTGTTGTAACCAACATCGGCACCAACACGGTAGCGGCTGGCTGGATGTTTAACGCAGTGCTCCCCTACCAGCCCATATACGTCTACCCCTCGGCCGCACAGCAGATGCTCTACCCGGGCGACAAGATTGTCTACACCTTGGGCTACGACGTTGTGGGCAACCAGTACGACGGCTACGACTACTACAGCTCCGGCTACGGCGGCCAGGCGCAAGCCACAATAGAGATTGACCCGCTGAACTACGTACAGGAGGTGAGCGAGTACAACAACACCGCAGTCGCCTCCTATCAGGTCTACTAAATAAAAAATCCCCGGCACACGCCGGGGATTTTTTAAATATCCAAATTGGCGGTCTTAGCGTTGGACTGAATGAACGACTTGCGGCTCGAGACGTCCTCACCCATGAGGATGTCAAAGACGCGGTCGGCGTCTGCGGCGTCATCAATAGTTACCTGCTTTAAGATGCGGTTTTGCGGGTCCATGGTCGTCTCCCACAGCTCCTCCGGGTTCATCTCTCCCAAGCCCTTGTAGCGCTGGATGCGGATACGGCTGGAGGACTTTTTCTTTGTCTCCTCTTCCTCCTCCGCCTCCGGCTCGGCGCCCTCCTCGCTCTCGCCCTCCAGCACGACCATGTCGGCGTCTTTGCCGAGCAATTTATTCTTCTCCTCATCGGAGTACACATACTGCACGTCCTTGCCGCGCGTAATCTTGTACAGAGGCGGCTGGGCAATGTATACAAACCCGCCGTCTATGATAGGGCGAAAGTGGCGGAATATAAGGGTCAAAAGCAGCGTGCGGATGTGCGCACCGTCCACGTCGGCGTCCGTCGCCAAGATTATCTTGTGGTAGCGGAGCTTCTCCAGGTTAAAGGTCTCGCCTATCGCGGTGCCCAGTGCCACCACAAAGTTCTTTATCTGCTCGGATGCCAGCATGCGGTCGAGCCGTGCGCGCTCCACGTTTAAGATCTTTCCGCGCAGGGGCAGTATCGCCTGTGTGCGCCTGTCGCGGCCGGTCTTGGCGGAGCCGCCTGCCGAGTCGCCCTCTACCACAAACAGCTCGGACTCTGAGGCGTCCTTGCTCTGGCAGTCGGCCAGCTTGCCCGGCAGAGTCATGCCCTCGAGTGCCCCTTTGCGCAGTATAGAGTCCTTGGCTGCCTTGGCGGCCTTGCGCGCCTTCATCGCGAGTATCGACTTCTGCACTATCGCCTTGGCGTCGTCGGGGTTCTCCTCTAGAAATACGCCGAACGCCTCGCTAAAGGCGGTCTCCACCGCGCCGCGCGCCTCCACAGAGCCGAGCTTGCTCTTGGTCTGGCCCTCAAACTGGATTTCCGGCAATTTAACCGAGACAACTGCGGTCAGACCCTCCAGCACGTCATCGCCCGTAAAGTTCTCCTCGCTGTCCTTGGCAATGCCCGACTTGCGGCCGTAAGCATTAAGCGAGCGCGTAAGCGCGGTCTTAAAGCCGGTCACATGGGTACCGCCCTCGGAGTTGTAAATATTGTTGGCAAACGGCAGCACGCGCGCCGACATGTCGTCCACGTACTGGAGTGCGATCTCGACGGACACATTGTCGGCCTCCTTCTCGGCGTAAAAGATATTCTTGTGGACCGGCTTTTGGTAGCGGTTGGTAAACGAGATGAGCGAGCGCAACCCGCCCTCGAAGTAGAACGTCTGCGACGGGCACTGCGTAAGCGTGTCGCGGATAAAGAGGGCCTTGCCCGGCTCGGGGAGCTTCATGCCGCTCTCGCGTGCGTCGATGATAGTGATGCGCAAACCCTTAACGAGGTAAGCCTGCTCGCGCAAGTGGCTCACAACCTTCTCGAAGTCAAACTCGACGCCGCCGGTAAATATGGACTCGTCAGGTGTAAAGGAGATAGCGGTGCCATGGAGCCGGGATGTGCCGACCTTCTTGACCGCGCCCTTCTTCTTGCCAATGCTGTACTCCTGCATATGGGCGCCGCCCTCCTGGTGGACCTCGGCGCGCGCAAAGGTCGAGAGGGCGTTGACGACAGAAGCGCCCACGCCGTGGAGGCCGCCGGAGACCTTGTAGCCCGAGTCCTCCCCGCCGAACTTGCCGCCGGCATGGAGCGTTGTCATTACCATTTCGAGCGCGGAGACTTTTGTCTTGCTGTGAACGCCGACCGGGATGCCGCGGCCGTTGTCCGCAACGCGGACTGTGCCCTCGGGCATGAGGACAACCTCAATGTCGTCGGCAAAGCCGCCCATCGCCTCGTCGCGCGAGTTGTCAAAAATCTCCCAAATCAGGTGGTGCAGGCCGTCGGGGCCGGTGGTACCGATGTACATGCCCGGGCGCTTGCGCACCGCCTCAAGGCCCTCGAGTACCGTAATGGCATCGGCCCCGTAGTTAGATTTCTTTACTTTTTCCTCTGCCATATATTGAAAATGGGCCTCATGCCCTACCCCTATATTGTACCAAATTTAGAGGGGTTTTGAAAGCGTGAGGTGGACAAAAAACCCTTGCCACACAAGGCTTTTGTGGTAATATGTTTTCAGTTTGGACAAAGGAGGCGAGCATGAACAAAAGCTGTGTTTTGGGCGTCGTGTGCGGCTTCTTGTGCGCCGCATTTTTAACTTTCGCGGCTGTGTCGCATATGAGCGCCGACACCAACTTGGGCACTACCTTTTGCACGGCTAGGAATTCCCAACCTGTGTGCACGGGCGCAGTGGCACACAACGCGCTGGTCGGCTACTCATTTGCGCCCGGCAGCGCACCCAAGGACGGCGACCCGCTGTTGTGCAGTATCGTAAGGCACAACAACTGGTACTTTACATGGGACAACCGGGGGCATGGCTGGTACAACGACATGTCCTACACCTACAGCAACTGCACAGTCGGCCGCGAGGCCTAAGAGCAGCCGCCGCGCGAAAGCGCGGCGGCCTTCTTTTTTATTTAACCCATGATAAGGTAGTGCCAGAAGGACTGAAGCTCTTTTCGGTTCATAGCAGCAGGAGACTCGCATGCTTCTCTCCCAACAGCAGCTCGAGGGCGCATCACTGAGGACTATCGCCGAGGTGGCAGTACAGCACCATTTTGGCCGCGGATACGGCCCTTGGGCAATGAGCGACGTGGAATCCTACATGCATGCTCAGCAGCGCAGGACGTTAGCCGGCATCCTCAACCAGAAGTTTGGCAAGGATGCGATGCTTGTCGCCTATGCTAGTACCGTGGCGGTTGCAGCGGCCGCGTGCGTGCTCCTGTGCATCTATCTGCCCTGGAGCAGAGCTGCCCTATTGCTCACCACGATCGTAGTGTTCGTCGCCGTGGTAAGCCTCGGCTGGCGCAGCGCATATCTGCGCCTTAGCGCGGCGGAGTGGAACACCAACGCCGTAAACTTGGCTGATGGAACATATCTGCGCGATTACACCCATCACAAGCTCCCTGCTCAGATCGGCGACGTATTCGCAACCCTCAAGGTCATGGAGGAAAAGGACATCTGGTTTGGAGTCTCTTTTATCGGCCGCGACCCGATACTATGGGTCAGCGACCGATACGAGAGGGTTGCCGTGGTCGTATGGGACGAGCTCCCGGACGGCCGTATCGCAATAGTTCCCCCGCCGCACACCTGAGCGCGGCACAAGAACCAGCCGCCGCGCGAAAGCGCGGCGGTCTTCTTTTTATCTAGCGTATCTCAAACCCTTGGGCTTTTAATTTTTCGGACACCTTTACCATCGCATCATTGGCCTCTTGCTCGGTCAGCGTTTTATCAAACGACTGGAATATAAGGCGGAACGCGAGCGAGATCCTCCCCTCTTTTGCAAACGTATCAAAGAGCCGGACGGCCGCGCACAAAGGGCCGGCCTCCGCCGCAATATTTTCCTTAACCGCGTCGGCGTTAGTGTCGGCGGGGACCCAGAGCGCTATGTCGCGCACCATGTACGGATACTTGGAGAAGCTCTGGTAGCGCACGGCGCTCGACAGAGGCAGGTCATCATAGGCCTCCGGACTCTCCGGGCCCACCAGCTCCATCTCTATCGCCTTCTCTTTCTCGCTCACGGTGCCGAGCATTACAACCTCCCTGCCCCCCTTCCACACCACTCCTATCTCAAACAACCGTATCTCCTTGAGACCAAGCAGATCTTTGTTTGGTTTATTTTTAGCCAGCGCATCTGTCAGCCCCGGCACCAATGAGTCGCGCAGGTACGGCCGCACACCGTCTACCTTGTTAAGCACGACCCTCTCGCCCTTGTCGGCAAACACGCTTGTAAACACCTCGCTGTAGCCTTTGGCAGCAAGGTCCTCGCGCGCCTTCTCGGCTGCGTAAAAATTCTTGTTTATGGCCGGGGCTTGCTCGTAGGCGGGCAAAGGCGTAGCCGGTATCCGGTCGTAGCCCACAATGCGCGCCACCTCCTCTATCAAGTCCTCGGCAATCTCAATGTCGAGCCTCTCTGGCGGAGGCTGTACCTCAAACACGCCGTCCTGCTCCTTGTACGCAAACCCGAGCCGGGTGAATGCGTCTGCAATGTCGGCACCGGTTAGCGTGGTGCCCAAGAGCTTGTTGACCCGCTCCACGGTAACAGCAACGTACGCCTGCTGTTGCGGCACCGGGTACACATCCACAAAGCCCTCTATAGTGCCGCCCGCGATCTCCACTATCAGCTTGGCAACTTGGCGCATGCCCACCGCGCACAGCTCCGGGCTCAGCTGCTGCTCAAAGCGGCTAGAGGCGTCGGTGCGCAGTTTTATCATCTGCGCGCCACGCCTTATGGTAACGCCGTCAAACGTTGCGGACTCCAGCAATATATCCTTGGTGTCCGTATCTATCCTGTCGGCCTGGCCGCCCTTAATGCCGGCAATGCCGACGGGCCTGTCATCTGCCGTTATTACCAGCTGGCTGGGCTTGAGCGTGTACACTTTCTTATCCAGAGCCTCGAGTTGCTCGCCGTCACGCGCCGGGCGCACGCCGATGTTGAGCGAGCCCAGGCGCGTCGCGTCAAACGCGTGCAGAGGTTGCCCGGTGTTAAACATCACCAGGTTGGTCGCATCCACTACGTTGTTGATAGAGCGCTGGCCTATAGCCTCAAGAGCTTGCACAAGCCATGCGGGGCTCGGGCCCACTTTGACGCCCGTAATGTAGCCGGCCATGTAGCGCGGGCACAAGGTACTGTCCTCGATAGCCACGGTCACCTTGTCGGACTTTTTTGAAATATCAAACTCAAGTTTGAACGGATCGCGAGTTACCGGGATGTTGAGTATGGCCGACAGCTCCTTGGCAATGCCGCGGTGGCTTAGGCAGTCGTGCCCGCGGTTGGGCGTTACCTTAACGTCCAAGATATCGTCATCGCCGTGCTTCTCCACTCCGTCTATCTCAAACGCATGGAATGTCAGCGCATCGGAAAGTTCCTCCGCGCTTGGCAGCGGCGCATCAAAAAAGTTATTAAGCCAGTTGCGCGATATTTGCATGGTTATGAGCGGGCGGCGTCCAAGACCTCCTGCGGCATCCGCACGCGGGTGCCCTCAAAGTCCTCCTCTGAGAACACCCAAACCTCCTCGGGCACTATCTTTACAAAGCGCCATATGCAGGTGTCCTCGGCATAGGCCTCGGGGCGATACGCAGCGGCAGAGGGAGTGCGGGCGGGAGTGGCGGCAAAGTACGTGTCAAACGCCTGGTGCACCTCGTCGGCCCCAACCCAGTGTGCCTTGCCCTTTATCTGCACGCCGGCAACCTTAGAGGATGCCTGTTGGCGCGAGTCATACACGTCGCAGGCAACCGCAGGGTTCTCTGCCACATGGCGCATGTGGAGCGAGGTGGCCGGTTGGGAAAGCACGTAGAGGTTAAAGTGCTTGTCGTAGGCAAAGTACAGCGGGCACACCCACGGGCCCTCGGGCCCTTGTGTGGCGAGCGACAAAAATTGCGAGGCGTCCAGCTTCTCTTTTACAAACTGCGCCCACTCCTCGATGTTTTTTAGTTCGTGTGCCATATCCTAGATTTAAAATTGGTTAATAAAGCGCAGGTCGCCCGAGTGCATCAGGCGGATGTCGTCTATGCCCCAGCGCAGTATGGCCAGGCGGTCTACCCCGCCGCCAAACGCAAAGCCCTGGTACTTTGTAGGGTCAACGCCCGCGGCCCTCAGCACATTGGGGTGCACCATGCCCGCGCCCATTATCTCGACCCACTTGCCGCGCAGCTTCTCGGGCACGCTGTCCCCCATCACGCGCATGTCTACCTCCAGCCCCGGCTCCACAAACGGGAAGAAAGAGGGGCGGAAGCGCACCTCGGCCTGCCCGCCCATAAGAGCGGCAAAAAAGTCGGTCAGAGTGCCCCGTAAATGCGCCATTGTAATGTCCTCGCCAATAACCATCCCCTCCATCTGGAAGAACTCGGCCTCGTGCGTAATGTCTGTCGCCTCGTTGCGGAACACTTTGCCCATTGCCACCATGCGGTACGGCGGCTGTATGCCTTTTTTAATCTGCTCCTCCATGTAGCGCACCTGCACGTTGCTGGTGTGCGTGCGCAAGACCTCGCGCGCGTCGCCTTTCATAAAAAAGGTGTCCTGCATGTCGCGCGCCGGATGGTCGGGCGGAAAGTTTAGAGAGTCAAAGTTGTACTGCTCGGACTCCAAAAGCGGGCCCTCCGCAAACGTAAAGCCCATCTTAAGAAAGATGCGGTTGGCCTCGCGGATGAGGCTCGATATTGGGTGGATGTGGCCTTTTATTTCATCCGGCATACTATTCCCCAAAGTATCGCTTAAATAGGGCAAAAATGCTATAGTGAGGCCCTATGGACGCAGCAGCGCTTGGCGTATATGCAGCCATCTTTTTGGCCCTCTTTTTTGAGGTTTTTCTGCTTATCTCATTTTTTGAGAAGCGCCCGGCGCAGATGACCGCTCTGCGCCCCAAGCGCTACCCCACAACCACCATTATCGTCCCGTGCTGGAACGAGGGTGCAACCATAGGCGGCACTATAGAGTCTCTGCTCTCTCTGGACTATCCGGCCGACAAGCTCAACATTATGGTGGTGGATGACGGCTCGCAGGACAACACCGGTAGTGTGGCGCGCGAGTATGCACAGCGCTACCCTGCCCGCGTCGAGTACCACTATAAGGAAAACGGCGGCAAGTGGACCGCGCTTAACTTCGGGATATCGCGCACGCAGGCCGAGCTGGTGGGCTGCCTGGACGCCGACTCGTTTGTAGACGAGCACGCGCTTGTCGAGATCGTAAAGCTGATGGAGAACGACCCTGCCATTATGGCGGTGACCCCGGCCATGAAGGTAAACAAGCCCAAGCGCCTTATAGAGATGATGCAGGCTGTCGAGTACACGTTTGGCATCTTCTTTAAAAAGATGTTTGACAACCTGTCGGCCATATCGGTGTTGCCGGGGCCGTTCTCGTTCTACAAGCGCGAAATTTTTGACATCATCGGCCCCTTTAAGCACGCACACAACACCGAGGACATGGAGATTGCGTTTAGGATGCACCAGCACGGCCTCAAGATCGCCAACGCACACACGGCCTACGTGTACACCAACGTGCCCACAACGGTGCGCGCGCTCGTTAAGCAGCGCACGCGCTGGTCGCAGGGCTTTCTGCAGAACAGCCAGGACTACAGCCATATGTACCTCAACCGCAAGTTTGGCAACTTTGGCATGTTGGTGCTGCCGGTGGGCCTGGCGGGCTTTGCCGCGGCGCTCTACACGGCCGGCTTTCTGCTCTACAACCTGGTGAGCCTCGTTATACTTAAAGTGTCCGGCATGCTGGCCACGGGGGTGCCGCCGCAGCTGCCCTCGCCGCGCATAGACTGGTTCTACATAGACACCAGCATGATGCTATTCCTTACCCTTACGGTCGCGGTTATGACGCTGGTGGCCGTCCTCTTGGGCCAGCGGATAGCCAAAACTCAGCTGGGGGTGACGCACTTTGTCTCCTACTTCCTCCTGTTTGGCCTCATCGCTCCCTTGTGGCTTGCCCGCGCGGCCTGGGGAGCGCTCCTTGCGCAGGAGAGCGCTTGGCGGTAACCTCCACACTCTATGGCCTGGCAAAAATACTTACTCGCTTTTATCATCACCGCCGCCATCTTTGGCACGGCCTTTTACCTGACCAACCGGCTGGACGCCAAGCGCCTGGCCGACATCCGCACCACCCAGGAGGCAATCTCCATAGACATCCTCTCGACCGAGACGCAGTTTGAGCTCTTGGGCAACCTCGACTGCGCGGCCATCTCGGCCAACCCGGTCCTGTCCGACGAGCTCAACAACCTGGCCAGCCGGCTCAGTGTGGCAGAGCAGAATCTGGGCGCGGACAACCCGGAGGTGACCCAGCTAAAAAAGCAGTACTCGCTCCTGGAGATTAAGGACTACCTCCTGATGAAGCAGATTAGCGAGAAGTGCCCCAAGGTTAAGCCCGTGTTTATCCTCTACTTTTACTCTAACGACGGCACCTGCGAGGACTGCGGCCGCCAGGGCGATGTGCTTACCTACCTGCGCGCTACCTACCCCACACTGCGCGTGTACTCGTTTGACTACAACCTGGAGCTAGGCGCCCTAGAGACCTTGGTGAGCCTCAACCAGATAAACGGCTACAGGCTCCCCGCCATGGTTATTGGCAACCGCGCGCCGGTATACGGATTTAAAAACCTGAACGACATGGAGAAGCTGGTGCCGGAGCTCAAGACCCTGGCCACCTCCACCCAGGCCACCACCACCGACGACCGCTAGACTATTTGACAGTTTAGATAATTTAAAGTATAGTGTTTTTGACCCGAGCGTCTCCATTGGGGAGGCAGGATGGGCTTATACAGGAGGCCAATATGGCCAAGAGAACAGAAGTTGGGGCGATGGTGCGGGGCATGGGTATGGGAATGAAGCTGCTCGAGCTCTTTATTAACGAAATCAAGGGACAGAAGGGAAAGGAAGAGATTCTCGCATTTCTTACCCGCCCTCGCTTCGAAGAAAATCTTGAGAAGATTGTCAAAACAATGATCGAGTGCGACTGGCAGATCCCCGCAAGCGAGATGCGCCACCTCGCAGAAGACTACTACCGCAGGGAATTCTCGGTGGACGTCGACTTCTTGGAAGAGGCGCGCAATCTCTGGTGGTTCAGTCCACTCGATGACATGGGGATCCCATATGAGAGGTTCAGCACTGACCCGATGGACGAAGATCCCGCCATCCCTCCGGACATCCTGGAGGAACTGGAGGGCAAAACGATGGAATACCCGCTTAAGCTACGCAAAGGGGCATGGATCATAGTCGACTGGGCATACGATGGCGACTGCAAGCCAGGAGAACCTATTGAGGCGAAAAAAGTCCAATACCTGAAGGTTGCCGAGACGCGACACTTCGACTTCGACAACTAGCACATCTGTTCAACTTTATACCGCCGAACTTGTTTCGGCGGTCTTTTCTTTATTTGGAGCCGGAGGTCGGGCTCGAACCGACGACCCCTTCTTTACAAAAGAAGCGCTCTAACCAACTGAGCTACTCCGGCGTGAGGCCACTATACCAAATTTTCCGCTTTTCGGCTTCCTGATACCCTAGCGTGACACATCTTATACGGCCGTATAAGATGTGTCACGTGGCAAAAACAGCGTTAAAAACAAAGAGGGCCCAGCAGGTAAAAGGCTTGGTAACCAAGACGGCGCTCGGTCTGCTCTTGGTGGGCGGGGGCATAGTAGCCCTTGCGATGGCACCCGGGCTCGCGATGGCTCTCAAGCTTGTCGACCCCAACCCGCGCAAGGCTATCGCCAAAATTGAGCGGGCGCTTAAGAACCTGGCCAAAGACGGGGACGTTGAAGTCAGTTACAAAGGAAAGGAAAGGCGGTACCGCATAACCCCGACGGGAGCTCAAAAGCTCGCACAGTTGGAATTTAAAGATTACCAGCCCACGAGGTTTACAAGGTGGGACGGCAAATTTCGGATTATATGCTTTGATATTCCTGAGACCGACAAATACACTCGCACCCTATTTCAGACCAAACTATCAGACCTTGGATTTTATCGCCTACAATACTCTGTCTTTGTTACACCTTATAACTGCAAGGAACTTATTGTGCTGGCCGACAAGGCTTTTGGCTTAAGAAATTGGGTCCGGGTGATAGTGGCAGAAGCTATCGACAACGAACAGCATTTGATGAATTTTTTTAAAATAAAACGCTAACTATCAGTAACACATTTTATACGGCCGTATAAAATGTGTTACTGGATTTAGTTCCCCTTACTCTTCACAAGGACTGTTACTCCTCGATGACCGTAGCGCGGTCGGGCAGCTCGCGCTGCAGCTTCTTTTTGTGCTCGGCCACCTGGCGCAGGAACGCCGAGGTCTCCTCGCCACGCTTGGGGCTCGTAGTGGTGTGGCGCACGCGGTGCAGTGCCCGCTCCAGCCAGCCCTCCAGCGTTATAACCAGGCGCGCGCCCCATACATGCAGCACGCGGCGCACCGTGGCATAGAGCGACTTAACCCACACGCGGATAAGCCCCGGCAGGACATACTCAAACCACGACAGGCCCCTGTGAAAGAAGTCGCCCACCGCCGGCCGGGCGCTGCCCAAAAGCACGCGGCCCGAGGTAAGCTCGTAGCGCTTGAGCACCAGCAGGGACACCATCCCCATAACCGAGACTATAAGCGTGACCGTAAAGAAGATATCCACGGGTTAATTGTAGGCCCTAGTGAGTAGCAAAACAACTGAAGTCGGCCACCTCTGTGCGCTCGCCGAACTTCTGCGTGGCGCTAGAGATTAGGTCGGCACTGGTCTGAGCAGTGTCTTTTATATACGGCTGGGCCAAGAGCTCCTCGCGGCTGGCGGGCCGCATGGCGCTGATATGCATTGCAATGTCGTAGGCCACGGCCATAAACTCCTCGTTTTTGGATACAAAGTCCGTCTCGCAGGCCAAGGACACCATGGCGCCTACCTGCTTGTTTGAGTGTACGTACGCGGCGACGGTGCCGGCGGCTAGCGTGCGGTCGGCCTTCTTTCCTACAGAGGCCTCTGCGCGCTCGTGGAGGTACGCCAAGGCCTTGTCCATGTCGCCGTCGGTTGCCTCGAGCGCCTTTTTGCACTCGGCAACAGAAATACCGGTCTTTTCGCGCAGCTCTTTAATCTGCTCGGTGGTGATAGCCATAGAGAAAACTAACTAATTAATTTGTAGCAGGGGCGGCGGTAGGAGCGGTAGCGATAGGTGCGGCGGGAGCAATCGGGGCGGCGGGAGCAATCGGGGCTAGAGACTTCTCGTACGTGTCGGCAACCTCGCCCAAAACGTACTGGATAACCTCGCGGGCGGCGTCATTGGCCGGTATCGGGTGCGTTACCATGCTACGGTCGCAGTCGGAGTTCATAAGGGCGATAACCGGGATGTTGAGCTGGCGCGCCTCGGCGACGGCAATGGCCTCCTGCTTGGGGTCTACGACAAAAAGCGCGTCCGGGGTGCGGGTCATGCCCTTAAGACCGCCAAACATCAGCTCGAGGTCAACTATCTCGCGGTCGATAAGCAGGCGCTCCTTTTTGGTAAACTTGGCGAGCTCGCCCTTCTCGCGCATGTCGGTCAGCTCGTCCAGGCGGTTAAGACGGCGCTTGATCTCTTGAAAGTTGGTGAGGCTGCCGCCTATCCAGCGGCCGGCACAGTACGGCTGGTTAAGGCGCTCTGCGGCGCGCACTACGGCCTCGCGGGCCTCGGCCTTGCCGCCGACAAAGAGTATGGTCTTGCGCTCGCCTGCGAGCTTGGCCACAAACTCCAGAGACTCTGACAGGAGCTTGGCTACCTGCTCGAGGTCAAAAAGCTCGACGCCGCCTTTGGCGCCGAATATGTATTTAGAGGTGGACGGGTGGCGGCGCGACGGCGAGTAGCCGAAGTGCGCTCCGACGGAAAAAAGCTTGTCTATAATTGGGTTTTTTGATTCCATTTCGTTATCCTTTTTGTATATATTTGCCCTGCTGGGGCAAATAAAAACGGCCCAGTGCCTTATCCACAAGATATCATGGTAAAGCGAACTCCGCAAGGCGGCCCGTAAGCCCTAAAACCCTTGCAGCATCAGGCTCGATAGCCTTGCTAGCCTCCTGGTTTTGGATGGTTATGGGGGTTAGGGTATAGGTTGTAGAGGTCTCGCCAAAGGTTACTCTGACCGCCAGGCCGTGGGTGGTCGCCCAGGAAAAGTCCTGGTCAAACATAAAGTTGCCCAGGGAGTAGAAAATGGCCTTACC
>CAYRYM010000013.1:0-12778 GCA_964428705.1 uncultured Candidatus Saccharibacteria bacterium | reverse complement strand
CGCAGGACTATGCGCCCGGCATCGCCGTGCTCGCTCAATTGCGCTTGCTGGGGCCCCGTGTGACGGTCTTGCGCACGCCGCGCAACCGGCTTAAGGCCGGGGCCCTTAACGTGGGGCTGGCCCACCTGCTGGCCCACAAGGGGCCTAATGCGCCCGCGGTGGTCCTGACCCTGGACGACGACGTTGTCGTGACACCCGCGACCATACAGCGCATGGTAGAGGCACTCCTGCGCGACCAAAGGCTTGGCGCGGTGTGCTCTGCCTGCAGGGTGCTCAACAAAAACACAAACCTCTTAACCCGCCTGCAGGGCCTGGAGTATGTGGGGTTTAACGCTATACGCTTAGGGGACCAGGGCTTTCTCTACGGCCCACTGGTTATGCACGGCATGCTGACGGCCTTTAGGGTGCGCGCGCTGCGGCAGGCGGGGCCCTTTGCGCAGGGACACCTCATAGAGGACTATGAGATGACCACCCGGCTAAAGGTCTTGGGCTGGCATGTGCAGGCGGTGTTTAATGCGCCGGCGTGGACAGAGGTGCCCGAGCGCTTGGGCGGCTTTTGGCGGCAGCGCACCCGCTGGAGCCTGGGCGGCGTGCAGGTGGTTTTAAGCGCCGGGCGGCCCATTGCCGTGCTCCAGGATATTTTGGGCCACGTGATGTTTGTGGCGACGCTCGGCACTATTGCAATACTTATGCTTATAGACGGCGGCGGAGCGCCCTCGCTCATGCTTAAGGCCCTCATACTCCTTTCAGTCATACAGTTTATAAGTTGGTATGTGCTCCAGCTGTGGCTTATGCGCTGGCACACGGAGAAGGATGCGTGGGACTGGGCACTGCGCATCACTATCGTGCCGGAGCTCCTGTTTAGCAGCATTATGACTGTGGTGCTTGTGGGGTCGTATGCATACATGGGGTTTTTGTGGGTGGCGCGCGGCTTGCACAAGCTAGGATCAGTAGGGGTCGGCGCAGCAAAACTGGGGATAACGTTGTTTGCTAAAATAGGGTATTCCGGCGGTTGGGGAACACGAGCGGACTGACCACCATGCTGTCTTTTAATTCTACCGGCTTGGGCTCGGTAACCCCTCTGGGCTTTTACGCGAGCTATCTGCTGGCCGCATCCGGCAATGTGTGGATAGCGGTCATGTTTTTGGCGCTCACGTGCCTCTCGGTGTTCTTGACGACGAGCTTTTTGTGCCGTCTCATCATCAATTATCGGCGCCAGAGCTCACACAACCTTCAGTAGCGGGTGTACACTATTGTGGTATCTGCACGCTGCAGACGGGGAACCAGCGGCACCACCTTGTGCCCGGTCTTTCTTACTCCTTAACGTAACCCATATGCGCACATCACTCGCTCTTGCCGCAGGACTTTTGCTTATTGCCTCGCCCGTTATGGCCGCCGACCGCACCGACCGCGACCGTAGCAACACTCCGGCGCCCGCTCAGGCGCCCGCGCCCGCAGCCCCCTCTCCCGTATTGCCCGGCCACATATCAACACCCTCGTACAACAGCGGGAATATCAACAGCAACTCAAGTGTTTCTACCAACTCCGGCGGCAACCAGGGCGGCAGTGTTACCACCGGCGACCAGTCGGCGACTATAAACGTCGTCAACGTGGGCCCTGTCAACCAAAACACGCAGGTTATAACGCCCGCGCCTCAGCAGCCCCCGGCCCCGGTATCGTGCACCGGCCGCACCTGCCCGCGCACGCGCTAGATCTAGACGCCGTGCAAAGCACCCCGCCCTCGTGTTGACAGGGCGGGGTGCTTTAGTAGTATCCGCACAGCATCTGTGCAGCAATTTTCTGAGTTTTTAGAGTAGGGTTCTGAAGTGGGCCCGGGTCCGACAGCTTTACGCTGGTTTCCCTAGGACTTGGGCCCTCTCCAAAATCGTACGATGCGTAGGATGATGTAAGTGTACACCCGTTGTGCATCACAGTGTCTGACATCTGTGTCAACGCCTGTCAATTTTGACAGGCGTTGCGCGTATATGTCGCAGTGCCGTTTTTGTGGCATTTTTTATTGACCCGGCCATGACGCGGTAGGATAATGTTTCTGCGTGTAGCACTCAGAGTGTAACGCGCAGGGAAACCAGCGGCTAGGAATATATGGCCGTCACTCATAACACGGGTGTTTGACACAGCGAAACTCGCATGCGCGTGCTTCGCGTTTTTTGTTCTCTAAGTGTTCCTTCTAAATCTTAAGCGTTCATACACTTCATGTGGAGTTCAGAGTACAGCCGGCACTATGGTGTGGGTTGTACCGTGGACTGCACGGCCGCAAGGGCGAGCCAGTTCACACGCAGGTCGATGCCCCGCGCATCCCGCTTGCCGTACGGAAGCAGGATGCCGGGTTTATAAAAATTAATTAATTCTGAAAAACTATATGAAGAAAACTCTTGCAGCACTCACCGCTCTCGGCATGCTCGCAACCGCCACTCCGGCCTTTGCGGCAGTCAACAGCAGCTCGCTCATTATCGGCAACGCCAACGTCGGCTCTGTAAGCAGCAACACCACCGCAGTATCGAACACCGGCCTCAACTTGGCTGGCGGCTCTAACGGCGGCAACGGCGACACTGGCGGCGGCAGCGGTAACGCTACCAACAACGGCAGCCAGGGCGACGCTACCTCCGGCAACGGCGGCAACGGCGGCTCCGGCGGCAATGCCAGCGACGGCGGCTTGATAGTAACCGGCGATGCCTCGGCAGACGCAGGTTCTGTCAACTCGGCTAACAGCAACTCGACCTCTCTGCGCGTCCGCGGCGGCCTCAACAGCTCGTCCGCAGCTGCAGTGCAGTTCAACGCTGGCCAGATCGACCAGGACACCACCGCTCTTGCTTCTACCGGCCTCAACGCAGCAGCCGGCTCTAACGGCGGCGACGGCGACGCAGGCGGCAACTCCGGTACTGCCAACAAGGCAGCCGGCAGCAACAACGGCAATGCAACCTCCGGTTCCGGCGGCGCAGGCGGCGCAGGCGGCACGGGCGGCTTTGGCGGCGAGGTACGCACTGGCGCATCGACTTCCAAGTCCGGTGCAGTCAACGTACTCAACACCAACTTCCTCCGCGTTCGCATCTAGCCCAACGAGAGTGTGGGGGAGTCTCTCCCCCCTTCTCATGAAATCTGCTTTGTGGTAGACAGTACCCACGGCAAAGGAGGTTTCAGAGAGGGTTTGCCAGCTTACATCCCATCTACTACATGACACATCATAAAAAGTACCGCGCCACGCCGCTCATCACCTTTGCCACGGCACTGCTTATGGTTGTCCTGTTTGTGTTTGCGGCACCGGCGCGCGCCGACAACGAGAACGCGACCACGACCGACGGCGCCCCCGGCGCCAACGCCGGCGAGGTGGTAGCCACCTCCTCTACAGACGGCACCGGCGGCCTGCACGATGTGGGCGGCACTATCTTGACCGGCGATGCCACCGCCTCCACCTCTGTCGACAACACACTCAACATCAATGATGCCGACCCCGACACGGCCTGCGACCCAACCTCTGCAGTAGATGACGAGCGGTGCACCAACTCATCGACCATACTCGCTACATCTACCAACGACGCGCTGGTGGCCAACTTCTCGACATCTACCGCCTCTACGGGCGACAACATTGCGCAGGGCGGCGAGGGCCTGGCCACGGTGGTGACCGGCAACGCCTTTGCCTTTGCCAACGTCATCAACCTTATCAACACCAACATATTTAACTCCACGGGCCTGTTGCTGTTCCTCAACCAGATATTTTCCACAGGGCTGGACCTGCGCGACTACAACCTCTCGTACTTCTTTGACGGCGAGGCTGGAGCATCGCCGACCGTCAACCAAGAGACAGGCGAGGAGCAGTGCACGCTCCTGACCTGCCTCAACTCCTCTAACCTCACGGTAGAGTCCGGCAACACGGCAACGGTGACCAACACGGTCATAGTGCGCGCAGACGCCGGCAACAACGTGGCCACCACCTCCGGCGACGGCGGCGCCGAGATAGCCACCGGCGACGCGTATGCCGCGGCCAACGTGGTCAACCTGGTCAACACCAACATCATCAACTCCAGCTACCTGCTTGTCTCGTTTAACAACTTTGGCGACCTTGACGGCGACATCACCCTGCCGGGCGGCAGCTTCTTTATGGATTTGTTTGCGCGCGGCGGCTCCGCTCCGGAGATGAACTCCAGCAGCTATGGGGTGTACAACGACAACACCGGCACCACAACCGGCACCACGACCGTCAATGCCGACACGGGCCAGAACCTGGCGACCTCGACCGGCGAGGGGCATGGAGTCATCGCAACAGGCGACGCCTACAGCCAGGCCACCGAGTTTACCGACCTCAACCAAAACTATGTGGGCGGGACATCGGCATTCTTTATGTTCCGGGTGCTGGGCGAGTGGGCGGGCAGCGTCAAGTCGCTCCCCGACGGCCTCAGCTTTTACAAGATGTACGACGTAGCGAACAAGGACGGCATCTACTCGACCTCGACCCTGGTGCTTGTCACCAACGAGGAGGTAGACGAAGAGGGCGTGCCGCAAGGCGACGCCGAGGGCCTGCAGGACCCGGACGGCACGCCCGCGGCAAACTGCGACGAGGACGAGGGGCCTGTCAACAACTGCTTTAACTCATCCAACTTCATCGCATCCTCGACCAACACAGCGGTTGTCGAGAACAACATCGATGTAGCGGCCAACACGGGCAGCAGCACCGCTATCACCGAGGACGGAGTGGCCCACATAATATCGGGCGACGCATACGCCATTGCCAACGTGGTCAACATCATCAACACCAACATCGTGGGCCGCAACTGGATATTTGCCCTCTTTAACGTCCTGGGCAACTGGAACGGGGACATCTCCTTTGGCAAGTCGGCGCTCGCGCTTGCGGCACAGGCGGTGGCGCCCAGCACCGTGGCGCCGGGTGCCGCGGTAGACTACAAGTTCACTATCACCAACAACGGCGACCGCGACGCCGACGACATCACTCTTAAGGCCGACTACGACAAGAGCCTCTTGAGCTTTACCGACGCCGACGGCTCTGCAACCGACAGCGGCCGCGAGTGGCGCGTGCCCACGGTGCGCCGCGGCGAGTCTGCAACCTTTACATACGCGGCTCAGGTGGGCCAGGTGCCCTCGGGGACCTCTGTCACCGTGCCGGTGGCGGCAAGCGTGCTTAGCGACGGCCAGGGTGCGCAGGCGGAGGCGTCGTTTACTATAGCGACCGTACAGGTCCAGGCGCCGGCCACGGGTGGCGGCGGTGGCGGAGGCGGGGGAGGCGGCAGCACCACCTCCGGCAAGACGGGCAAGATAAAGGCCACGACCAACTCCAATAGCATAAAAGCCACCTCTCCCAAGAACCCGGACATATCGGTTGTTAAGGAGGTCGTGCGCGTCTCTACCACGATGCCTACGGTTGTCGACTACAAAGTCGTCATCACCAACAATAAAAAGGCGGGCAACCTCTACGACGGCAAGCTCTCAGACGTCTTGTACGACCCTACGGGCGCCGTGATGTACGAGCGCTCATGGGACTTGGGCGCCATGGCCACGGGCGAGCAGATAACGCTTACGTACTCGGTGGAGTTCCCGACCACGACGATTATGGGCGCCTACCGCAACGTGGCAAGCATTGCCGGCAACCGTCTGGGCTCCGGCATAGACGGCAAGCCGTTTGCCCCGGTGACAGGCGAGGCTACCGTTACCCTGGGTGGCGGCGGCGCGGTGCTGGGTGCTGCTGTGGACTGCTCGCTGGCGGTTAGCCAGACCCTTACCCGCGGCATGGTCAGTGCCGAGGTTGCCAAGCTGCAGCGCTTCCTTAACACGCAGGGCGCTACATTGCCGGGGACGAGCTTCTTTGGCCCGATGACACACGCGGCGGTGAGCGCCTTCCAGACCAGGTACGCTGCAGACATCCTTGCCCCTATAGGCCTTACAAACCCGACAGGCACCGTGGGCGGTATGACGATAAAGAAGATAAAGGCCCTGGCCTGCGCCGGCTCTGCCGCTACTCAATAAGCTCGGCACCACAGTGCTAGAGTATCCCTATGCTCTACAAACTACTTACAACACTCGCCGTACTCTCATTGCCAGGCATGGCGTATGCCTACATAGACAGCAATACATCGGCCGTCTCTAACACGGGTGGCAATGTTGCGGGCCCCGGTGGCACTGTCACTACCGGCAGTGCGGTGTCGTCCGTGCAGGTGAGCAATACCAGCAGCCATGGGACATCAAGCTCGTCTATATATATAAGGACAGAGGCCAACGGCACTGTGCACGAGGAAACCTTTGCGGGCAGCGGGGGCAATACAGACGTGTCGGTAGAGACGACCCCCAAGGGTACGCAGATAGAGGTGCGCGAGGGCACGCCGCCCAAGGTGGTGCGCCAGGAGTTTATAAGCGCCTCCACCAGCTCAAGTACCACCCAGAGCGAGGCTGCGACAAGCACCGGGGCGCCTGCAGCGGGCCTGGGCGCGCAGATTGTCCTTGCGGTGCAGAGCTTTTTTGCCGCTGTATTTAACTGGTTTAAATAAAAAGGGAGTTGTCCCCAATTTGTGCACAGAGTTATGCACTTGCATAACGAGCTAATCTCAACTTCAGGTTGCTACTATATGGTTAGGAAACCAGCCGTCATACGGTTCGGCTTGTCGGCTTATTAAGTGCGTAACCAATATTAGTAGTATGAGTAAAACACTAACGTTCGGACGTCTTACCGCCACGGCGCTCTTTGCCGTTGCAGCTCTTATTATCGGCGCAAGTACCGTGTTTGCCGCGGCCCCCAACTGGGACACCACGGGCAATTATGAGGTTGCGTTTACCTGTGATGTCGGATGCTCCGGCACGTACAACCACGACCTGGTGCTTGTGCAGGATGGCTCCGGCAACCTGACCGGCTCCGGCGGCAACCCTGTTGGCGCGCACGTATATAACTGGGCGCTGACATCCGGCACAGTGGATGCAGACGCCATTGCCTTTGCGGCCGACTATAGCTCGACAGCCGATGCAGTAACGCCCCAGACCACCATGAATGTCGCGGGTACCATTGTCGGCGGCACCATGAGCGGCACGTGGACCGACAACTACCAGGGCGGCGCGCGCTCGGGTACCTGGACTACGGTGAGCGGCACAGCTGATCCTATCAGCAATACGCCCGCCTGCAGCATGGACGACACGACCTTTGACACCTTTACGCTAGGCAGCGTCAACGGCCAGCACGGCTGGTCCGTGACGGGCCCCTTCGACCAGGAGATTGTCGCCAACACCTACGGCTACCCGACCTTTGGCTGCAAGTCTCTGCGCATATCTGATGCCGTAACGAGCGGCTCGTTTGGGGACCAGACCTTCTCGTACTCTATAGCGAACGAGGCGGGGGAGACTGATGCGCTAAACGGCGGCATGTCCGGCGGTACGCGCCAAAACCGTTTCGAGGCTCAGTTTGACCTAGCGTCTGTAATGGCAACACTCCAGCCCGGCATGCACATGTCCGTCTCGCCGGATCGCGGCGATGGCGCGCGCATGAGCTACCTGCGGTTCGACGACATGGCAGACGGCATCCATGTAACCTTCTATGATGTACAGGGAGAAAATGCCGGTTTCCAGGCTGCAAATTTCGTACCGACTGATATTGCAACGCTTAACCGCACTGCACCGCACACAATCAAGTTCGTTATGGACTTTGTCGACGGAGCTTCTAATGATGTCGTTAAAATCTATATCGACGGTAGTCTCGTACACACGGGCACAACTTGGGAGAATTACTTCCGCTTCGATACCGAATCGCAGCCAGACCCGAGCTATGCAAACAAGAGCCGCACCGTAGACTCACTCCTGTTCCGCCAGAGCGGCACGGCAACTCCTGCAAACGACAACAACGGGTTCTTGGTAGACAACGTATCGCTTACCTCAAGCACTATTGCTCCGGCTCCTGATGTAACCGTCACCATAGACAAGTTCATCGATGGGGCTATGGCGACAGCAGTCAGCGCCGACAACTCCGCATTCCCCATGACAGCCACGTGGAATGCCACTAACATCGGCGCAGGCAGCGGCAACTATGACCTTGATGCGGACGGCTTTAACGGCGACCCGACTCCGTACCAGGCTATAACCTCGATGATGACATCGGGTGCAAGCTACAGCACCAATGAGGTCGTGGGCGGCCCGGTTGTGGGCGCCACCTGCCAAGACGGCAAGCCCTATGCACTCTCGGGCTACTCCACAGGAGACTCGTTTGCAGAGGCTCAGGCGGCACCGACTACTGCGCAGTCGCCGGTACTCACCAACATCACCACAGACAAGTACATTATTGTCAGGAATGTTACGTGCGTACAGGAGCCTCCGGCACCCCCGGTACCTCCGGCTAACGCATGCGCAACGCCCAACGTCGCACCCGAGGGCTATACCTTGCAGAAGGGCACCGGCGGCAACAACACCGTAGTCTTGGCCCCTAACACCATGTTTGTGGGCAAGGGCGGCAACGACACCGTTACCGGCGGCGACGGCAACTACATTGTCTGCACCGCGGGCGGCAATGACATCATTACGCTGGGTAACGGCAACTCGACCATTGATGCGGGCGGCGGCAACAACAGTGTTACTGTCGGCAATGGCGAGGGCAACATCAAGACTGGGGGCGGCAACGACACTATTGTTGCAGGCGACGGAGCCCGCACAATCTCGGTCGGCGGAGGCAACAATAAAGTAACCACCGGCGGCGGCGCGCAGACCATCACTGCAGGCAACGGCAACGACGAGATAAAGGCCGGCGCAGGTGATGACACTGTCAACGCGGGCGGCGGCAACAACAAGGTCTGGGGCGAGGACGGCGCAGACACGCTGACTTCGGCCGCAGGCAACGACCAGCTCGACGGCGGCAATGACACCGACACGTGCCAGGCCGGCGGAGGCAACAACACCAAGACCTCCTGCGAGCTCTAGCAGTACTTACTAGATGTGCAAAAGCCCCCGGTGGGGGCTTTTGTCGTATATGATAGAGGGGATGAGGCTGTGGCGTACAATCGCGAACTATCTTTTGCCGTGGCAGGGCAACACGCACCGGCCGCACATATTGCGCCGGCAATGGCTTGCCGCATTCCTGGGTCTGGCGATGCTCTCTGAGATGGTCATACTCGGCACCTCGATATTTAAGGCGGGGCCCGATGTGTTTTTGGCGGCGGTGGTGCGCAGCGATGTCATTGCCTACACCGGCGAGGCGAGGGTGGGCGAGGGCGGCGACGCACTGACGGAGAACGGTTTGTTGGATGAGGCGGCGCAGGCCAAGGCCGAGGATATGGCAAACAAAGGCTACTTTAGCCACGTGGGGCCGGACGGCGAGGAGCCGTGGGTGTGGCTGGAGCGCGCCGGCTATTCGTTCGTGTACGCAGGCGAGAACCTGGCCGTGCGCTTTAACGACTCTAAAGATGTCGTGGATGCGTGGATGGCCTCGCCCGCACACCGCGCCAACATTGTTAAGCCGCAATATAAAGAGATAGGCGTCGGGTTGGCCGACGGCACGTACAAGGGCGGGCCGGCGACGTTTGTCGTGCAGTACTTCGGCTCGCCGGTGCAAAGGGCAGCGGCCACCGTCCCCGCAGATGCACAAGAGTCTGTCATGCCCGAAGATGCAGCCGGCATAAGCGAGGTGCCGACAAGCCCCACCGTTGCGGGCGCCCAGACTGCCGCGCCGTCCGCGCCACGCTCGTTTGTGCAGTCGGCTATGCGCGCCATAGCCGGCGCGTTTGACGGCGCGGGCGAGAACGCCACATGGATGCTCGCGGGTATTGCGAGCCTGCTTGTAACCGTATTGGCGCTTACGTTCTTTGTGCGCATCCAGGTACAGCCCACCGACCTGCTGTTGCCCGGCCTGGCTGTGGCACTTGTTGCCATAACCCTGCTGGCGGCCAACGCCAAGTTTTTGCCGGCGGCAACGCAGACGGCCAGCGTCGCCGCGCCCTACATGGGCGACATAGGCGCGGGTGTAGCTGTCGAGCGTGCGAGCGTGGCGTTCCCCGAGGCTGCGGCGCAGTAGCCAAGTAGTATCCCCACACCGGCCTTGCTCGCCGGGGGGCGGGGGAGTACGCTTGGGGTATGTCTAAAAACACTTTGCATACGGGCATCGCGGTTACGGTCGCCTTGGTTGTTGTGTCTGCATTTTTTATCTTTGGGGTGCCGTTTAGCACCAGTCCCGACGCCACACAGGTAGCGTCGGGCCAGGTGGTAACACAGGACGAGGTAGTGGGCACCGGCCCCGCAGCTATGCCGGGCGACACGCTGAGCGTACACTACACCGGCAAGCTGCAGGACGGCACCGTGTTTGACAGCTCTGCGGGCCGCGCACCCTACACGCTGGTGCTGGGCGCCGGCAACGTTATACCGGGCTGGGAGCAGGGCTTGGTCGGCATGCAGGCCGGCGGCAAGCGCCTGCTTATCATCCCGCCGTCCCTGGGGTACGGCGCAAACGACTATGGCCCCATCCCGGGCAACTCCACGCTTGTCTTTGATGTCGAGGTAGTCTCCATCACCCCCGCGCAATAGGTAGATCTCCACAAAATCCGCAAAGAAAACCCTCAGCCCCACGTTTTATAGTCGCTTCGCTCTTTAAAACGCGGCACGCCCCCACCTAGGTTTTCTTTGCGGATTTTGTTACGCTCAAGCGGATGCGCCCGATTAACTTCAAGATAGAGAAAGAGCTCCCGAACTCGATGGCGAGGGCGGGAGTTTTAAGCACCCCGCACGGCGACATAGAGACGCCGTCCTTTACCGTGGTTGCCACCAAAGCCACCGCCAAGGGCGTGGACCAGGCTCTATGGCCCCAGCTTAACGTGCAGGGGATTATCGCCAACACCTACCACCTATACCTCTCACCAGGCGAGGATCTGGTCGCAAAGGCAGGCGGCATCCACAAATTTATGAACTTTAGCGGCCCCATCATGACCGACTCCGGGGGCTTCCAGGTATTTTCTTTGGGTGTGGCGTTTGGCCACAAACTCTCCAAATTTCTGCCCGAGGAGGCCGCGCGTGAGGAGGCCGTGGCGGTGTACGATACTGAGCTGGCCTCAAGCCACGGCCGCCTGGCTATTGTGGACGAGGAGGGCGTGTCGTTTACCAGCCACGTGGACGGCACCCTGCACCGGTTTACCGCCGAGCGCTCTATTGAGATTCAGCACAAGCTTGGCGCCGACATTATTTATGCGTTTGACGAGTGCACCGCGCCCAACGAGCCGCACGAGTACCAGCGCGAGGCCATGGACCGCACGCACCGCTGGGCCAAGCGCTCCCTGGCGGCGCACAGGCAGAACGTGAAAGCTAATGCGACGCAGGGCATCTATGGCATCGTGCAGGGCGGGCGCTTTGAGGACTTGCGCTTAGAGAGCGCAAAAGAGCTGGCAAGCATGGACTTTGACGGCTATGGCATCGGCGGCAGCTTTAGCAAGTGGGACATCCTCGGGATACTGGAGAAGGTCAATGCAGAATTGCCTAAGGACAAGCCGCGCCACCTTTTGGGCATAGGCGAGCCCGAGGACATATTTATCGGCGTGGCGGCGGGCATCGACACATTTGACTGCGTCTTGCCGACGCGCAACGGCCGCACCGGCGGCGTGTACGCCAAGGCGGGCAAGTACCAGATTACCTCCTCTATATATAGAGAGGACTTTGGGCCGCTAGACGAGGGCTGCGGGTGCCCGACCTGCAAGGACTACACCCGCGCGTATGTGCACCACCTCTTCCGCACCAAGGAGATGCTGGGCTTGGTACTTGCGTCCCAGCACAACATATACTTTTTAAACACCCTCACTAAAAATATCCGAAAGAGTATACTAGACGGTACCTTCGAGCAGTATCGCGACAGCTTCTTGGCGAAATATGTCAAACTTCCAACTCAAATCATCCCATAAGCCCGCCGGCGACCAGCCCAAGGCTATAGAGTCGCTTATCGCGGGTATTAAGCGCGGCGAGCGCCACCAGACCCTGCTTGGCGTGACCGGCTCGGGCAAGACCTTTACGGGGGCCAACGTTATTGCGGCTATAGATAAGCCCACCTTGGTTATTGCCCACAATAAGACGCTGGCCGCCCAGCTGGCACAGGAGTATCGCGACTTCTTCCCCGATGCGGCGGTGCACTACTTTGTCTCGTACTACGACTACTACCAGCCCGAGGCCTACATCCCGACCTCCGACACCTATATAGAGAAGGAGGCGCAGATAAACCAAGAGATTGACCGCCTGCGCCACGCCAGCACCCAGGCCCTGCTGACCCGCAAGGACGTCATCATTGTGGCGTCTGTGTCGTGCATCTACGCGCTGGGCAGCCCCGAGGAGTACCGCCGCGTGCACCTCGAGATTGGCTCGGGGGTCAAAAAGAGCCGCGCCGAGCTTATCCGCGAGCTTATAGACATCTACTTTGAGCGAACGGTGGCCGACCTAGAGCCCGGCAAGTTCCGCGCCCTAGGCAACAGCATAGAGATCATGCCCACCGGTGAAAGAGTAATTTATAGGGTGGAGTTTGTAGGTGATAGTATCGCTCAGGTAAGAGTAATTGATGCTACGACCCGGGCAGAAATCAAATCAGAGTCGTCACTGTTTCTCTTCCCGGCCAAGCACTATGTCACCCCGGAGGACGAGCGCCTCAAAGCAATTGAGAAGATTAAGAACGAGCTTAAGGAGCAGCTGGCCCGGCTGGAGGCCGCGGGCAAGATGCTCGAGGCCGAGAGGCTTAAGCGCCGCACCAACTACGACCTGGCGCGGATCCGCGAGATGGGCTACTGCAACGGCATCGAGAACTACTCGCGCCACTTTGACG
>CAYRYM010000012.1:222-13916 GCA_964428705.1 uncultured Candidatus Saccharibacteria bacterium | reverse complement strand
GGCTGAGCACGGCCGAGAGCTCCTGGTACACCGTCTTGTCAAAGTCGAGGTTGGAGAAGTCCTGACGGTAGTAGCCGATGCGCACACCCTTCTGTAGAGTGGCGCCCTTGGCAGTGCCGTCGGCCAATGACTGCAGGAGGGTGGACTTGCCTATGCCGTTAGGCCCGGCCAAGAGCAGGTGGAAGTTCTTGCGCAGAGACGCCTTCATCTTCCTCTCCACAGGTTTATGCTTTTGTATGACGGTTAAAGACGAGATGGTGAGTATCTCCCCTATCAGACCCTCTTGGAACGGGATGCGGAACGGGCGTATGGCCTTGTCCTCCTTGCGGACGTCTACCTTGGACTCCTCCAGCTCCTCGGCCTTCTCGCGCATGCGCTTGGCAACCATGCGCATCTGGCCGCCCTTGTTGGCAAAAAAGTTGGCCTTGTCTTTATTCTCCTGTATCTCCTTGGCCAAGAGCGCGTTCTTGCGGTTCTCCTTCTCGATACGAAGCGAAATTTCTGCAAGCACGTCGTCGTAGTTGCCCACGTACTGCTCTACCTGGCGCGTGCGCACATCAAGGTACAGCACGCCCTGCGTAAACGCGTTAAGGAACTCGGCATCGTGGGAGATGACGACCACCGTCTTTTTGTAGTCGATAAGAAACTTGGTGAGGTGCGCGATGCCGTCGTGGTCGAGGTTGTTTGTGGGCTCGTCCAACAGCAAAAGGTCAGGGTCCTGTATGAGCGCCGACGCCAAAAGCAGGCGCGCCTGCTGGCCGCCCGAGAACGCGCGGATTATCTTGTCGTGCGGAGCGACAAGATTGACGACCCCCAAGACGGCGTCTATACGCGGGTCGATGTCGTAGACCTTTTTGGCAAACACGCTCTGGAAAAACTCTCGCACCGTCATGTCGAGCTGCTCGCGCGGGATAACCTGGCGGCTTATCGCAATGCTCAGTCCGTGCTGTATATGTATCTGGCCGTCTTGCGGCACGGATGCACCGGTAATTAAACTAAAAATGGTGCTCTTGCCCGCGCCGTTCTGGCCCATGAGCGTAATCTTTGAGCCTTTGCGGATGCCAAAGTTAACGCCCTCCAGTATGGGCTTTTTGATTCCGAAGTCGTGCGATACTGCCTCGAACCGGACTATGACCTCGCCCTTGGTCATTTAGCCGCAGGCACTTTGGCGAGCGCCTCTACCATACGGGTAAGCGTGTCTATCTTTATGTTCAGTGCGCGTATCTCGTCCTTAATGTCCGGAGTGCGGGGTACGATGCTGGTCCTGACAGTGCTGCGCTCGCCAAAGGCGGGCTTGGAGTTTGTGCGCAGGCTCTCTTTGTCCTCCCTGCCAAAGCAGTCGCGGCAGTACACGGGCTTTTTGCCGTTGGGCTTAAAGGGCACCTCGCAGAACTTCTTACAGCTGACACAGCTGGCCTGATGCATCTCAAGAGGGCGGTCCGCCTTGGGCGCGCTCCTAAACCCCGCACGGGAGGCCGTGCCTTTTGGTGTCAGGGGGTTATACGAGCCTTTGCGATGGCCCTTTTTAAACGCTTTCATACTCTATATATAACACTGATTTTGGGAAAAATCAATGTTTGCCGCCCTGCCCTATTGCCGGGCTACTTGGGCTTTTCTTTCTTGGGCTTCTTCTTGTCCTTTTTGTATGCGTTGTTTCCTTTACCCATATACGTGGTTAGTTGGTTTGATTAAAGCTCGTCAACTGCGTCCTTTGCCAGGTCCTCGGCATCGTCGGCCAGGTCCTTAGCATCGTCATAATCCTTGTCGTCGTATGCATCCTCGGCGTCGCTGAGCTTGTTCTTGGCGTCCTTGAGTACATCGCGCGCGTCGTCAACATCGTCGCCGTCGTCCTCTGCCTCGTCAATCTCTTTTTTGGCGTCGTCATATGCATCCTGTGCGTCGTCTATGGCGTCCTGCGCCTTCTCTTTGTCACTGCTGTTGTCGTCATCTATCGCATCGAGAGCGTCGTTGGCCTCGCTGCGCGCCTTCTTGGCCAAGGTCTTAGCCTTGTCAAAGTCCTCGTCCTTGGCAGCTGTCTTGGCGGCCTTGAACGTCTTCTCCGCATCGGCAAATATATCCTCGGCCTCATCAACATCCTTGCCGTCGTCGTCGGCTTGGTTTATCTCGTCCTCTACCGCGTCGAGCCTGTCCTCAACCTCGTCGATAAGCTCATCCACTTCATCCTCCTCGCTTTCGCCGCCGGCGTCCTCGTACGCGTCTATGGCATTTTTAAGAGCCTCCTCGGCTTTGCTTGTAGCCTCGGTGTAGTCGTTGTCAAAGAATGCAACAACAGAGTCGAAGATGTCGTCCCAGGCATCGTCGAGGTTGCCCTCCGCCTTGGCGGTGTCGCCGTCCATATCATCTATCTGGTCCTGTGCGTCCTCATACTGGTCCAGTGCCTCCTTAATTGCCGTGGTGGCCTTTTTTTGGTCGCCTGAGCTGCTGGGGGCCGGATTGGCCTTCAGCTTGTTGAGCTCGGCGGTGAGTGATGAAATTTGAGAAGTAAGCGACACTACCAATGAGGCATTGCCCGTGTCGGTGCTGGCACCGAGTACAGCGCCGGGCGCTGCGGGTGCGGCTGACGCCCCTGCCGCATACTTGGCGCGCGACTGCGGGCCAAAGTAGCCTATGGCCGGCGAGAGGCCGTTGGCCTTCTGCCACTTAATGAGTGCTTGCACGGTCTTGTCGCCAAACTGGGTAGTCTCCTGCCCGGGCGAGCCTGCGCCGGTAGCCGCAATGGTGTAGCCGGCGTGGCTGTTCAAGAACTTCTGCAGGCACAAAACGTCCTGGCCCTCGTCGCCCTTCTCGAGGTTGCGGGTAAAGTCGCAGGTGGCGGCCCGGGCCCCCGTGGGGAGCAAAAGCACCAAAGCAAAGGCAGAAATAATGGCAATAAATAGGAAGCGGGCAGATTTCGTAAGAGTCATACACTAAGTATAAGGCAGTTTTAGGGCGCTATCCCCACATCGTTCAAGAGTTTCAGGATATCGGTTTCTGCAAGCGAAAGGGCGGCCAGTGAAGGCCGCCCATATCCACCCCTAGAGGTAGAAGCGTTTGATAAGCACAGGGATATCGTCTTTGGCTTTATCTCCTGCCTCGATCCGTGCGATCACTTCTTGGGGTGTGAGCCAGAAGTACTCGGTAAAGTCGTCAGGATTGTACTTGGGAGCTTCATCGCTCTGGATTTCGTATACGCCCATGAATTGCTTTGGCCGCTCTCCAAGCTCGCCAGGCTTGAGAAAGCCTAATGTGCGATACGAGACCTTGGAGACATCGATGTTGAGTTCTTCTCCAACCTCTTTTGCAAAGGTGTGCTCATAGGTGTCGCCACTCTCGACGTGGCCTGCTGCGCTAAAGTCGAGCGCCGACGGAAATATCGCCTTGTGTGCGGTACGACGAGGGATCCAAAGCTGGCCCTTAGAGTTGATCAGGAACGCGTTAATCACACGGAAGTTGTTGAGCCCCTCCGCGTAGATTTCTGAACGAAGCTTTCTTCCGATTACTTCATCCTTCTCATTAACAAGGTCAAGATATTCTTCGGGGTGCATAGGTGTTTCTCCAGGTGGATCTATATACAAAATACAACAAACTCTAAGGTAAGTCGAGATCAGCTACCCTCCACTAACATCAAGAGCCAGACCCTATCAATGATAGTACTATTCCGCTGCCAGACTTGGAACACTCACATGCTGGGGAACCCTCGGTTTTCCCAATCCTTCCTCCACGGGGAACTCCCGTTCCCCGACCCCCTCCCGGTTCGAATCCAAGTCCGGGTTCGTCTAATAAATATTCCTCAGCTGCCAGACTTGGATTCGAACCAAGATAAACGGATTCAGAGTCCGTTGTCCTACCATTAGACGATCTGGCAATACTCCGCCACGATAGCAAAAATACCCTCAAAGCTCAATGAGCCCTAGGCAGGGGTGTGCTCCCCTGCCGCTTTTACAAACGCCATAAACAGCGGGTGAGGCGAGAGTGGGCGCGAGAGGAACTCCGGATGGAACTGCGTGCCCAGCATAAATGGGTGCTCACTCTGCGGCAGCTCGGCAATCTCCATAAGCTTGTGCTCCGGGTTGGTACCGCTAAATACGAGCCCGGCGGCCTCGAGCTTGCCTACATACTCCGGGTTGACCTCGTAGCGGTGGCGGTGGCGCTCCGACACCTCTGCCTTGCCGTAGGCCTGCCGGGCAATAGTGCCGTCTTTAAGTGCGCAGGCATACGAGCCCAAGCGCATGGTACCGCCGTAGTCGCCCTTTGCTATCATCTCCTTTTGCTCGGGCATAATGTCTATGAGCACGTGCGGCGCGTCTTTATTTATCTCGGCAGTGTTGGCGCCGGCAAGCCCCGCCTTGTTACGCGCATACTCGACGCACATAAGCTGCATGCCATAGCACAGGCCAAAGTACGGGATCTTGTTCTCGCGGGCGTACCGCACAGCCGCGATAATGCCCTCTACCCCGCGCGTGCCAAAGCCTCCCGGCACAAGTATCCCGCTGTAATGTGAAAGCTCCTTGAGCTTACTGGGGTCCTTCTCATAATCCTCGGAGTCCAGGTATGAGAGCTCTATTTTTGCATCGTTGTGGTAGCCGGCGGTCTTTATCGCCTCCAGGACCGATATGTAGGAGTCGGCCAAGACATAGTCACCCGTCTCGAAGTACTTGCCCACCACGGCCACCTTGAGTGTCTTGGTTGCACTCTGAGCCTTGGCCACAAATGCCTGCCACTCGCCCAGGTCGGTGGGCCTGCGCTCCAGGCCCAGCACATCGCACAAAATGTCGCCCATGCCGTCCTTCTCGTAATTCAGCGGCACATCATAAATGCTTTTAACATCCGGGGCGGATATCACGCGCTCGGGTAGGATGTTGCAGAAGGTGGCAATTTTTTCCTTGCGCTTCTCGTCCAGCGGCACCGTGGCGCGCGCGAGTATGATGTCGGCTTGCACGCCTGTGGAGTTAAGCTCGCGGTTGGCGTGCTGGGTGGGCTTGGTCTTCATCTCGCCAATGTTGCCCGGGATAGGCACGTAGGACAGAAGGACCACGGCGACATCCTGCGGATGCATCTGGCGCAACATGCGCGCCGCCTCTATAAAAAGGATGTTCTCGTACTCGCCCACGGTGCCGCCCACCTCGATTATCGAGACGTCAGCCGCGGCCGTGGCCTGTGCCTCCTTGATGCGCCGTATAACCTCCATCGGCACGTCGGGTACCACTTGCACGTTGCGGCCCTTGTATTCCAGGTTGCGCTCGCGGCGTATCACCTCCTGGTACACGCGTCCGGTCGTCATGTAGTTGACGCTCGGCAGGGTCTCGCCCAAAAAACGCTCGTAGTTGCCCATGTCCTGGTCGGTCTCGTAGCCGTCCTGCATGACAAACACCTCGCCGTGCTCGGTCGGGTTCATGGTACCCGCATCAACGTTGATGTACGGGTCTATTTTGAGCGCTGTGACCTTGTAGCCCTTAGATTTGAGTATCCGCCCTATTGAGGACGTTGCGACCCCCTTCCCAATCCCCGACATAACGCCGCCCACGACGAAGATGTATTTGGGATTGACCATTTTCTATATCTTGAGGTAGCGACGCACAGCAAGGAAGGACGCTATCGCACCAAGCACAACGCCGGTGCCTACAATAACCGCGAAGAAGAGCAGGAAGTGCGAGAGGTAGTAGTTGAATATGTTAACCCCGCCAAAGAAGCTGGCCGTAGCCGAGCCCAGCCACCACGTAAGCGGGTAGAACAACAGCAGGGTGGTTATGCCCGCCACCAGGCCGTAGAGCATACCCTCTATCATGAAGGGCGCGCGGATAAAGAAGCTGCCGGCACCCACCAGCCGCATAACCTGTATCTCCTCGCGCGAGGAGTATATGGCCAGCCTCAGGGTGTTAAACGAGATTGCAATGGTTGTCAGCACAAGTATGGCGATGACAATAAAGCCCAGGCGCTGGGCCGAGTCGGTGATGTCCTGCAGTCGGTCGAGCGCAACGCGGTACTTGGCGTCATAAAAGCTTATCTTGTCTATCGAGGCCGCAGTGCCGTTTGCTGTGTCCTGGTTCTGCGCAAACTCGGCTATAGCCTCGTACTGCGATATGTCCTTGGCGCGGATCTGGAGCGATGCCTCGAGCGGGTTCTGCCCCAGCTCCTCCAGGGCCTGGAGCGCGAGCTGGTCGTCTTTGTAGCGCTCGCGGAATTGGGCCAGTGCCTCGTCGCGCGATATGTAGCCCACCGAGGTAACCTCGGGGCGCGCCTCCAGAGCCGACTTGAGCGTCATGATGCGATCCTCCGGCGTGGTGGTCAGGAAGTAAACGCTCACGTCTACCTTGTTTTTAAGCTCGGTGATGGTGAAGTTGAGCATCACGCCCGCAAATATGGTCATGCCCACCACAAACAGGGTCACCGTCATGACGAGTATCGACGCAAAGGAGACGAAGGCGTTGCGCCAGAAGTCGAGGAAGCCTGCGCGGAATATTCTTTTTATGGTTACCCAGGACATTGTTGTTTAGTGTTAGAGAATATACTTCCCCTCGCGGTCGTCGCGTATGACCTTGCCGCGGTCCATGGTTATGACGCGCTTCTTAAGGCTGTCTATAACGCCCTTGTTGTGGGTGGTAAGTATGATGGTCGTGCCCAGGTCGTTAATCTTTTTAAGTATCTGCACCACCTCAAACGTGTTGACAGGGTCTAAGTTGCCGGTGGGCTCGTCGGCCACGATAACGTCCGGCTGGTTGACTATCGCGCGGGCAATAGCCACGCGCTGCTGCTCCCCGCCGGACAATTCGTCCGGGAAGTTGTTCATCTTGTCGCCGAGGTCTACAAGCTCCAGCACGTGCGGCACGTCGGAGCGTATGTCGGCCTCTGAGCGGCCGGCGGCCTCCATGGCAAAGGCAATGTTTTCGTACGCGGTCTTTTGCGGCAGGAGCCGGAAGTCCTGGAACACGGTGCCTATCTTGCGGCGCATCTCGCCCATGCGGTGCAAGGGCAGCTCGTGGATGTTTATAGACTCAAAAAATACCGAGCCGGACGACGGCTTCTCCTCGGCCAGGAGCATCTTAACGAGCGTGGTCTTGCCAGCACCCGAGTGACCGACTATGGAGATGAACTCTCCGGGCTCGACGCTGAAGGACACATCCTCCAAGGCAGTAGAGCTGTCGGCGTATATTTTGGATACGCGGTCGTAGTAGATCATTAACCTGTATATTTTACCCTACTTTTTCGTTTTGCAAAAAGGGCTCGATGTCTCCCTCCAGTACCGCTTCGGCATCGTGCACCTCTACCCCGCTGCGGTGGTCCTTAACCAGCTTGTACGGGTGGAGCACATAGGAGCGTATCTGGCTGCCCCACTCTATCTTGTTGGTCGCGGTCGCGAGGTCGGTTATTTTGTCTTTGCGCTCCTCCTCCAGCTGGCGCAGGAGCTTGGCCTTAACGATGGCCAAGGCTTTCTCTTTATTGGCGCCCTGCGTGCGCTCGCCGTCCACGTGCGCGGATATGCCCGTGGGGGTATGCACTATGCGCACGGCAGTCTCGCGTTTGTTAACATTTTGGCCGCCGGGGCCGCCGGAGCGGGCTACGGTGATGTCCAGATCCTTTTCATCAAGCTCAAAGTCGGCGACCTTGTCTATAACGGGCAGGACCTCGACAAGCACAAACGAGGTCTGGCGCTTTTGGCTGGCGTTAAACGGTGACTGTCGCACCAGGCGGTGCACGCCGTACTCCCCCTTTATAACGCCGTACGCGCCGGAGCCGGAAATCTCGTAGCTTGCGTTGCGGTAGCCGCCGTGGTCGTTCTCGTTTTTATGGAGCTCGCGCATGCTCCACCCGCGCTTCTCGCTAAACTTGCGGTACATCTCCACCAGCATCTGGGCAAAGTCCTCGGCATCGTCGCCCCCGGCACCCGCTACAAAAGACAATATCGCCCCGCCGCGGTCGTAGGCACTGCCGCCCTCTGCCTCAATTTTTAAATCCTGGAGCTCCTTTATCAAAGACTGCGCCTCCCCCGGGTTCTGCCAAAAGTCGGGGGCCTCCATAGCCGCCTCGAGCTCCCGTATGCGCATGTCCCGTTGTTCTTTGTCCATACTTACGCTTCTTGAGCCGGAGGCGAGGATCGAACTCGCGACCTCTTCGTTACGAGTGAAGTGCTCTACCAACTGAGCTACCCCGGCTTGTTTGCGGCTTACGCTAATGGCTAGCGGCTAGTGGCTAACTACTATACGTGAGCCGAAGGCCGGAATCGAACCGGCGACCTACTCCTTACCATGGAGTTGCTCTACCAACTGAGCTACTTCGGCTTATGAACCCTGCTAGAGTAGCCCATTTCCGCACGATTTTCAAACCGCGCTTAGGAGACCGTGCCGACAAGGTTGCGGGCAAAGTCGAGCACGAGGTTGAGTATCGAGATAAAGAACGTGATAATGAGGGTCAAAAATTGGAGCAGGAAGTCCAATATGACCCGGAAAAAGTTTGATATGGCGTCCATGTCAAAAGTATACTACAGCCTCTCTATGCCGGTCATGAATGTTTTCAGGATATTTTCCGCCTCTCCCAATTTTCCGCTAAACTCAAAGTAGGCGTCGTAGGCGTAGCCGTCTTTATACAAGTGTGCCGTGCCCCAGAACCCGTCCCTAACTTTGCCCACACTGTACACCAATACCGAGCTTTGTTTGCGTACCTCGGTTAACTCGTCGACATACACAAGGTTGCCGGCACGATGCATTTCTATGCGTTGCAGCAGCTCGGCCTCAGTTTTTGCTTCCTGCTCGGGCGATGACGTTGCCACCGAGAGCTTTATCCTCATGCCGGACTCGGTGGTATTGTCTCCCATCCCGCCCACCGGCGGCAGGCTTACAAAGTCCGGTGACGTAACAAACATATAATACACGCCGGTCACGGCAGTCTCCTCGGACACAGTCCAACCCTCGGGGATCTGGGATCGTATCCCCTCCCTTTGGTTAACAAAGGGCACATATGAAATGCTGCCTTGCTGCACAGAGTTTTGAGTGCTGCTTGCAAGGCCAGCATTGGCCTGCGCAAGCTCGGCGCGCAGTACGCTCGTCTGCTGATACTGGTAGTAGCCGTACGCCCCTCCGGCGCCCACTACAACCAGTAGCAAGATAATAAAAGTGATAGCGGTATTCCTTCCAGCATGAGACACAGTGGGAATTGGTGCAGAAGCGGGCGCGGGTACGGGAGGCTGGGCTTGTGGCGGCATTTGTCCTATTCAAGCACGCTTTGTATAGTTTTTCTTAATCTATCCACACACGCACTGGTACTCGGGACGCTCTTGGAAGAATCGTGTTTTTAAGCTACAATCCCCTTGTTTGCGGGAGTAGCTCAACTGGTTAGAGCGCCGCCCTGTCACGGCGGAGGTTGCGGGTTCAAGTCCCGTCTCTCGCGCAGACAAAATCCCCCTCGGGGGATTTTTACGTAGCGAGAGTTGCAAGACGACGACTCGTCTTGCAAAGGGACTTGAAAGCCGGAGCGATGTTTTGCACTGGCAAAACCGCGAGGCAGGGTCGTGCGCAGATTTTGTGACGACAAAATCTGACGCCTGACCAAGTCCCGTGTCTATTGAAACAAAGGAGTAAAAATGATACCTTAACTCCACTGTCGGTGTAGCTCAGGTAGTTAGAGCATGGCACTCATAAAGCCAAGGTCGAAGGTGCAAGTCCTTCCACCGACACAAACGAAGCTAGGTGCGTCTTAAGACTAGTTGTGCCCGTGGTGGGACTTCAGCTTGAGGTACACGTGCGCAAAGGCCAGGACCGACACCGGGATAGTAACCAAGAGCCCGACGACAAGTGCCAAGAGGCCCAAGAGGTTGAGACCGGCGATAGCCAGGGCAAAAAGCACAAGGCGCCACTTAATGTTGTGGGTAAGCTTGGTGCTCTTGGGCAGGCTCTCCAAGACGTCGGCGCCCTCGAGCACCGCGAGGCGCGCCATCGAGTAGCGGATGCCAAAGTAGACGGCAAAGCCCAAGGCTACGGCCATGATAATCATGCTGAACGCAAAGGCCCACTCGTTACCCTCCACAACCGGCGCCCTCTCGGAAAAGTTGACGGCGCCCGTAGGGACCAACAGTGCGAGCGATGCGAGCGCTCCGGCCATAAGCGGCAGCAGTGTGATGAGCCCTGTCAGCAGGCTGGTTAGAAAGTACTTCCACACCAGGCTAAGGTTGGGGATAATCTCGCGGTATTGAGTGTGCTCGCCCTTGGCAAGCTTGAGGAATACAAGCGTCATACCCGCGCCCAAGATAATGCCGAGCACCGCCAGCACAATGGAGGCGGCCGCGCCTATGGCCGTACCCTGGAGGCCCTTCTCTACAAGAGACGAGGCAACCTGGAGCGCGAACATGGTCAGCACCACGGCAAACACCAGCTGAGAGTGCGCCTTGACCTTGTGCCAGCCGAACACGATAGCTTCCTTTATTGAAAATGTGTGTGTCATATTTGCAGTATAGTACAAATTTAGTATAATATACACAAGTTCGAATCACAGCGGGGTGGAGCAGTAGTAGCTCGTCAGGCTCATAACCTGAAGGTCGCAGGTGCAATTCCTGCCCCCGCAACATGATATGCAAGCGCCCCGTTGGGGCGTTTTGCTATTAAATCGCGCCGAATTCCTCAAATACGCGGCGGTACTGGTCTATGGCCACTCTCGTGTCGCGCTCGGTTAAGTTGTAGGCCTCGCCGCCGTGCGCCACCTGGTTACGCACCTTGTGCGCTCTCCAGGCCAGGTCCAGCGTCGTCATCTGGAATGGGTTTGCCATCTTAAGCTGCTCGCCAACAGAGGAACCCTCGTACCCGGCCTCCATCAACACCGCCGCAAGCATAATGTCGGCCTCGAGTATGGCACGGCGCCAGTCGCTGGGTGCGCCGGAGCTTGCCAGCTCCATGACGCGCTTCCAGCGCTCCTGCTGGGGCGGCGGCGCGGCAATCTCCTCCTCGTGTACCTGGTGCACCTCCTTGCCGTGGAAGCCCTCGTGCTCGACGGTAACCAGCCGTATCTGCGTGTACACGATAAGTATCACCAACAGGAGCGTCAGTATCATCCCCCATATTGCAATAAGCGAAGTTAGGGACGCAAACCACGACGGCAGTGTGGCCCACCACTCGCCGACATGAAAGTTGCCAAACAGGTCCCACACCCGGGTAAGCAGATACTCAAGATTGAAAAAATTAAAACCGCTCTCCATTACCTGCTATTGTATCTCCTTTCCTAAGGCCAACAGTCCGGCCTCATCCCCGTGCGCGGACGTGAGCTGGAGCCCGACAGGCAGCTGCTTGCCCTCGCGCTCCGCCGTGCCCATAGGTATAGAGATTGCCGGGTTGCCGGTAAGGTTTGCGGTTACCGTAAAGATGTCGGCCAAGTACATCGCCAAGGGGTCGGACTTTTCTCCCGCCTTAAAGGCCGGAGTCGGCATCGTGGGTGTCGCTATAGCGTCAACTGTGTTAAAAGCCTCAACAAACTCCCGGCGCAATGCCTCGCGCGCGGCATTTGCGCGGCCATAGTACGCGTCATAGTAGCCGGACGAGAGCACGTACGTGCCCAGCATAATGCGGCGGCGCGTCTCTTGGCCAAAGCCCTCGCCGCGGCTGCGGGCGTAGTCGTCAAACAGGTTTTCCCCTTTTAGCGCGAGGCCGTAGCGCACGCCGTCAAAGCGCGCCAAGTTGGCCGACACCTCCGCAAAGTTAACAATGTAGTAGGTTGCCAGGGCAAAGGAGAGCGACGGCAGCTCGATATCAACAAGCTCGTACCCTTTTGCCTTAAGCGCGTCCAGTTTTTTATCAAAGGCGGCGCGCACATCCTCGTCGAGCCCCGCCGCCATAAGCGAGCGCGGTACGCCAATCTTTTTTGTCGGCTCGTGCTTCGGATACAATGTACCGGCAATGGAGGTGCTGTCGAGCTCATCACGTCCCGCAATAGTCTCATATATAATCTGCGCGTCCTCGACTGTCTTGGCCAGAGGTCCGCACTGGTCAAACGACGATGCCGCGGCAATAAGGCCAAAGCGGCTCACACTGCCGTAGGTGCCCTTGAGCCCCACAACCCCGCAGAAGCTCGCCGGGTTGCGCACCGAGCCGCCCGTATCAGTCCCTAGTGCACCCAGGCACATGCCGGATGCCACCGCCGCGGCCGAGCCGCCCGAGGTGCCGCCGGCCACCCGTGCGGGGTCGTGCGGGTTCAGCGTTGCGCCAAAGGCAGAGTTTTCCGTCGAGCCGCCCAGCGCAAACTCGTCCATGTTGGTGCGGCCCACAAACACCGCGCCGGCCTCCTTTAACTTTTTTATAACCGTTGCGTCATAGGCAGCCACGTAGTGCTCGAGCATTTTAGACGCTGCAGAGGCCACGCGCCCCTCTACTAAAATATTGTCCTTGATAGCCAAGGGGATACCCAAGAGCGGATGAGTCTCCCCTGCCGCCCTGCGCGCATCGGCGGCCTGCGCCTGTGCCACAACATCATCAAACACCTCGAGGTACACGTTGAGCTCTTTGTTTTTTGCCTCAACATTGGCAAGGCACGCACGCGCCAAATCAACCGCGGTTATCTCGCCCGCTGCCAGCTTTTTGCCCGCCTCGACAATTGTCAGGTCCGCCAAGTTCACCCCGTTAGAGAAATTACTTTTTTTATCACTGGAATCCATATAGTGTAAGGTTTTGAGAGTCGTAAGAAGTAGAAGTAGTTCTCTAACGGGGCTAGTCCTTTTGCACTATCTTGCGCACGACGTTGTAATTGTTCTCGCTTGCGGGGAAAGCCCGCACAAGCGCCTCCTCGCGGCCGGCCAGCGTAGCATCGGTGCGCAGCGCGTCCTCTCTCATCACATTGTGCAGGAGGCCCGCATCCTCCTTTTTCTCCGGCATAGGCACGCTAGAGACCTGCCCGACATAGTCGAGGATGTTCGAGATGTCCTTTTGCAGGCTCTCCTCCTCTTGGGGGCTAATCTTTAGCCGGGCCAGCCGCGCCAAATTCTGTATGTCCTCGAGCGAAATCATGTGGCCACTATACCTCACTTAACGAGCTTTAAAAACTCCTTTTCAGAGAGCACGGCAACACCCAGCTCGCGGGCTTTATCTAACTTTGTGCCGGCCTCGTCGCCCGCCACCACGTAGGATGTTTTTTTGGAGACGCTTGATGAGACATCGCCGCCCAGTGTGCGTATGCGCTCCTTGGCCTCGTCCCGGCTCATACTCTCCATCCCGCCCGTGAGCACAAACGTCTTGCCCGCCAGCGGCAGGTTGCGCAGGTCAGACCTGCGCAGAATTTCGGGCTCTATTTGTATGTGCTTTTTGAGGTTAGCTACCAGCTTTTTATTTTCTTTTTCATCAAACCAGTCACGTATAGCTTTGGCGACTATTGGGCCTATCCCATTTATAGAAGCGAGATCATCCTCGCTCGCGGCAGCAATGTCGTCTATGGTCTTAAAGTTCTGCGCCAAGAGTATTGCCGTCTCCTCTCCTACTTGTGAGATTGACAGCGCGGTAACAACGCGCGAGAGCGGCGCGCCTTTTGTAATCTTTTGTATAGACTCAACAAGTTTTTTGGCACTGATCTCTGCAAATCCCTCAAGGGTCAAGAGGTCGCCCTCTGTAAGAGTAAAGAAGTCGTCCGCGTGCTCGACCAACCCCTGCTCCAGCAGCGCATCAACAGTTGAGGGGCCCAGGCCCTCTATATTGAGAGCGCCGCGGCTGGCAAAGTACCTGAGCTTGCGG
>CAYRYM010000012.1:0-212 GCA_964428705.1 uncultured Candidatus Saccharibacteria bacterium | reverse complement strand
ACAGCGCCACGCGGCCTGGCCCGGCACGCGCTCAATCTTGCCCCCGGCGCCGCACTCGGCCACCGCACTGGGCCAGCGGTACGGCTTAGACTTGGGCGGGCGCAGCTCGGTGAGCACTTGGACAATGTCCGGGATAACGTCGCCCGCTTTTTGCAGTATCACCGTGTCGCCCACACGCACGTCTAAGCGGCGTAGCTCGTCCTCGTGGTGGA
>CAYRYM010000011.1:0-14551 GCA_964428705.1 uncultured Candidatus Saccharibacteria bacterium | reverse complement strand
CAATAACCACCGAGTGCTCCTGGAGGTTGTGACCCTCGCCCGGGATGTAGGCGGTTATCTCCTGGCCGTTGGTCAGGCGTACGCGGGCAATTTTGCGGATAGCGGAGTTAGGCTTGCGGGGGGTCGTGGTGGTTACCTTGGTGCATACGCCGCGCTTGAAGGGCGACGGGTAGAAGACCGGCTTGTTCTTGAGCACGTTAAAACCGCGCGCGAGTGCGGGCGACTTGGTCTTGTTGGGGCGCTGGGTGCGGCCCTTGCGTACTAGTTGTGAGAGGCGTGCCATTTACGAAATTAAAACGCCCTGAAGGCGTTGAAGACAATGTACTACATATGGAGAAGTGATGCAAATTAAGGAAAAGGCCGGGCATCTTAAGATGCCCGGCTCAACCAATTAAGTAGGCAAATCCAAGTTTTTGACCGGATATGGCAGCAGGCCATAGCCGTGCTCCTTTCCCTTTAAGGTGGCGCCAAAAACCATGCAAAGCCTACCTCCTTTACTTAAGGCGACCGTAATATAGCTTGACTCGTTGGCAGCCCTTATTGTCTTGTCCGAAGGATACCAACATGCTTTAGCACCATCAAAGAAACCCGGCCAGCTAGCTTGCACGGCATCAAGGACCCTAGGGACATCACTCGGTTGTAGCTCCACCTTGATCCTCCTGTTACAACTTGGCCCACTTTGTCACAAAAAATATCACCAAACAAGGCTATGCAAAGACGCCTGTCAAAAGGCCAAACAGGTGCAGCAGGGCCGCGCTAAAAAACGGCGACATAAAGTAGAATATCGCCAATATAAGGAGCGTGCCCGACAGCACCCCTAGCCGCTCGAAGTTAAGGCGGAATTTGTCGTATCCGCGGGCCAGCCCGGGCGACACTGCCATCAATAGCGACGAGAGCACCTTAGAGCCGTCCAGGGGCGGTATCGGTATGAGGTTAAACAGGGCCAAGAGCATGTTGACGTAGGCAATAGTGCCAAAGGCGGTCAGGAGCGCCGGGTCCAGCTGGGTGCCAAACATGCGTATAGCCAGGCCGAATATGAGCGCCAGTATGATGTTGACCCCGGGGCCGGCAAACGCCACCCAGCCCTCGGCGTACTTGCCGCGCAGGTTGTAGGGGTTGTAGGGCACCGGCTTGGCGTAGCCTATAAGCATGGGCGACTGGGTAATAACAAGTATCGCAGGCAACAGCAGGGAGCCTATAGGGTCTATATGGCTTATGGGGTTTAAGGTCAGGCGGCCCTGCAGGCGCGCCGTCGGGTCGCCCAAGAAGTTGGCCATATAGCCGTGGGCCACCTCGTGGAGGACTATAGAGACTACCAGGACTCCTATGGCGAAGATGATGTCTATTTGCATTCGTTAAAAATCATGATAGCATATCGATATCTGGGCACTCGCCCGGTTTTTCTATGGCAAAAATCTGCCCAATCACCAAAAAAGGCTCGAAAATGGCTGGTAAGTACTCCAACCGTATTCGTGCTACCAAGTTCAACCCCTCCGGCATGACCCGCAAGCAGGTCAACCTCCAGAAGAAGCGCATCTTTATCCCCGAGCTCAACAAGACGATAACCGTTACCGTCTCGACCCAGGGCCTGCGCACGATAACCAAGAACGGCGCCTACAAGACGCTCAAGAAGGCCGGCCTGGTCAAATAATTTAAACAAGCAAGTAAAAAACTCCGGAATGTCCCGGAGTTTTTTATTTGCAGGTAAACGCTATGGCGTCAGAGGTGCACACTATTGTGCCGTCTTGGTCGGTGCGCATTACGGGCACACCGGCACTGCTTAAGCGGTCGAGCACCTCCTTTGTAGGGTGGCCGTAGGTGTTCTTGGCCCCCACCGACACCAGCGCCACCTGCGGGTGCACTGCCTGTATAAACTCCACGCCCGTCGAGCTTTTTGACCCGTGGTGCCCCACCTTTAAAATATCAGCGCTCAATGAGCTTGAGGCTACTGCCAGCAGACGCTGTTCTGTGGCAAACGCCGCGTCGCCCGCCAGCAGTACCTCGGTCTCTCCGTACACCACGCGCGCCACAATAGAGCCGTCGTTGGTCCTGCTGCCCCACCCCGACACATCTGTGTCGGGGTACAAAATGTCGAGCCGCGCTCCCCCACCCAGGTCTATGACCATGCCGGCGCGCGCCACAAATATAAGCGCACGCTCCGCATCTACGCTTTTATTAAGAGCCTCTATGAGCGTGTTTGTCTTGGCTGTTATGCCGGGCGTTATAAACGCCCCCACCTTGTAGCGCGCAAGCACGTCTACAAACCCGCCCATGTGGTCTGCATCGGGGTGCGTCTCTATAACCGCGTCGAGGGTTCGGTCGCCAAAGCGCATCACGCGCGGGAGCGCACGCAACACGGCCCCTGTGTTGGGGCCGGCATCAACAAGTACCTGTATGCCGGTCGGGCCCTCTATAAAAAGTGCGTCGCCCTGCCCTATGTCGAGCATCGCAAAGGTGAGCTGGCCCTGGTGTCTGCCCTGCCCCAGTACCACGAGCCATATACCAAGGCACACGAGTGCCAGGAGCACTACGACCGGGACAAGCGGATGCTTTCGTATAAAATCCACCCGCGCATTGTACACAGAAAAGCAAAAGGCGCGATTGGATTTCTCCATCGCGCCTTACGCACAACTCACTGATTGAAACTTACTTCCCCTGAGCGAGGACCTTCCTGCTGGTCTCCTCGTCGAGGGCGACGTTGGCGAGATCCTCAGCCTGCTCCGGGTCGTCGTAAGACCTTGTCGCCGGAACAAAGCCGGCTGCGATTACGCCGCGAGCGACGTACACTCCGGCTCTCATTCCATTCGCCGTAACCTTGGCGGTCGAATTGACCAGGTTGCTGAGAATAAAGATGAAAGCGGCGGTTGCGATCACGGAGGCGATACCAGTGCCCCACGCGATATCACGACGTGTGATATTGAACATTCTCTCCTCCGGAATCTAGTGTGAAAACATTTACCGTTTGTGGGACTTCCCCACCTACTTCTATTATAGCACACGTGGGGTAAAAACGCAAGCGCAAGTGGGTAGGTGTGGATAAATGCTTGAAATTCAAGGCTTTTTCAGGCTTTTGGGGCATACTAGGCGTGTAGCATTAATTTTCCTTTCATTATATGGAATACTCTCCCAAAACATTTAACATCCCCCAGCTCGACGGCATCTCGGCCAAGTCTGTCGAGGAGCACATTGGCCTGTACCAGGGCTATGTTAAAAACTTCAACGCGATATCAAAGCTCTTGCCCGAGTACGCCGCAGACAGCGAGAAGCACCAGCACGCACTAAGCGAGCTGATACGCCGCCGCTCGTTTGAGTTTGGCGGCATGCGCCTGCACGAGCTCTACTTTGCCCAGTTTGAGGGTGGAGCCACCGCGCTTAACCCCGACTCTGCACTCGCACAACAACTAGCGAAGGAGTATATGAAAGTGGAGCATGTCGAGCCGTATATAAAAGCTATTGGCTCTATGCGCGGACCCGGCTGGGCACTCTTGTACTGGGACCCAGAGGCTAAACAATTTTTGGCGGGCTTTAGCGGCGAGCAACATCAGGGCCACTTTGCCACACTCCCTGTAGTACTCGCACTCGATGTGTGGGAGCACGCCTACCTCCTAGACCATGGTGCACAAGGCAAAGGCAAATACATCGACGCCTTCTTTAAGAACTTGAACTGGAGCGTGATTGAGAAGAGGTTTGAGGCCTACACGAAATAAGCTGAGACGAGCATCTCGCAGGCCGACGGGCCGAGAGTAGCAAATTTTTAGCAAAAAATTATGTGCGCGAGGCGAGGCTTGATTTCGCATAGGCCTTCCACGCTACAAAAGTAAGCGGGATGTAGACCAAGACTGCTAACCACCAGGGGAAGGAAGCCACGACGACCGAAGCAAGCGGGATGTCGGCCGCAAGCTCGGCTATGCCTATGATGAGCCTTGAGAGAAACTGAGCGATAAACGCCGGCACCAGGGCCAACAGCGGATGGATAAATCCGAACACGCCCGCGACAAACCCCACCAGCATTACCAACGGCACCAGGGGCAGCACCAGCGCGTTGACCGGCAAGGAGAGCAGCGAGAACATCCCCGAGGTGTAGAGCAGCGCCGGCAATATAAATATCTCGACCGCTATGGTGGTCGCTACTATCGAGCGGATATTAAAATTCTTCCACGTGGGCAGGCGCGTGAGTTTTTTCTCTATATAGGGCGCGAGCGTAATAAGCCCGAAGGTTGCCGCAATGCTTAAGATAAATCCGTTGTCCAACCACAGCACCAAGGGGTTGTAGAGCACCATCAAGACCGCGGCGACAATAAGCGCGCGCAATGCGGCCTCCGGCCGGCGCAGGTAGCGCGCCAGTATCGCAATAGCACCCATAATAACCGCGCGCACCGTGGCCGCCCCGCCGCCCGTCATCAAAGCAAACAGCACGATGACGCCAAAGCCAATGCCAAAGAGCCACGCGCGCGGCAGCCGCTTCACTAGTCCCAATAATCTAAACACCGCCTCGGCTACAATAGCGATGTTGCTGCCGGAGAGCACCACAATGTGTATAAGCCCCACCACTGCAAACGCCTGCAATAGATCTGTGGTAAACCCGCCGCGCTCGCCCAACAGCATGCCCTTAAGCAGGGACACCTCGGGCTCGGCAATGTTTAAATTGAGCGACTCCTCAAACGTATGTTTAAGAGCGTACAGCGGGCCTAGCACAGTGAGCCCGGCGGGCTCTTGTGCGCGCAGTGTTGCGCGCTCCATAACCGCCGAGATGCCGCGCACCCGCAGGTAGCCCGGGTAGTCAAACACGCGGCCGGTGTCAGTTTCAAAACTCTCCGGCAATGCTATAAGCCCGCGCACCTCCAGCCGCTCGCCATAGGCCACGGCAGTCTCGCGCGGCAACAGCACCAGGAGTGTGCCGTGCGGCGCGTCCTGGCTGTTTATTGTCTCTACCTTAAGCGGCACGCGCAGCGTGGTGGCGCGGCGGTCCGGGTCGCCTGCCACGGTGCCCGCCACCACGGCGGTGCGCTCGGCATACGCCGCAAGCGATGTACGTGCCTCAAAATATTGCAGCACCTCGTAGCGCGCTAAAACAAGCGCAGCGAGCGACAAACATACGACAGCATAGAGCTTATAGTTCACCCATCAACACTACCGCACTAGCGCGCCTTGGAAAACTCGGCGACTATTGCGGCTTCATCTGCGGGGCTTATGGCCTTTTTAAACCGTGCATGCTTGCCACGTACGCGCGCCTCGCACTCGGGCCAGCTTTTGTGCACCACCACAACCGCGCCCACCTCGCTGATGTATGAAAACGCCTTGGTCGTCGCGCGCGACTTGCCCGCCGACTTCTTGTCCTTAAGCACAACGTCGTGCGACAGGTCGGTGATGTCCACCTCGTACTCCTCAATCTTGCCCTTAAACAGCTTTATCTCATTGCCCAAAGCGTACTCCGAGGCAATGGTGTCTACCCTTTCGTTGCCTTTTATCCCGACGTGTCCGCCCACATACTCCCACGCCACCTGCTGGCCGTGCGCCGCCTCAACCAGGTCGCTCCACAGGTCTTTGTTTAAAACATCCTTCTTCTCTTTGGTCTGCCAACCGTTTTTTTGCCAGCCGTGCACCCACTTGGTGATGCCGTTTATAACGTAGGACGAGTCGGTGCGCAGTATGCGCGGGCCCGCGGGCAGCTGCTTGGCGTGCTGCAGCCCGCGCAAGGCCGCCATAAGCTCCATGCGGTTGTTAGTGGTGTGCGGTGCGGCGCCGCCCAGCTCGACCACCTTGCCATTACCCGCGACAATAGCGCCCCAGCCCCCCTTACCGGGGTTGCCCTTGCTAGCCCCATCCGTAAACAAAAGAATTTCCTGCATAGCTGGAGTATAACAATTAAAGGATATCGACGATGCGCACTCTAGGTTGGCCGCGCCAGTCACGCTCTATGTGGCCCACCGCGTCTACACGAGCGCCCGTTGTCGGCTGCTTTTGGAACGATTCCGGAGTCGAGAAGAACGCTATGCCGTCCACGCGGTTAAAATCATCCGCCAAGGACACCTGCAGGTGGTTCTTCTGCTTGCCAAACATTTTTATCGAGCCCACTGTGGCATTAGGGAATATAAAGAGAGGTTTGGCATTGCCGATGCCAAATGGCGCGAGGCGGTCTAGGTGCCGCAGTGCGTGCGGCAACTCGCTCAGGTCCAGCTCGCGGTCTACAACAATCTCTTTAGTCGCCGCACCCTGACTCTTGAGAGCGTCGTACGCCTTGTTGAGCGCGCCCGGTAGTTCATGTGCGCGCTCCTCTGTTAGAGCAAACCCGCCCGAGGCCGCATGGCCTCCACAATGGTCAAAAACATCACCAGCTGCGTGCATTAATTCCACAACGTTAGTGAAACCTTCTGATCGGCAACTGCCGCGCAAAAGTTCGCCGCCTTCCCTGCCCCACAAAAACGCAGGCTTGTGGTGCGCCTCTACCCAGCTGTTGGCCACCAGCCCGACGATGCCGGGGCGCCACGAGGGGCTGCCCATAACTATGACCGGGCTCTCGAGCCCGCCGAGCAATAACCGTTTATTAACCTCTTTAACCGTGCTGGCCACCAGCGTTTTGCGCTCGTCGTTAATTTTGTTTAATGCAAACGCAAGCTCGCCCGCCTCTGCGGCGTTCTCTGTTGCAAGCAAGCGCGCGGCAGCCTCCGGGCTGTCCATGCGCGAGGCGGCGTTAATGCGCGGAGAGATCATAAAGCCGATGTCGTCCTCGGTAAGTGTGCGCGGCTGGATGCGCAGCAATTTTAGTAGCGCCGCGAGCCCCGGCCGGCGCCCGCGGCGCATTACCTTAAGACCAAACTGCGCGAGCATGCGATTCTCCCCCACCAAGGGCACCATGTCGCTCAGTGTGCCTATGCCCACCAGGTCGAGGTACCACTTTTCTTTCCCCTCGGGGAAACTTTCGGGGCGGTATTTGCTGAGCACTCCCTGCACCAGCTTCCATGCCACGCCCGCGCCGCACAAGCCGTCAAACGGATATTTGCTCGTGCTTAGTTTGGGGTTGATTATCGCAAACGCCTCCGGCAGCACGGCAGGCTCGAGATGGTGGTCGGTAACGATGACATCAATGCCTTTGGTGTTTGCGTACGCAATCTGCTCTATCTCGGTGGTACCCAGGTCGCAGGTTATGACAAGCTTGTGGCCCTGCTCTGCCAACTCTTGCAGCCCCTCGATATTGAGTCCGTAGCCCTCTTTGTGACGATGCGGAATGTAGTGCCTGACCTTAAGACCCATGTCGCGCAAAAACCCCGCAAGCATCACGCCGCCGGGTACGCCGTCGGCGTCGTAGTCGCTCCACACGCACACGGGCTCGTTGCTCTTAATTGCGGCAATAATCCTGTCTACTGCGGCCTCCATACCCGGCAAGAGGAACGGGTCGTGGCTGTGCGCCAGGTAGTCCGGCTCGAGGAAGTCGGCAAAGCCCTCGGGCGCCACGCCGCGCGCCAACATAAGGTGCTCAAGCAGGTTGTCATGCAGCCTCTCCCTAACTGCATAAACTTTTTGCATCGGTTTAGTATACTGATGTACATGGACAACTGCATCTTTTGCAAAATTGCGCGCGGCGAGATACCGGCCGACAAGGTGTATGAGGACGACATTGTAGTGGCGTTTTTAGACCTGCACCCTAAAGCCCCCGGGCACACACTCCTTATACCTAAAGAACATTCGCGCTGGTTTTATCAAATCTCTGACGAGCTGTCGGACCACCTCTTCCGCATTGCTAAAAAACTCGCGCTAGAGCTAAAAGACAAGCATCAAGTAGAAATGGTGCGCCTCTCTATAGTAGGAGACGAGGTGCCCCACACGCACATACACCTTATACCTTCTGCTTAAGCGCCTCGATGCCGGGCAATGTGCCCTGGGTCAAAAATAGCAGCATCGCGCCGCCGCCCGTGGAGAGAAAGACCTTTTGCGGATCAAACGAGTATTTGCGCAGCGCAGCACCCGTGTCGCCCCCGCCCACTACCGCGCGCGCCCCGGAGCGCGCCAGCGCTTGGGCTACCAGGTCGCTCGCCTCGGTGTAGCCCTCCTCATAAATACCCAGAGGGCCGTTCCACAATACAAACGGTGCATCCTCGGCCACCTGCGCCCAGGCTGCTGCCGTTACCGGCCCTACATCAACAATGCGCTCGTCGGCGCGCACATCCACAACCAGGCCCGTGCGCGCCTCTTTCGGCTCAAGCTTCTCAATAACCGCGTCGTTGGCAACGGCAAGCTTGTCGTTGCTGGCAATAGCGACATTGGCCGGCACGTTAGAAACTAGCGAGGCGCCCACCGGCAGCCCGCGCGCCTTAATAATGTCGTTGCCCATAGCACCGCCCACCAAAATCTTTGCGTACTGGGGTATGAGCTTCTCTATCAGCGGCTGCTTTGTCTCAAACTTAGCACCGCCGATGATAGCTATAGCGCCCGGCGGAGGAGTCAGCGCCTCCTGCAGCTTCTCGCACTCCTCCATAAGCCGCACACCCGCGTAGCCGGGCAGTATCTGCGGCACGCCTATTATGGATGCGTGCGCGCGGTGCGAGTTGGAGAATGCGTCGTTAACAAATACGTCGCCAAAGGTAGCCAGCTCCTGTGCCATCTCCGCGCTCCCCTCCTCCTCGCGCGCGTCAAAGCGCAAATTCTCCAGCATCATAAAGTCGCTCTCCTCCGGTGCTACGGTCACGCGGCAGCCCATAAGCTCGCCCAGGCGGTGCGCTATGGGTGCTACCTTAAGCGCCTCTACCTCGCGGCCGCCCGGGCGGCCCAAGTGCGTCATGATGACTATCTTGGCTCCGCGACCCTTAAGGAGCTCGAGGGTCGGCAGGCATGCACGGATGCGCGCATCGTCCACTATCATCCCGTCCTTAAGCGGCACGTTAAAGTCCACAGCTACCAAGACGCGCTTGCCCGCCACATCGGCATCGCGCACAGATTTAATTTCTTGCATGACTATTTTTTAGCAGGCCCCGCGGCCTTGAGTATCTCAATAAATGAATCGGCATCCGCGCTCGCGTGCCCTACCAAAAACCCGTTAACCCCGCCCTCCTTCATGAGTGCGGCGGCGTTAGCGGGCTCGACAGAGCCTCCGTACAGTATCGGCACCTTGCTCACCGCCTCGCGGCCCAGCGCCTCGGACAGGATCTTGCGGATAAATATCGCAGTCTCCTCGAGGTCCTCACCTTGCATCGCGTCCTGCGCCTGCTTGCCTATGGCCCACACGGGCTCGTAGGCGACAACAAGCCGACCCATGGGAACAACGCCCTGCAGGGCACGGTGTATCTGGTTGGCAATCTGGGCAAAGTGCGAGCCGTCCGGTTCGCGCTCCACCTCGCCCACGCACAGTATCGCCGTTAAGCCCGACGATAGTGCGGCCATTAGCTGCTCGCGGATAAGCTCATCAGTCTCGCCTTGGGCGCGGCGCTCCGAGTGCCCGACAAGTGCAAACGAGACTCCGATGTTCTTAAGCATCTTGGCCGACACCTCGCCGGTGTGCGCTCCCTCTGCATGTATGGAAATGGTCTGCGCACCTACTTTTATAGTTGAGCCTTTAAGGGCCACTGCCACGGGGGTAATAAGCGGGAACGCGGGCGCAAGCCACGCCTCGGCACCGGCAAAGCTCCGGGCCTTCTTGCGCAGACTGGTAGCAAACTTCTTAGCCGCGTCGGGGGTCTCGACGTACATCTTCCAATTCCCCACTACCAAGCGTTTTTTTGACACCTCCCCAATATACCATTTTAGGAAAGCAAAAGGGCGGCTGCTTTCGCAGACCGCCCAATTTGAACCGTATTAAATGTGGTGCCCGTCCAGATACCTCTGGAGCACCTCCTCTGCCTGGTCGAGCTGTCCCCTCCTTTCGAAGTAGAGAGCCCGTGCTAATGCGTCGGTCTCCGTCACCCGGTGGACCGGCGCATGCAGACGATGGAGGCCATCCCAGCAGAGAACTGCTGCCGCCTCGCCGTTGCTACGCACTGCAACGGTCGCATTAAATGAACTTGAACTGATGCCGCACGTCATGTTCGTTGTCCCTTAAGTTACCGCTGCTATAGCGGAATGGGTCAGCACAATGCCGACCCTTTCAAATCCTCGAGTTGCCTCAAGTGCTTGAAAGGTTGCTCGAGTAACGCCTCGAGCAAGTGCGACAGGTTTAGGTCCTGCAACCAACTTTCTACTGCCTTCGCTGACCCAGTCCGGTTCTTCTGCGCTCCTCTAGCCTTTTCTGGAGTGCTTCTCTTCGATTTGCCATGCACGTATGCCATGCATCTGCATCGAAGCGTGGAATTAACCAACTTAGGAGGTCGATCGCTTCCGCGGTCTTGAACCCGTACCTAAATACGAGCTCGAGCAAGTATTTTTCCTCCCAGTACTCCCAAGGAAGTCTCTCTGGAGGCAACTTAACCATTAGCTCACCAATGATCTCGTTGCCGATGTTCGTATCAACATTGTTTCCTCTTGAAAAAACCATCGTAACCTCCTGCCCCGTGGGGCGCTAAATGAATCACGACAACAGGATTGCTGTCGTGCCGATGGGCCCGGCGTGTCACTGCACGATAGGATTGGCCCTCTAGTTCAGCGTCTCTCTGGACGGAGGCTGCGGCGTCTCAAAGACCACCACCAAATGCAAGTATACACCCATAAAGGGGTTTTGTCAAGTCCCCTTAAATCCCCCCCTAGCAAGGTCCGACCTTACTAAAAAGCATCAACTACACAAAAAATTAAGGCGACCGTTTTAAGGGTCGCCTTTGTGAGACTGTCCGGAGCTCACGTCCATTTAGGTTTACTACGCGGCAATCTTGCGGCGTAGCCAATCTTCAGCATCTTCCCGAACGAGCGGGTCAAGCTTCTGCGCCGCCGGTGCCGTCCAACGCGGGCGACCGTCCTCGCGGAGCGAACCGTTGTAGCCGGTCTGCTCAAGGACCGGCTTCCCGTTAACACGGAGAAAGAAGTAGTACCCCCGGAATGGAGATACCCCCAACTTCCACTGTAACAACCCCAACATGGGATGCTGCAGTGTTTCCCATCCCTTGCGAGATCTCCGAGACAACCGCATCTCCTCTAGGGAATGGAACTTGTCCCTTAGGGAGTAAATGTTAAGGTCGATCGACGTGGTGGGAATCACTCCTGCTACGAGGTAGCTGAGCAGGTCCACGAAATGGCCACGGCCGGTCTGGATTGCAGTCATTGTATCCTCCTGTCCAGCGATCCTGTCGCTGGCTCGGTAAGCGGCATTGCCGCGAGGAACTCCGGTTCTGCCGGAGCGCAGAGAAACCCGTGTATGAGGTGCAGGTTCTGATACAATTATACACCCATAAATGGATTTTGTCAAGTCCTCCCCGTTCTTCCGTAAGGTCGAACCTTGCGATGCTTACTGAGTGAGGCGGGAGGCTTCCTCTACGCTGGTGAGGCCTTGGGCGGCCTTAAAAAGGGCGTCTTCTACTATATTCAAAGTCTCAAAGCCCGGGGCAATAACCTCTTGCACGCCAATGTAGCCCTCGTAGCCCTGCTGGTGCTCTGTGCTAGGAGTGGGGTGGGCAAAGGCCACATCCTTCCACGGGGTGTCCTGCTCGATAATCCCCTCCTCCTTAAGCGCCTCGTACACGCGGGCAAAGTCGGCCGCAACCTCGAGCTGGTCGGACTCGGCGCGGGCAAGCGGCCGCGTGGCGGCAAACTGGTTGGTGGCAAGCCGGCGCACGAGTGCCGTGCGCACCAGCGTATGCGCGTCGGTGGCAAGCAGCTCCTCTGCCTCCATATCAACCCCCGCCAAGACAAACACGCCGCGAGCGGCCGCGGCCACAATGAGCGACACCGTCTCTTGGTCGCGTACGTCGCCCACCATTAAAATGTCCGGGTGCTGGCGCAGTGTAGCGCGCAAGGCGGCTGCCACGCTGACACCCTGGCCCACCTCTGTCTGCGCGGCGTGCGGCAGGCGGTACTCTACGCGCTCCTCGACAGTTGCCACAGACACGCCCTGGTGCTGCAAGAGGTCGAGCATGGTGTACAAAAGTGTTGATTTGCCGGAGCCGGTGGGGCCGGATACTGCGACGATACCGCGGCGCCTCTCGAGCGTAAGCCTTAGTGCGACCAAGCTCTCGCCGTGCAGGCCCAGGGCCTCGAGTGTGTGGCCCTGGGCGCCGGAGGCAGTGCTTGCCAAGCGCATGTGTATCCTCTCGCCGCCCACGGTGGGCGTTGTAGAGACGTGCACATGCACGACCTCGCCGTCCTTCTCCAATTTAAACTTGCCTGTCTGCGGGCGCGCCACCGGCATGAGCTTGGCCAGCACCTTTAGCTCGCGGGCCAGGGCGTGGCCTACCTGGGTTGGCAGGCGCATGGCCTCGTGCAGGGCGTGGCCCAGCTGGTAGCGCACCAAGGCACCGTGCACGCTTATGTCTACGTGCGCGCCACCGGCGCGGCTGTACAGCGCATGCTTAATGAGCGCCTCGGCCACGTGCCGGCCGTCGCTTAATAGCTCGCCAAACTTTTCCTTAAGGTGCTTTTGATACTTAAGCAGGGCGCGCTTAACCGTCTCGCGGGTGGTTAGGTGCGGCACAAGCGTGCGCCCGCCAAAGTGGCCCTCTTGCTCGAGTGCACGCAGAGCATCGAGGTCTTGGAGGTCGAGCACCGCCACCATCACGCGGCTCTCGTCTGCGGCAAACGCCACAACCCCGCGTGCGCGGGCAAGCGGCTCGGGGATAAGTACAAGAGCCTCTATGGCGATGTCGTGCGGCTCGACAACAAGGAACGGCACGCCAAGCGCGTGCGCCTGTGCGCGGCGCACCTCATCCTCGCCCATAATCCCCAAATCAATAAGTGTTTTAGACAGCGGAGCCTCGCTTGCGCGCAAGTCACTAAGCTGCGAGCGGCTAAGCAGCCCCGCATCAACTAAAAACTGCCCAAACAATTGGTCATCACTACGCATTTGCTTCCTATTATATAGGAAAAGAAAAAGGGCCGCCTTCGCAGGCGGCCCGGTCAACGTTCAGAGCATGAGCCATCCGACAATCCTTGCCGAAGTCCGGTAAGGCTCACAATAAAGCGTCCTTGGCACTCGTGCGTAGTAGTTCTCCATCTAACTTCCTTATACGATCCGAGAGCCAAGTCTACCGGACGAAAAGAAAGGGCGATTAAAGCAAAGACCGTGATTAACCAGACTACCTGAGCGATACTGCGCAACATGATTACCTTCCCCTGGATCCGCGCCCAATGTAGCTAAAAAGGTGGTTCTTGACAATACGCGCCTGCGGGGGTACATTTGGAGTATCTGAATGACTGCCCCGAGTGGGCGGTCTTTCTTTTTTCCGAACTGAAAGAAGATCAGACTTACAAACTTTAAACACAGCACCCATATATGATGGATTTAAAAGTAATGAACTCGGTCCTCGGCGAGCTCGAGGAGGAGAAGGGCATACCCCGCGCGCGCGTTATCGAGGCTATCGAGGCAGCTTTGGCGACCGCGTATAAGAAGGAGTACGCCAAGAAGGGCCAGGTTATCCGCGCGCGCCTGGATATGAACTCCGGCACGACCGAGTTTGAGCAGATTAAGGAGGTGGTAGACGAGACTACCGTGCGCATGGAGGACGAGGACGAGGAGACCGAGGACAGGCTTAATGCCGAGGGCAACACCGAGGTAGAGCTCCCCCGCTACAACCCCGAGCAGCACATCCTGCTGAGTGACGCCAAGTTTATCAAGCGCGATGTGCAGGTAGGCGAGGAGCTTGTCTTCCCTCTGGAGGCGCAGGACGACTATGGCCGCATTGCCGCACAGACCGCCAAGCAGGTAATTATCCAAAAGATCCGCGAGGCCGAGAAGGTCTCCGTGGTTGCCGAGTACGGCGCCAAGCAGGGCGATATTATCTCGGGCACGGTACAGCGCATGGAGCGCGGCAACCTCTACATAGACCTGGGCCGTGCCACGGGCATACTGCCGTACGACGAGCAGATACCGGGCGAGAGGTACCGCCAGGGCGAGCGCATCCGCGCACTCCTCTACCAGGTAGAGGAGTCGCCCCGTGGCATATACCTGCGCATGTCGCGCGCGCATCCGGACTTCCTCAAGAAGCTCTTTGAGCTCGAGGTCCCCGAGGTGGCGCACGGGACCGTCATATTTAAGGCTATTGCCCGCGAGGCCGGCAGCAGAAGCAAGGTGGCCGTCGCCTCGACAGACCCGCACGTAGACCCGGTAGGCTCGCTTGTAGGCCAGCGCGGCGTGCGCGTCTCGACAGTTACGAGCGAGCTCGGAGGCGAGAAGATAGACATTATAGAGTGGAACGAGGACACCAAGAGCTTTATCGAGGAGGCTCTGTCCCCGGCACGCATCTTGGAGGTGGCCTTGGACGAGGACCAGCACCAGGCAACCGTTAAGGTGGCCGACGACCAGCAGTCTTTGGCCATTGGCCGCGGCGGCCAGAACGTGCGCTTGGCGGCTAAACTGACCGGCTGGAGGCTCGACATCCAGTCTATGGGCGGCAAGCCCGCAGATTCCGTATTGGGCAAGTATGAACCCGGCCCTGCCGACATCGCTCCTCCGCCACTGGAGGACGAGTAAAATAAAACTGAA
>CAYRYM010000010.1:2390-14870 GCA_964428705.1 uncultured Candidatus Saccharibacteria bacterium | reverse complement strand
GCCAGACTATTTTTCAGGGCCTTTTTGCTTGCGCCTACAGGAGCCTAGTCTTTAGAACGAGACCGGCATCTCGAGCATAGCGTCGTTCTCGGGGAGGCCGGAGGGGTTGTCTTTGTGGAGTATGAGCTTGCCTACGGAGCCTGCGGGCTGGGCGGGGAAGGTGAGCGTCGCGCTAAACGGCACGTAGTTCTCGGTCATCCACTCACCCTGTGCCTGTGCGGGGCCCTCGGCTATCTTGGTGCCTGATGCATTCTGTATCTCGATAGGGAAGGAGGCCTCAAAGTACCAGCCGCCCCGCGCCTTGCCGGTTATGGTCAGCGGCGAGGTTATGGTGTCGTTGTTGTCCAGAGACTCGACAACGATCATGTCCCCAAAGGACGGATTTTCGTCAACCACGACCGGGGTGGTGGTGGCCGGGGCCTCGACGGTGGGGGCGCGGCCGGTGCCCGGCAGGACAAAGAGGATAATGGCGGCAACGATAATAAGGATACTGATGATGGCGAGTGTCCAGCCTGTTTTGTTCATATACCAGAAGTTTACTGCTGCACTCAAAAATTACAAGTATAAGTACACAAGCGCCGGAGGGCCGGGACGCCTTTGGCGGCCCAGCCCTCCGGCTTAGCTACTTATTTTTTCCATAGTGCCTGTGTCGACCGCGTTATGGCTAGTATGCTTTTGTAACCAAGCGCCTGCTCTTAAGGTAACGGCGGCCTCTATGGGCTCTGTGCGCCGACCTTGCGGGCTACTTGCCCGCTATGCGCACATGGTAGCAGGGTGGCTTAAAGCGAGTATGAACATCCGCGTGAAGAAACTGCATTAAGTGCTCACGCTCCTGTGGTTGGAGAAGTCCAGCGAGGTCGAGCTGGACTCCTGTGCCGCACGAGCGGCAGCACCGCCCAACGGCAAGAACACCGACACCGTAGTCCCGCCCGGCTTTTTGCTGCTTTTGCGGCGGCTCTCTACCTGTATCTTGCCGCGGTGCACGCGCACCATCTCGTTGACTATAGTGAGCCCCAGCCCCGAGCCCTCCTCGGCGCCGCGGCGATTGCGCGAGCTGTCGGCGCGGTAAAACGGTTCGAATATGTGCAGCAGCTCCTCTTGTGTCATTCCCACGCCGGAGTCCTGAACCTGGAAGAGCACCATACCCTCCTGGGGTCTGAGCGTCACTGCCACGCTCCCGCTGTCCTTGCGCGAGGTGTAGGAAAGGGCGTTCTTAATGATGTTGCTCATGACCTGCTCGAGCGCCACGGCGTTGCCCCAGACAATCGAGCCGCGCTCGTGCCGCAAGGCAAGCTTTATGCCCCGCTCGCGCGCAAGGTTCTGGAAGTGCTTGACGACCGCCTCGCACAGCGGTGCCAAGTCGAGATTCTTAAACTGCATGCGCTCGGGGCGCGCCAGCGTGTTTAGCGAGAGCAGGTTATTGATGATATCGGAGATGCGGTTGAGCTCGCCTATGGTCTCCTTAAAGGCCGCCGCGGCGTCCGGGTCAAGCCCCGGGTCCATGAGCGCCACCTCGCTGTTGGTTTTTATTATGGACAGCGGCGTGCGCAGCTCGTGGGCGATGTTGGAGATAAACAGCTTTTGGTGGCGCAGGTTGTCGCGCGCGGGTTTGAGGCTCAGCCGTATAAGCATGCCCGTGGCGCCCACGCACAGCGCCGCCAGCAGCACGAGCATTAAGAGCGCCTGGCCAGTGCTTGCCGCCACGAACACCATAGCCCCAAAGCATAGGAGCGCAAACCCCGTCTGCAGGGCGACAATATGGGCCGCGGTACGGAAGAAGAGGTCGCTCCGGTAGCTATGCGTGTACTTCTCCCACAAGGCGGTAGCCCACGCCGCGAACTGTCTCAAATAATTGTTCACCATCTTCATTTTGCCCCAGCTTCTTGCGCAGGTTCTTCATGTGCACGTCCAGCACGTTGCTCCACGACAGCGAGTTAAAGTCCCACACATGGTCAAACAACTTCTCCCGGCTCAACACCTCATTGGGTTGGCGCATAAAGCATTCCAGCAGCGAGAACTCCTTGAGCGTCAGTGCAATCTCTTCGCCGTCGCGCTTAACCACCCTAGTGGCCATGTCCATCTCCAGCGGCCCTACTTTAAGCGTAACGGGCTTTTGCTGCGTGGGGCGCCGCAGGACCGCGTTGATGCGGGACAAAAGCTCCTCAAAGCTGAACGGCTTGACGATATAGTCGTCGGCGCCCTTGTTAAGCAGGTCTACCTTGTGCTCGGTCTCGTTGCGCGCGGTCAGGATGATGATGGGAGTAACCACGCCCTCGCGGCGCACGGACTCGGTAATGGTGGCGCCGTCGAGCCCCGGCAGCATGAGGTCCAGGATGATGAGGTCGTACTCTTGGCGGTAGAGCAGTATGCGGCTGCGGGCCTTCTCCGGGTCGGCAAGCCAGTCGACCGCGTAGCCCTTGAGCTCGAGCCCCTTTTTAAGGGCTTTGGCCAGGCGCTCCTCGTCTTCGACTATGAGTAGGTGCATACAGTGGGGTTTATGAAAGATTAATACCACCTAAGTGTGCCCTATACAACCTGAACTGTTCATGAAGCCCGCCTTCAGACGGAGGAAATACGTTGCAGATACTGCGTTTTTGGCGCCTATGCCGACTTAAACAGCCGCCAGTCCTGTGGCATGAGCCATTGCGCTATGTGGAGTATCCCGTAGGTGATAAAGAACGCCGAGAATACGTCTATCGTGTAGTGGATATGGCCCAACAGGACCACCACGCCAAAAAATATCGACGAGATAAGGAAGAACAACGCCTCGCGGCGGTTGACGTACCATAGTGCCAGAGCGCCCAAGAACGGCATGCCCGTATGTGCCGAGAAGAACTGGTCCGCCCCAAAGAACGAGCGCACTATGGTGTCGCCGAAGTCCGTCACGTACAGCGCCTCCGGCGGCCCCAAATGCGTCATGAGCGTAAACATCGAGCGGATGATAATAAAGAGAGCAAGCGCCTTGAGCGCAAACGGCACGCGTTTGGGCCGGTTAAAGATGATGAGTATGCTTAAGGCCACGACAATAAATGTGCCGTATACAAACACGCCGTCCAGGTCAAACACCGGGATGTTGGAGAGGATGAGGTCCTCGACGCCGACCCCGGCGTGCGCGGTAGCCTGCTTAATGGCCCAAAAGTTGACCCACAGCGCAGCGGCCATGGCCGAGGCGCCCACGAACACCGAGGCGACAAACCCCGGCTCCTGCCTCGCCTCGCGATAGCGGTTGATGAGCGTTTTCATACAGATGAAATCGCTTTGCGGTAAAAATCCTCGAACGCCTCGAGCGTAGTGTTAAGGTCGTGGGGGGCGATAATGCGCAGGCTCTCTTGGCCCATGCGCTCGCGCAACGCCCTGTCTGTCATTACCTGCGCTAGGTATCCCGCAAGCTCTTTGCTGTTGCCCCGCTCAAACAGGTAGCCGTTGTGCTCGTGGTGGACGAGCTCGGGCAGGGCAACGGCGCGCGCACCCAAAACGGGCAGGCCCGTGGCCATAGCCTCCATCGCAACAATGCACTGCAGCTCGGCCGTGCCCGCATTTACAAAGCAGTCGGCGGCGGCGTACAGGTGCGGCAGGAGCTCGTCGGGTACAAAGCCCGTAAAGGTGACGCGCCCTTCGATGCCCAGAGTCTTGGCAAGCCGCTGGAGCTTGTTTTGCTCGGCGCCGTGGCCCGCCACCACGAAGTGGAAGTCTGCGTCTTTAGCCAATGCGACCGCGCGCAGGACCACGTCCACGTTCTTTTCCTTGTCCAGGCGGCCCACAAACAGGAGCGTGGGCTTGTCCGGCAGGCCGTATGCACGGCGCGCTGGCTCCGGGTCTTGGCTGGGGTTAAAGCGCTTGAGGTCTATGCCGTTTGATATGGCTAGCATCTCTTGGTTGAGTTGCGGCTGCATGATGTTTGCCGCGGTGCGGGTCGGGGCGGATACTGCGTGTGCCATCCTAAAAATGCGCGCGGCATCTTGCCAGGCCCATGTATGAATGAGGTTGGTTACGGCGCGGGGCAGATGCAAGTAGTGCGTGAGGTTCTCCGGCATAAAGTGGTTGGTGGCCACCACCGGTATGCCAAGCCTGCGCGCCTCCTTAAGCGCCATGCGCGAGATGGGGAAGTGCATCTGGATATGCACAATGTCGGGCTTGAACTCGCGCATAACATAGGCAGTGCGCCTGCGTATGGCGCTTAGTACCGGCAGGACAAACCGGAACTTGGGCACGATAAAGATGGGGAAGGAGCGCACGCCGTAAAAATGCACGCGGCCGTGCATCTCGTGGGTTTGGCGGAGCGACCGGCCGGGCGCTACGACCGCCACCTCGTGGCCGGCGGCGGCGAGCGCATGGGCCAGGCGCTGGGTAAAGTAGGACGCGCCGTTAACGTGCGGATGATACGTGTCGGAAGCGATAAGTACTCTCATGATGTTCTACCCCGGCGCAAATACCACATGCCGGCGATTATGCCTATGCATCCTACCACGAGCGCCGCGGCGGCAAAGTAGTCGAGATACTGTCCTATGACCTCGTACGCCTCCCCAAAGAAATAGCCCAGCGCCAGAAAGAACGCGGCCTGGCCAAGTGTTACCACCAGGCATGTGCCGGCAAAGGTCAGGTACGGCACGCGCACCATGCCTGCCGCCAAAAGCCCCGCGGAGCCCACCCCGTGCACCAGCTTAGAGGCCATCATCATTTTGTAGCGGTGCGTCTCAAACCGCACGCGTGTAGACTCGATGCGCTCGGGCGTGAGGCCAAAAAAGTTCTCGATAGGGCGCGTGTACTTCCATCCGCTGCCGTGGCGGCCCAGTAGGTACCAAAAAGCGTCGCCCAGTATGTCGCCCGCGACAATAATCGCGTACACGGCAAAAAGGTTAAAGATGCCGAGGCTTACCAAAAACCCGGCAATGACCGTGATAATAGGCCCCTCCATGATAGCAATGGGGAACAGGAGGACGTATCCGTATGTTTCAAGTAGATGTATGACCTGCTCAAGAGGCATCCAAAAAGTATACCGTACGGGGTCATAATTGACTTCTGTATATAAAAAGGTATAATATGTACCGTTCTTCATCAGCCAGAGGAGATAGAAGTGAAAAGGTATTTGAATGAGTTGCGCATCAGTTTCTGGTGCGGGCTGCTTACGCTCATACTGTTGGTGATGTTTGCCAACACAGCCAACCAGTACGTGCTGCTGGCCGCTGCCTTGTGCCTGGGCGGGCTGGCCGGGTACGAGGTGGCGGCTGATATGCCGCTGCTGTCCGGCGCACTGCTGTCCGTTGCGGTGATCTTCTGGAGTCAGGCCTTTGGCTTGCAAGGGGCGGTGCTTACCAACGCCTTCTTCCCCTCGGCTCAGGCCGGCACAAAGCTCGGTCTCGCCAACTTCCTGATGCTCGTGGCAATCGGCGGCTACTTCATCTGGAATCTGGTGAGGACAATGGACTGGCTCGACGACCGGCGGAACTCAGCCGCTCGCATATAGACAAAAGTTTGAGACGGGCGCCAGGCAAACCTGGCGCCCTTTTTCTTTGCGAGTACAAAAATAACTAAAGCAGGAGCAGGGCGAACGCGGCGGCCGCCACAATGCGGTAGATGCCAAAGCCGGTAAAGTCGTGTGTTTTTACAAACCGCAGGAGCCACTTGATGGACGCGAGTGCCACCACAAACGACACCGCAAAGCCGACCAGGAGCACGCCCCAGTTGGCCTGGCTAAACTCGCCGGCGTTTTTATACAGGTCCAGTGCGGTGGCGGCCGCCATGGTGGGCGCCGCCAGGAGGAACGAGAACTCCACGATAGTCTGGCGGTTGATACCCAGTGCGAGGCCGCCGACAATTGTCGCGGCCGAGCGCGACACCCCGGGTATAACCGCCACCGCCTGGGCCAGGCCCACCAGCGCGGCCTCTTTGTAGGTAAGCGCGCGCGGCTCTGCCTGCACCCGGGTGCCGTGCCAGCGCTCAAACGCAATAAGCACTACACCACCCACCCCGAGCGTCACGAGCGCCACTGCAATGTTGCCTATGAGCACGTTTTTAATAATAGGGTACAGGGTCAGTCCTATGGCGGCGGTGGGCACAAACGCCACGGCGACGCGGGCCATGGTGTCGAACTCCAAAAACTTTCTCCAATACAGGACTACCACGGCCAGTATGGCGCCCAGCTGTATCACTATCTCAAAGCTCTTTACAAACATGGTCTGCGCCAGGCCCAGCGCCTCGCTGGCAAACATAAGGTGGGCTGTGGAGGAAATGGGTAAAAACTCGGTAATGCCCTCGACAATGCCCAGTATGGCCGCATCAAATAAAGACATGACTCAGATTGTAGCACTCATCCCGTTAGAGGTCCTGCTACGGCAGGCAGGACTTTTAGTCCTTACCTCTAACGGGATTCATCTCTATTTCAGACCGCACGGGCATACTGGAGAGTAGCTCCGCGCAATTTATGGCGGGGTCATGATCAGGTAACTTAAACCCTTATGACTTTAAGCCTTACTAAGCGCATCGCGGGCGGCATAACGGGCCTGTTTGTGGGCACACTGTTGGCGCTGGCGGCGCCGCTCACTTACGCGCAGACAACCACGCCCGGCACTCCGGCTACCGGCGAGGGCGGCCAGGCATCCACTACGCTCGTAGTCTTGGGCGCATCAGCCTTGGCGCTTGCGGCAGGCGGCGCATACTTGGCCCGCACCCGGCGCGAGGCATAGCCGGCATGCGGCTGACACCGCGGCTTGGGGTCGCTGTCGTAACTGTTGCGGCGGGCATAGTCTTTGCGGGCACGCTCGTGCGCGCAACACTCTATGCGCCCGAGTCCGAGGTTGCATCGTCTACCCTGGCGGCGCTTGCCCCCGCGCGCGACGCCGCACCCGGAGACCTGCCCCGTCACTTACGCATCCCCGCGCTTGGCGTTAACGCGTACGTGCGTCATGTGGGCCTCAACGCACAGGGCAACATGGCCACACCGGGCAATTTTACCGACGTGGGCTGGTACAAGTACGGCGGGGTGCCGGGCTTGCGGGGCAGTGCCGTTATGGACGGCCACGTAGACAACGCGCTTGCGCTCGACGGTGTCTTTAAGCATCTTGGGAATTTAAAAGCCGGAGACGAGATCTATGTGGACACGGCATCCTCGACCAAGCTCCGGTTTGTGGTCACAGAGGCGGTGTCCTACGCTGTTAACGACGTGCCGCTTGAACGCATATTTAATGCCAAAGACGCGGCGCATTTAAACTTGATAACCTGCACCGGCGAGTGGAACCGCGATACAAATGAATACTCAGAGCGCCTGGTAGTCTATGCCACCCTGGCACCTTAGGCTTTTTTGAGCGAGGCCAGCGTGCGCTCGACGTCTACTATGGAGACAGGCTTGACCAGGTGGTCCTCAAAGCCGGCGTCCTTTGCCTTCTGCCTGTCCTCGTCCTGGCCGTAGCCCGTGAGAGCCACAAGCGATATGTCGCCGCCCATCTGCGCGCGCAGGCGCCTGCCTACCTCGTAGCCGTCTATGTCGGGCAGTCCGATGTCTACGAGCGCCACCTGCGGGCGGCGCGCCTGTGCCTCTTCAATTGCCTCAAAGCCGGTGTGCGCGACGGAGACTATGTGTCCGTTGTGAGTGAGCAGGGTGGCCAGCATCTGCGCCGCCGCCTCATTGTCGTCTACCACGAGCACCTTCATGGGGCCGTTCTCTTTTGCGAGTGCCGCGACGGCCTCTTTGGAAAACCTCCCTCGCGCAGCCTCCCTCTTTTGTGCCGGCACGGCCGGCAGAGGTATGGCCGGCATAGGCAAGCGCACTATAAACTCGCTGCCCTCGCCCACTCCGCCGCTCTGCGCCTCTATAGTGCCGTCGTGGAACTGCGCCATGCGCCGCGCAAGCGAAAGCCCGATATGGAGCCCCGCCTGCACGCCTGTGGCGCCTCCTCCGGCAAACGGCTCAAATACGGTCCTGAGCCTTGAGGCAGGGATGCCTTGGCCGTTGTCGCGCACGCGCACGACAACCTCCTTGCCCTCGACCCGCGCCATAAGGTGTATCGCTCCGCCCGTCGGCGTGTACTTGGCCGCGTTGTTGAGCAGGTTAACAAATACCTGGCTAAGCCTTACCGGGTCGGCGTCTATCCAGATGTCCTGGGCGGGGATGTCCTTGGTAAAGGCGTGCTTGCGCGAGATCAGGTAGGGTTCTGCCATCTCAAACGAGCGCCCGAGTATGTCCTGCAATGTTACTGACTCTTTTTTGAGCGTAAATTTGTTCTGCGATATGCGCGTGATGTCCAGCAGGTCGTCCAGGAGCCGCGCCAGGGTGTTTAAGTGCGCTCCCATCATGCGGTGCACGTCACGGACTTCGTCCGCGACCTCCCCGCGGGTCTTTAAAATCTCGAGGCCCGAGAGCACCGGCGAGAGCGGGTTGCGCAGCTCGTGGGCGAGTATGGCGATAAACTCGCTCTTGGCGCGGTCCTCGCTCGATATCTTCTCGAGCGCGTTCTCGAGCTGGCCCACATGGCCCTCCAGCGCGATGACGGCCTCCTTGCGCTCCTCGGTAATGGAGGTAAACAGCAGGAATATAAGCGAGAGCGTGCCGATGAGCGTCTGCACGCCAAACAGCGCTCCCGGCTGGCCGGCGTCCACCGGCCCGTAGCCCCACAGTATGCCCGATATGCCGACGGTGGCGAGTATAAAGAGCGCGAGGCCCACCCCGCGCGGCCCGGTGCGCAGGCTGGCCCATATAAGCGGGAGTATCAGTATATAGATGAGCGAGATGCGGCCCAGCGAGCCGTGCGGCGTCCAAAACAGGAAGAATACCAGCACGAATATGAGCCCGAATACGGCAATGCCCTCGAGCACCTCCTGCCACGTCTTGCGGAACAGCGGCCGGTAGCCCCAGCGCAGGACAAACGGCCCGAACGAGAGCAGGGACACCGTGTGGCCAATCCACAGCCCTGTCAGGAGCTCTATATTAAAGGCGGGGCCATATACCGCCGCCGCGCTGGCGGCAATAAAGAGCGCCGAGACAAATGTGGAGGTTATCGCCGCGAGTATGAGCCCGAGCGTGTCGCGCAGCCGGCTCATAATGGGGTGGAACCCGACGCGCATGAGTATGTAGGCGCCTATGAGCGCCTCTATGGTATTGCCGACCGCGACGCCCGCTGCCACCGGCGGCGCAAAGCCCTGCGAGGCAAGCACCGCAAACAGGCCCAGCGTGAGAGCGGGCCAGAGGTTAAGCCCCCAAAAGAGGAGGCCGGCCAACCCTATGGCGGACACCGGCCAGACCAAAGACGCCCCGGACGTCCCTGCAGGCAGGAAGGTGAGGCTCAGCCAGGCCACTCCGGCGTATACGAGGGCAAGCAGGACAAAACGCGCAGAGTAGGTAAGCGCGGGGTTGTTTGGAAAGTAGGGCTGCATACTCACCGCCACCATATCAAATTAGGCGGCTAGCAGCCAGTAGACCATCTTTTTATATGTAGCTTAGTAAACTAAGCTGGAGTGCTCCTCGACCACCTCCTTAAACCGCTCGGCCAAGACCGGATGCGCGTGGTTGATGTGGTTGTACATCCTGACCTTAAGCATCAGGAGCTTGTTGCTCGAATCCACTTCTTCGTGGCCGCACTCCTGGCAGGTGAGGATTATTTCGCGTTCTGTTTGCATGCACAAAGTTTCGCATGCGCGCCTGATAGTACTATGAAGCTAGTCGCTGTTTGAGTCGCCCGGAGAATAAAACTCGATGTCGTCCGCATTGCTCTGTACCTTCTTGGCCTCCTCATCAAACAGCTCGTGCTCGCGCTCGGCAGGAGTTTGGTCGCGCACCTGAGCCTCCTCGGTCTCGTTTATCTCCTCGGGGTCGCTCAGGTGCGCAAACGTCCAGATAACCAGCAACCCGACCAGGAGGAATCCGACGACGATAAGCGCGGTGTCCATATGTACAAGCATACCATTTGCCGGTGCGTCATGCCCGGTTCAGGTGCGGCGCGTAGGCTTAGGCTATGGAAGATACAAAAAAGAATACCGGTAACGCAGGGTCGTTCATGTACTATCGCGACTACACTAAGGCTACCGATATAGACGAGACGGTAAAGCAGAATCATAAAACCGAGCAGGCGCTTGCATCTAAGGACGCGGCGAAGGCGCGCGGCAGGGGAGGCCGCTTCCGCGGCAAGAATGGCACGCAGGAGAACAATAAGGCGCGGGGCGGCAGACTAGCGCTCTAAGTTGTATACTTGTGATACATATGCACAGTAAGTACTTCTTGAGGTTGCTTGTTGTAGCAGTGCTGTGCCTGGTGGCGCAGCCGGCCATGGCCGCCACCGAGAGCATGGTCAACGGCCGGCTCTCGGGCAACTGGGCGGGCTATGTTGCCGCGCGCGGCCACTACAGCGCCGTGGGCGCCTCGTGGGTCGTGCCCACGCTGTCTGCCACCACAACGCTCATGACCGACGTGGCGTGGGTGGGCATAGGCGGCAGCAAAAGCAAAGACCTTATACAGGCGGGCACGCACAGCGCGGTGCAAAACGGCAAGGTTCAATATTGGGCGTGGTACGAACTTTTGCCCGACTACCAAAAGCCTATACCGCTTGCGGTTGCGGGCGGCGACGAGGTAGAGGTGTCGCTGACCGAGATAGCGCCCGACCTGTGGTACCTCTCGTTTGTCAACGAGACAACGGGCGCACACCATGCCCAGACGTTTGAGTACCGCTCGCGCAACAACACGGCCGAGTGGATAGAGGAGATGCCCGTGGTGTACGACCGCAATGGCGCGCGCGCATACGCGCCGCTGAGCGAGTTTGGTACGGTGACCTTCAGCGACGCGTATGCCGTTGTAGACGGCAGGCGCGTGGGCATAAGCGACGCGCGCGCCAGCGCCGTCACCATGGTGTCCAAGTTAAACAAAAAGGTGGTGCTGGCCGCGCCGGGCGACCTTATGGGCGACGGATTTACGGTTACCCGCACTAATGCGGTACCGAGCCCCGTAGCCGCAAAAGAGGGCAAGCGCTACCGCGCCGACCCCTCCGACATAGCCTGGAGCCGGTAGACGAGGTTTGCGTTGACGCATTTTGTAAAAATGTTATAATAAAAATGGTAAGGTTTTTCGTCGACAACTCAATCCACTTCAACAGGGAGACAAGCCATGCTGCGTTTGTTCGTGCTAATTGCTGCCGCCTTCTTTACCACAGCCGCATCGGCGCAAACGGTAATCCTGCGTCACGCACCCGTGTATCAAAATGGCGAGTATTCAACGGGTGAGCTGACAAGCCTGAACGGAGATTCCTTCAGCATATTTCAGTTTGCCGAGGTGAGAGGAGGGGCTACCTTTATAAACATGGTCGTCCGCGACCAGAGCGGCAAGGTGGTTACAACCACTCGCACTAATTTCGAAACTCTCCTCGGCGAGGAGAGGACCTCCGGTGCTGTTGTAAGGACAATAGGCAACAGCTGCACAGTTGCAACGTTTTACCCGCTCATTGCGGGCAAACGATACGAGTGCGTGTCGGAGCACGAGACCGACAATGAGAAATACACCTCAAAAAGTGCGTTTGTCCACTACACAGTTGTGGGACAAGCGGGATACTGCGCGGTAGCGGAGAGTGACGACCCAAACCTGCACGCGGTCGTACAAGCGTGCTTCTCCGCCGACGGCAAGTGGGTTAAGGAAATGTACATCCTCAGGTACGAGCAGAAGCGCAAGGCCTAGAACGAGCGCCGACTAGGGCGGGAGAAATCCCGCCCTTTTTGTTTTGCGCTAGGGGGTGCATTTGTGGCACAGGCAGCCCTTGGGCTTTATGTGCTTGTTAAAGTACTCGTCGCCGTAGTCGTACGTCAGCTCCTCGCCGGTCTTTATATTCCGCCGTGCGATGACAAAAATCCGGCCGTCCGGGCCGTCTACCTCGCAGTTGGGCGCGCACGAGTGGTTTATAAAGCGCGCGGTGTTCTCTTTTATGTTGCCGTCTATCATGGCCAGGTCGCTGACCCAAAAGTAGTACAGCCCCGCATCCTTTGCCATCTCCTCGAGGCTAAGCGGGCGGCCTATGTACTCTATGATGCACGCACCGCGCGGTATAGGCTCTTGAGTAAACATCCCGCGGCCGGTCCGCGAGCGCTTAACCTGCAGCTTGTAGGCTCCTACTTTAAATTTGTTTTTTTGTTTTGCCACAGGATGATTATATACAAAAAGAACCGCCCGGCTTGCGCCGGGCGGTTTTCGTGGGCTCCTGGTTGGTGTTACCAGCTTTCCTTGACCTTTGTAAGATTGCTTACCGTGATGTACGTAGTCATCACGTTGCCGCCAAACAATGAGCGGGTCGCTTTTGATTTGATCATCATACGCGCGCTCTCCTCGCTCTCCGCGGTTACTGTCTCACTTCCCGAACTGCGATGCTTGTAGTGCATCACATTCATAAAAACCCAATCACCTCGCCATCGTGCCATGTAAGCCTCCTTTGGTTATGCGTCCTGCAGGGCGCAAACGTCTGAGCAATACAAGACTACTTGGGCCGGCGGGATAAGCTTGCCGCACCCGTCGCG
>CAYRYM010000010.1:0-2380 GCA_964428705.1 uncultured Candidatus Saccharibacteria bacterium | reverse complement strand
TCCAGCCGGCAGCCAGCCTCGCAAGCTGCATATTTTGCATCCGTGACCTCCGCAGCCGTCGCACTGCACGGCGTTAACGGGGTAGTCTTTGTCTCTTGGAATATCCACACTGTCCTCCCTGTGGTTCAAGATCTGCCGATACAGTACAACCAAATAGGGGAGGTGTAAAGAAACGCCCGGCGCGTAGCGCCGGGCGGTTTGTCTTAGTCTTGATGCAGAGGGCAGAAGGGGCTGCCCGGCTTGGCCTCGTACGGGCAGTGCGCGCCCTTATACTCGCAGCGTGTTGCCTCGATCGCTGCCATCCTGAGCGGCACGCCGCTCTGGCTTTTTTGCACATCCTCAAACCCAGGGCGGTAGTTAGCCGCAATGCCGAAGTCGCGGCGTATGGCAACAATTGTGTTCTTGGTGGTGCCCAGCTCGAGCGCGACACTCAGGTCTGAGCCTCCGCGTGCGATAAGCTCGCGCACTACCTTTGCCCTCTCAGGGCGGGAAAGTTCACTAAACTCCTTTGCCATTGCTCGTTCCCTTATTGCTGTTGTTAGGAACGCGTACGCAACGCCGCAACTGGAACTAAACTGGCACTGCGCGCAACAATACAACTGTTTTATGAATATAGCAAGTAGCACCAAGAAAGCTAAAACCGCCCGGGCCCGGGCGGTTTTATGCGTTCGTATGCTCTTAGTTACACTCCGCCTCCGTCGCCTCCACCTCCTCCGCCTGCGTCGCCGGCTGCGGGCGCACCCGAGTCTGCCGCTGCGCTGCCCTCGGGCTGGCTTGCGTCAGCGTCGGCCTTGGGCTCGCCGCTGCTTGTGACCCCGGTACTTGCGACAGAACCGGCCGATGCATCCTGCTTCACCTCCTCCTTCTTGCTGCGGAAAAAATCAAATATACCCATACCGGTAGTATATCAAATTGCGCGGTGCGATATACTATTTGTATGGATACTCCACAGGGTGGGGCGGGGAACAAGCAGGCAGGCGATGGGCACGTATTTTTTAAGGTTAAGGAGTCCAAGGCGTTCTATGTAAAAGAGCGCGACGAGGAGGGCAATGCGGTGAGCCACGGGCAGTTTACTCTCTACCTCGACGTCATCGCGCTGCAGCAGACGCTGTACATCCCGACCTCTCTGGCGTCGGGCAAAAAGCCGACGGGGTTTGTCTACCAGATAGAGGGCACGGCGCCGGGCCAGATACATACTACCGAGGTATCGTGCAAGGGCGACGGCATCAGCCAGGTAACCTTGGGCACGCTTCTGTACACTAAAATTCCGCAGGGCAAGACGGCCACCTTCCGCATCTATGTGGACATGAAGGGGAGCCTCAACAAGACATACAAAATTATTATCAACCGCATCAACTACAAGTTCGATCCGAGCGACGCCCGGTACAAGAGGTTTGACGTGGAGATAGCGTCCAAGTCTGTGGAGTTTAAAAAGTAAAAAGAAAAGCCGCCCTTGGGCGGCTATTTCACCGGGTGTCCGGTTGGACTTCCCAAAGTTGAGACTTGTAGCGTCCAGCGCGGTCGGTGCCTTTTGCGAGCCGATAGTACTTCCCGCCGACAGGCGACTTCAGAGCATCATGGAACGGTTTCGTGTTCGATGTGACCCTTTCAGCCATGCGGTTGCCTTCAGTCACGAGTAGTCTGTACATGTCTCGACGTGGCTCTTTGGGCAGACGGTCGAGGATTTCGTTGGTCTCCGCTTCTGTCAGTTTCGCGGGCTTGATCCACTCGCCCTTAAAACCGGTCTTGCATTGCGGGGAGATAAAGAGGGGCTCAACGGACTGAGGTAATGGGAGAAATGGCTCCACCTCTGCAATCATTTCCTGCATTCGCCGGGCGACCATACCTTCGCCTGCGTCTTCAGCCATCGAAGATACGGGGCTGCCTTCTCTGGATTGCTTTTCGCGTTGGGCTGCATCAATTTTCCAGCTCTCGACGATATCAGCCAAAGTCCTGCTCATGACGACCTCCAATTATTACAACTGGATATAAAATAACACAGTATAAAATCAGTGTCAAATTCTGCTCCGAGAGCCTTATCTAAAGCTTTCTTAATCCAGCCTCTATTTCGGTATGGCAGTTTTTGCAGACCAGCACGCTTTTTTCTAATTGTTTTTATGCAAAAAATGGGTATAATGTTGAGCGTTCGTTTATATTCCGCGGTAGCTCAATGGTAGAGCAGCTCCCTGTCAAAAGGCAGCCTCCTAGGGGAACCTAGGTTGCAACACGAGGTGAATTCGGGGAAACCCCAAGTGGGCAATCCCGAGCCAAGCTCTGGTAACAGAGAAGGTGTAGAGACTATTCCGAAAGGAAGTAGGGCCGAAAGGCTCGAAGCGCCTCGCATCCAGAACGGATGATGATATAGTCCACGCCCGCAGTA
>CAYRYM010000009.1:0-15011 GCA_964428705.1 uncultured Candidatus Saccharibacteria bacterium | reverse complement strand
CTTTCAATTTAGCTTGGCGGCCCTTGTCGAGCTTGGGCAGGCGCACTATAAGCAGGCCGTGCTTCTCGGAGGCTTCGGCCTCCTCTATCTCTACCTCCTGGGGGAGTACTATGGTGCGGCTAAACGCTCCCCAGTACAACTCCTGAAAGAAAAAGTCGCCCGCGGTGCCCTCGGTGTGGCGCTCGCGCTTGCCGCGTATGGTGACCATGTCGCGGGTTATGGAAACATCGAGGTCGTCGGGCTTAACGCCGGCTATCATGGCCTTGATGACGATATGGGTCGGGGTCTGGTAGACATCCACCGCGAGCTCGCCTGCGGGCTCCTCCTCGGGCTCTTGTACGCTAACCTGCTCGGATACGCGCGAGATAGGCACATGCTTGCCGCCGCGGGCTGGCGCAGGCGCAAACGAGGCGCCGCCCTGCTCCAACTCGTCGAAGGAGTAGTCGCTGTCGCCTTGGCTCCCCGTGAGCCACTCAAACAATGATCGCCTGTCTCGTGCCATATATTAGTTAAGTTCCAAATTACAAGATTCAAATAACAAACAAATCTCAGGATTAGTATATTTTAGCATTTTTTGTGATTTGATGCTTGAGATTTGTATTTTACGTGGTTAGCAATAATCACGTTGCGGCTGCTTGACCTGCTCTATGGTAAAAAGGAGAGCCACAATGCCAAGCCAGATAACGAGGAAGACCAAGAAGGTCGACCCGCTTCCACTCTCCAGTATAAAAAAATTAAACAGCGTATGCAACGCGACCGCAAGGATAACTCCGCCCAGCGCAGCAAGCCTGCGCACCCGCGCGCTCTTGTAGAAGGACAGCGCGAGCGTAATGCCTATGGTGGCCGATGCAAGCGTGTGCAGGAGCGTGGCGCCGATAAACCGCAGGTTGCCCGTGACTATAGAGCGCAGGAGGTCGCCGTCGGCCACGGGGGTGACGAGGAAAAAGACGTTCTCGAGCGCGGAAAAGCCGAGCGCCGCAGTAACAAGGTAGATGACGCCGTCTAGCGGCTCGTCGAACACCCTAAAACGCAGGGCAGCCAGGTAGGCTGCACCAAATTTAAACAGCTCCTCTATGGCGGCCCATGCAAGCAGGAGGTGCGGGCCCTGCAGGTAGGAGGCAATGCCGCGCTCGATAGGCAGGACAAGCGGGACAGCTATCATGCCTGCGATAAAGCAGAAGAAAATATAGCGCTTGGGCTCCGGGTCGCACCTGTCCTCCATAAGCCAAAACACAAGCCACAAGAGCGCGGGGAGTATGCCTCCGAGTACTGCAATAAGGAGAGCCTCTCCGGACATGCAAAAATTGTAGCACGCCCCCGCGTGCTAGGTGCGTACGGGCCACTGCTCGACCATGAGCAGGTCCTTCCTGTTTGGCATGTCGCTCCATATCTCCTCGGTGACAAACGGCATAAACGGGTGCAGGAGCTTGAGGCTGTTCTCCAGTATGTAGTACAGGGTAGCGGAGTACTCGGGCTTGCCCTTGCTGTCCTCCACTATCTCGGATGCAAAGCGGTCCCATACATAGTGATAGAGCTTTTCTGCGGCCATATATATCCTAAACTCCTCAATGTCCTTGGTCACGTCTTTTGCCATCGCATCAAACTCGTCCCTCAGCGCGGGGATAATCTCGCCCTGATTCTCCTGTGAGAGCACAAAGCGGGTGATGTTCCACAGTTTGTTGGCAAACTTTTTATAGGCCCCTACTTTGCGCGGGTCGAGATTCATGTCGGTGCCGGGCGTGTTGCCCACAACGAGCCCCATACGCAGGGCGTCGGTGCCGTACTCCTCTGAGACCTCAAGCGGCGAGATAACGTTGCCTTTGCTCTTGCTCATTTTCTGCCCCTTGGCGTCGCGCACCATGCCGTGCATGTACACATACTTAAAGGGCACCTCGCCGGTGCGGTAGAGTCCGAGCATTATCATGCGTGCCACCCAGAAGAATATAAGGTCCGACCCTGTCTCCATAACCGTAGTGGGGTAGTAGGCCTTAAAATCGGGCGAGTCCGGGTAGCCGAGCGTGGCAAACGGCCACTGTCCGGAGCTAAACCAGGTGTCAAAGGTGTCTGTGTCTTGGGTCCAGCCCTCGCCCGGCGACTCTGTTGAAATTTTCCACTCGCCGTCTTTGTGCCAGGCGGGTATGGGGATGCCCCACACTATCTGGCGCGAGACGTTCCAGTCTTGGATGTTCTCCAGCCAATGCACGAGTATCTTCTCGTGGTTCTCGGTTAAAACATGTACTTGGCGCTCCTTAACAGCCTTAAGCGCGCGGTCGGCCAGCGTCCGCATGGCGATAAACCACTGCTCTTTAACCTGCGGCTCTATCTCGCGGCCGCATTTGTAGCACACAGGGACCTCGTGCGAGTAGCCTTCGTCCACTTTCTCCACCAAGCCTTTTGCCTGGAGCTTATCGACAATTTTGGCGCGGGCGTCCTTAATGTTCATGCCCTCAAACTCTCCGGCAATAGGGAGCAGCTTGCCGCGCCAGTCTATAACCTGCTCAAAGGTAAGCTTGTGGCGCTGGGCGATGTCAAAGTCCGCCTGGTCGTGCCACGGCGTAATGGTCATAACGCCGGTGCCCAGCTCCATGTCTATGGACTCGTCCTTGATAACAGTCGCAGTGATGGGGCCGTTTATCCACTCGAGCTCGAACTGCTGGCCGTCCTGGTACTGCGCATAACGCGGGTCGTCCGGGTGCATAACCACGTACTTGTCGCCAAACTTGGTCTCGGGGCGTGCGGTTGCGATAGTAAACGGCCCGTACTTGAGGTAATAAAACTTGTCCGTGCGCGTCTCGCGCTCAGTTTCGAGGTTGCTCAGAGAGGTCTGGTGCTTGGGGCACCAGTTGACGATGCGCGAGCCGCGGTACACAAGCCCGTCGTCATTCAGCTTTTTAAACGTGTCGTAGACCGTACTAACGACCTTGGGGTCGAGCGTAAACATCTCGCGCGAGAAGTCGCACGAGGCTCCAAGCTGGCGCAGCTGGCCCTCCATAAACGACTTGCTGCCCAGGGTGAAGTCGAGTATCTCCTTATACAGATCCCCGGGCTCCATAGTAAAGCGCGAGCGGCCCTCCTTCTCGAGCTTTTTCTCGTACACCACTTGGGTCTCAAAGCCCGCATGGTCGGCACCCGGGAGCCAGAGCGCCTTCTTGCCCTGCATGCGCGCAAAGCGGGTCATGATGTCTTGGAGCGTTACAAACAGCGCATGGCCCGCGTGCAACGAGCCGTTGGCGTTGGGTGGCGGCATGATGATGGTAAAGGGCTCTTGCCTGTCACCCGGCAGGTTGTCCGGGTTAAAGTAGCCCGACTCCTCCCACTTCTTATATATAGAGGCCTCGGTGGCCTGCGCATCGTAGGGCTTTAAAAACTTCTCGGGCATACAGGCTATTCTAGTTTACTTTGGGGCTAAAATCGAGAAGCGGTTGCTGTAGGCGCGCACCTCTCCTTTGGGAGTGTCGTCGAGACCGGAGAGTGCGCGCGCCAAGGCGGCCTGAGCTATCATCACTCCGTTGTCTCCGGTTATCAAGAGGTCGGGAAGCCGCATCTCTACATCAGGAAACTCGTCAGTGACAAATTTCTGCAATCGCTCGCGCAAGTATGTGTTTGCCGCAACGCCTCCTCCAATTACAAATGTTCTAGCACTCGTCTCCTCCAAAGCACGGCGAGTCTTCTCTACCAAGACATCGCCGATGGTATCCTCAAACTCGCGTGCAAAGGCCCCTATCTCATCGCTTGAAAGTTTCTGGATGCCCCCACGATCGCGCAGAGCATAGAGCACGGCGGTCTTAAGGCCCGAGAAGGAGAGGTTGCAGTCTTTATGCTGGAGCATGGGACGGGGGAGTTTGGTAGTTGACTGTAGTCCCTGCTCGCGTGCAGCTCGGGCGAGCTTTGAAACTTGAGGGCCGCCCGGGTAGGGCAGACCCAGCATACGTGCCACTTTGTCGAACGCCTCGCCAACGGCATCATCAAGCGTTTGTCCGACTATTTCGTATTTGTACCATTCACGCATGAGAGCAAACTCGGTATGGCCTCCGGATATTAAGAGTGCAAGCACGGGGAGTTGCACGTCCTCCAGTTTGCCGTCTTGTACCAAAGACGAAATCAAGTGCCCCTCCATATGGTTAGTAAGTAAGAGGGGTTTGCCTAATTCTGTGGCGAGCTTTTTTGCAAACTCAATACCGGTCCATAAAGCGGGCTCAAGCCCAGGGCCTTGGGTTACGGCTATTGCGTTTACATCGGGGTTGCCAGCCTGGTCGAGTGCTTGCTTGAGGATAATTGGCAGATTCTTTTCATGCTCGCGCTTGGCCAAGTTAGGAAAGACCCCGCCATACTCGGCATGTAGTTTGGCTTGCGAGTTAAGCGCAGCAGCCCCCAGGAGAGTAAATTCAAATCCCGAGGCGGTTATAACACCCTCTAAAAGGGCAATGCCGGTCTCGTCGCAGGAGGTCTCTATGGCGAGTATGCGCATAGCGCAAGAATACAATAAAACTTATATATTTCAAGAGTTGGGGTGGTATCTGGACTGTTCATGTATACATCAGGTAGGCTCCTGTAGGCTCATGTGCGGGGTGGCTATTGTGCCACATGCTCTTCTAATATACGGGGGGATTATGCGGGAAAATCCATACGAGGGGGCCTTGTTTGTGCCTAAGCTCCAAAAAACGAGAACTATAGTGCTCTCGGACCAGGACGGCACCAACACGGTCAATAGTCATGATGTGGACTCTGATCAAGAATTGGACGACAGAAAAAACGCTGAAGAAATTCAGATAATGAAAGGAGTTGCCACTGGTAGCGTATCGGCAAGAACCCGGGGCCTGATGCTGTCGGAGAAAATGAGGAAAGCTTCGCTGGTGCACGGTTTTGATGAACCGGAGCCCAGGTGGGCTAAGGATGCGTCCGGCAGGTACGTGTACATCGACCCGGCAAAAGTGCCGTTCTTTAAGCATTCGCTCGACCGCGACGTCTCTGCCGGGTTTGGCAGCGGCATCGTGGTGCGCAACGGTATCGGATGCAAGGTCGACTGGGAGTATGACAACTTCCTAAACTACGACTATATCGCCGGCGAAATGGCCAAAGGAAGCCCGGAGCCGTGGCGTCGGGCATTGTTGGCGGCCTTGCTGGATATCGGCTTGGCGTACCAACAGCACATGTCGCCGATGGAGTTTCGCTCCAACTACGAGAAGGGCATCACAAACGTGGCGCCTTTGCGGTACCGCGTGCAGTTCGACTTTAAGGGTACCGAGGGGCTTGAGCATATGCGAGAGCTCCAAAGGACCATTCAAGACGAGGCTTCGCGGGGCAACCGGTTTATGCAGCGCGTGGCCACTGTGGATGAAAGCTATCCGAACCGCACCAACCCGGAACTCAGCCGCTACACGCTCTATCTCATACCCTGGGGAGCGCAAAAGGAGCGGATGATTAATTGGATGGTGGGGCGATGCGCCAAAGCGGCGGGTATGGCGACCAAGGATCTGCGTATCTTCTATGCCGGGGACACCCTAACCGACCTGCGGGCAGGGCTCTACGGCGGCGGAGATGCGGAGACGACGTTCCTTCTGGCTACCGGCTCAAGGGTTGCTCCGTATATACTGGAGCGGCAGGCGATGTTCGGCAACGAGTCGCTCGACTTTCTCTGGTCGAGCATCCGGAGGTCGGCTGATAGGCTGCGCCCTACCGGCGAAAAAGGGATTTACACCTTTAGCCTCTCGGCAAACTACTTCAAGAAGCCAAACCGCATCATCGTAGGAGACGAGCGGTATCCGGGCATGACTCCTCCCGGCTCTGTGTATGCGTTCCTGAAGGAGTTCTTGTGACTACTCGCGCCGGCCTTTGTGCCGGCGTTTTTCTTTGGTGCGCGATGCAGGACTCGAACCTGCGACCCTCCCCACGTCAAGGGGATGCTCTACCAACTGAGCTAATCGCGCAGACAAAAAAACGATACCAAAAATATCGCTTTTTGTCAGGTATTACATCTTTACCGGCTCTATGATGCCGAAGATGTTGCCCTCGGTGTCCTTGTAGTAGCGGATCTTGCCAACGCCCGGCACGTCCATCTTATCTGTCTGGGGCACGCCGCCGGCCGCGTCAATTTTTGCTATCGACTCGTTAATGTTGGCGACGCCTATTATCGAGGTAAATGCGTTGGGGCTTGTGCCGCCCGCGGGCAGGGGTGCCTAGCGCTTCATCATCCCTCCGTTGATGCCGACATCCTCCATACTGACCTTGCCGGCCCCAATCTCGTCGGGCCCGGGCCCTGTTATAACGATTACGTAGTTGCCAAACTCCGGCCCCATCTGCTGGAACGTCCAGCCAAAGGAGTCCGCGTAGAACTTCTTGGCCCTCTCAAGGTCGTCCGCCTGGATCTCAAAATGTACGACTCGGTTCATAAATAGTGTGTTTACGGCTAATGCACCAAGTATACCAAACGGCACAAAACGCCCCGGCATGTAGCCGGGGCGGAGTTAGCTGCGGGGCAGGCCCCGCACGTCATTAAGGCATGAGCGAAGTATCTCGGATACCCGCTCGTAGTCTCCTGTCTGCGGGCCGGGGCGATTACCGGTAAGCGCAAGCAGGTCTTGGCCGATGCGTGCCGCCAGCCTAACCTTATTGTTTGTATCCGGATTCTTCGTCAGATACAGAGTCAGCCCGTGCACCACCTGCTGGTACTCGAGCGCGCGCAGAACCTCTGCGTGTCGGACAGGCATTGAGCGCTCCTCAAGCGCCACCAGCAGTGTATCGAAGGCATCCGGCTGCCAGGCATTGCCGGCGCGGACTGTCTTTAGCATCGAGACGCCGTAGGCAACAGCCTGAAGCGATAGCGGATCTTTAGACATTGAACGTTCCTTTCCGGGACCACTATAGCAAAAAAGGCTAAAAAATGGTATTTTGCGTTTGTTCTGCAGTGCATACAGGAGGAGTGGCTGAGTGGTCGAAGGCACCACACTCGAAATGTGGCGTCGGGGCAACCCGACCGTGAGTTCGAATCTCACCTCCTCCGCCAAGCTCAGGCTAAGAAAGGTTTTTTTAACCTGAGCCTACGGCCCTATCGTCTAACGGTTAGGACACCGGCTTTTCAAGCCGTCAATCCGGGTTCGATTCCCGGTAGGGTCACACGATCGAAAAGAGCGCACTGCTGCGCTTTTTTCGTATACGTGTGACGGCCGGAGGCATGTTTTGCGAGCACGCAAAACAGCCGAGGCGGGGCCGGCGACCAAAATGTTGCGGCGGCAACATTTTGAGTTGTGGGCCAAGCTGACGGACGACAAAAGTTTAGTCGCGGGCGATTCCCGGTTGTGCCACCAAAAACACCAATTTGCTATACTAGAGGCATATGTCTACACCTAAAAACACTGTGTGCCTGTGGTACGAGAAGGACGCGCAGGCTGCGGCGGAGTTTTATGCAGCCACATTCCCGGACAGCTCGGTGGGCCACATATTTAATGCGCCCGCCGACTTCCCGGACGGCAAGGCGGGCGATGTGCTCACGGTCGAGTTTACCGTCGCCGGCATCCCGTGCGTTGGTCTTAACGGCGGGAGCGCCTTTAAGCAGAGCGAGGCATTTTCCTTCCAGATTGCGACGGACAGCCAGGAAGAGACCGACAAATATTGGAACGCGATTGTCGGCAACGGCGGGCAGGAGAGCGCCTGCGGCTGGTGCAGGGACAAGTGGGGAGTGTCGTGGCAGATTACGCCGCGCACGCTTATCGAGGCCCTGGCGGCCGGGGGTGACGAGGCCAAGCGCGCCTTTGAGGCGATGATGAACATGCAAAAGATTGATGTAGCCGCAATTGAGGCCGCCCGCCGCGGATAATCTATTTAATCCTGACCATTGGCACCGGCACTACGCTCGCTCGGGCCGCAAAATTGACTTTTGATAAAAGACGTTATATTTTGACGTCAGCCTAAACGTACATCAAGGGGAAATGGTCATGAGCGAATGCCCGCACGGGACACGGTTTAAGCCATTGCCCCTGCGCAGGGGCTTCTGGAAGAAACTTCCGAATAAGATTAAAGAGGGGACGGTCCTTCTGGCTCGCGACTTGCCCGAGCGAGAGGACGTGCGCAATGCTGCGCAGTCAATACTTATCGGCCATATTGCGTCGCGGCTCATAAGTGGCTTTAATCGCCCTGCGCTTAAGCGGGGCGGAGAGTTCTACGGAGAATTTTTTGCTACCTATATGGAGGCGATACAAGCTGAAGAGCTCCGGATATGGGAAGAGATCAGTTGCGAAATGGACCGCGCCCTTGCGGAGCGGCCCGGCCGCGATCTTACCGATACACAAGCAGCCTACCTCACCTACGCAATGCTTGGCCACCAGGAGCCGCCGCAAAGCCAAGAGCTCTACATGAACCTGGCGGTTTTTGCCCGGACGTATGAGGAGCTCTTGCGGGACAAGTACGGCGAGGCGTTTGCGTTTGCGCTTTTCTACAAAGCGCTGCGCGAGCATATGCCGGCGTTCCTCTTCCGGCTTATCGGGATGGACTCTCTCATCTCTGTGCTGCTGACAATGAATGCCAAACCCAGAGAGCTTGTTAACGAGACACTCATCCTCCGGCCCGGCACGGTTATCGAGTCGCGCTTTATGGACCTGGGCGAGGATGACTCGTTCGCGTTCCGCCCCAAGTTTGTCGAGGTAGCGCACGAGCATGCGCAGAAGAACAATCTTAGGAAGGATTTTGTCGGCCGCACCGAAGACCGCGGGTGCCCCGTACTCTTTGCTTCCGGGCGTGATGCAGTCATCCGCTTCTCGATAGAAGAGCTCATTGATCAGCATGAGTCATATGAGCACAAGCCCTAACGCCGGCGAGCAATCGCCGGCGCTTCCTTTTTTGGTACCCAACCATCTTGCATTGACCGGGAGGAGCCGTCTTCATGAAACGTACAGGTGCGTAGTGTATAGTTGCGCTTATATGAATAAAAACATAGCAATCGCAATCGCAGTCATCGTGGTGCTGGGGCTTGGGTACTGGATGCTTATGGGAAATGATGCAGCAGACACGCAGACGCCGGCGACAAACACGCCCGCTAACGGCGCGCCTGCAGCCGGGACCCCGTCCTACGCCCCGGCAGCCGAGCCCGCAGCATTTGCCGCACGCGCAGCCTTGGCCGCCAAGTTGGGCCTTAGCGCCGCAACTATCGCTATTGTCCAGGTAGACGAGAAGGTATGGGAGGACGGCTGCTTGGGCCGCGGCAACACCGGAGAGGTCTGCACCGAGGCGACGGTAGACGGCTACCACGTAACCTTGCAGGCGCGCAATGAGGTATACACCTACCGCACCAACAAGACCGGCACGGTAGTGCGCGCAGAGGCAACCAATAACTAAGCTTACAAAGTTCATTTAGAAAACGCCCCGTATAGGGGCGTTTTTCTTTTCTGATACAATTGGGGCATGATACGCCGCAATTGGGGGGTGTTGGTGCTTGCCGCATTTGCAGTGCTCGCGGTCGGTACAATTGTCTTTGAGAGCGAAACAAGCGCGCCCGCAGCCGTGGGCGAAGGCGCATACCAGTGGCGCTTTGTGGAGTGGGGTACCGGCGAGAGGCCGCAGACCCAGGTGACTCTGCTGGAGGGAGGCAAAAGCCACACCATAGGCACGTACGACGGCTCGTGCGCCGTTATGGATGACGACTATTTAGAGTACGAGGTGTCTAAGGTTGTCTGCTGGTTTGCGGGGGGAGGCCACGAGGTTGGCGTGTTTGAGGAGCCGGGGCAGGTCGTAGTGCGCGTGGGCGAGGTAGACGAGGGAGCCTCCGGCATACAGGGCTTCCGCGGCAACTTCACTCTGGTTAAGAGACTGAAGTAATCCTGTTTTGCATTGATGAAAAACTACTCCCCCTGGCTCTACCAGCTCGACCAGGCGCGCAGCTCGCACAAGCTGGAGCGCGTAATTGCGCCGCACGCGGCAATTGTGGGAGCGGGCATAGCCGGCATAGCCACGGCATTTTTTGCGCTTAAGTACACCGACCAGACGGTTGTCGTGCTTGAAAGGCATAAGCTGGCGCACGGGGCCACGGGGCACAACGCGGGGCAGGTGGTGAGCTACTTTGAGCGGGGCTTTGCCAGCCTTGTTGAGGAGTTTGGCCTTGATATGGCCGCCCAAGGCCAGCAGGCCGTCGAAGACGCGTGGTCGCTCCTGGACGAGATGTATACCGACGCGGGGCTGGACATACCCTTTGCGCGGTTTGTGGGGCACACGGGGCTGTCGAGCTTTTCGCAGGTATTGGTCAATTTGGAAAATAACCGCGCGCGCCGCGAGGCCGGCCTGCGGCTGGAGGACATTATCATATCCAGAGACGCGCTGTTTTTGCGCGAGCTGCCGCTAAAGTACGCGGGGTTGTACCGCCTGTCCGCACCCCAAGAGATCTTGGAGCGGCTTGAGTCTATCAATCCGGACTATATAGCGTGCGTGTCGTACCAAAAGGGCTGCGTCAACAGCGCCCTGTTCTGCCAGGAGGTTGCACGGTACCTTTTGGGCGCGTACCCCGGGCGCTTTGCGCTGTACGAGCACACGGCAGTGCATAAAATTATCCTGCACGAGAGCGTGGCAGTGCTGGACTTGGGAGAGCACGCCATAAAAGCCAGGCGCGTGGTGCTGTGCACCAACGGGTTTGAGGACTTTTCGATTATCAACGAGAACGGGCTTGGGGTGGACGGGCGCTTCCACGCTAGTCTCCAGGGCAGGGTAGCGTACATGTCCGGCTATCTGGAGGTGCTTAACAAACCTCCCATGGCAGTGAGCTACTTTCCCGAACCGGGGGCAAGCAAGGACGAAAACTACTTTTACCTTACGCGCCGCCCGTACGAGTACGAGCACAGGCCCGGGCACAACCTGGTCTTGTTGGGCGGCCCCGACGAGCTCTTGCCCGAGCAGGCCCGCTACTCGCACGACAGGGAGTTCCCCGAGCGGCACGTGGCGGTGTTCGATGCGTTTTTGCGCCGCACCTACGAGCTCGACCCAAACAAAAAGATAGAATACCTTTTTACATGGCACGGGCTCATGGGCTATACCAAAAACGGCGTGCGCATGGTGGGGCCCGAGCCGCAGAACCCCATACTGCTGTACAACCTGGGCTGCAACGGCGTGGGCATCCTGCCATCCGTGATGGGCGGCCGCGTTGTGGCCCGGCATATAGCGGACGAGCAGGTAGCCAAGTCCATTTTTGACGTGCCTACGGCGCGCTAGGACGGTATACTAGAGGCATGTTCAAGGGGATACTCCGGTTTTTTGACAAGCTTGAGGACCGGGTACGCATCCGGCTCAGCCACTACCCGATACTTTATGCCATGGTGGGCGCCGTGGGGATTGTCCTGGTGTGGAAGGGTGTGTGGGAGACCGCCGAGCACTTTCCAATACTCTACGGACCGGCCTCGATACTCCTGGGCACGGCCATACTCCTCTTAACGGGACTCATGGTGTCGTTCTTTATCGGCGACACAATAATCATCTCGGGGTTTAAGCGGGAGAAGAAGCTGGTAGAGAAGACCGAAAAGGAGATGCTGGAGGCCACGCAGACCCAGACCGATATTTTAACGGCCGAGATACAGCATATACACCGCGACCTGGAGGCGATTAAAAAGGATATTACAGAGGAGAATAAGCCCATATAAACGCACAGAGGTACTAGACAAAATCTCTTTAATGCTTTAGAATCATAGCGTACACGCCATTAGCAGTTAACTCTTCATAAATGCTTTATACCAGTCTGTGGGTATAGGCTTTTTTATATCCGCTACTGATTATGCGCATCCTCACCAACGGATTTCCCACAAATATCCCAGGCTCGCCGGTGCATTCCCAAGGGGGGCCGGCGAATTTTGCGCGCCTGTTTTCAGACTATATCGGCGGCCTGCCGGGCGGGCATGAAATGGTCAGCGTCTTCTATAAGGACGGGCCGGTACGCCATAAGGAGCCGGTCGCAGTCCATTCGACCCCGGGACATACGCATTATTGCCTCGCTATCCCCAGGGGGACCTTCCGCCGGGTGACGCAGGCATTGGTGTGGGGCGACCCGGCGGAGCTTCTGCGCACGCCCCTCTCCCAAATCGGGCGGTTTATACGCGAGCAGAATCCGGACGTCCTGTTTCTTAACGGATACGGCTTGTTTAACTGGATGCTCCTGCACTGCGCAAAGGAAGCCGGGATACCGGTTGTTATCCAGCATGCGGGAATCTGGACGAAAGAGCTGCGCTTGCACGGGTATCGGTACAGCCGCGCAGGGCGCAGGATTATGGAGCAGATGGAGAAGGACTCCTCTGAACTTTCCTCGGTCGAGATATTTCTTAACTCGTGGAGCCGCGACTATTACCGCAAAAGGGTGGCCGCGGGGCAGGCGCGCCGCACGGAGATTGTGCCACTGCCTTTTGACTTCAACTCGTTTAATCAACTGAGCGCCAGCGCAAAGCGCGGCCGCTTCTCCCGTTTTAACAAGTCAAAGATGCATATAGGTGTCATCGGGCGCTGGGATGCGATAAAGAACCATGACGCCGTGCTTGCCATGGCGCAAGCCGCAAAAAAGAATGGGCTCCCTTGGCAGTTCCATGCCGTGGTGGCAATACCCGACAGCGAGGACAAGGCCAAAAAGCGCGCTTATACGGACACGGTCGACGTCATCGAGCCCTTGGACAGGGAGGGCATATCCGACTTTTGCCGCTCCGTTGACCTGCTCGTCATGCCGTCGCTTTTTGACGTATCGCCGACGGTTGTGCTCGAGGCTATGGCTCTTGATACTCCTATAGCGGTTTCGCCCACGGTCGGGTTTGCGCCGGTCTTTGCCGCCCACGGCGCCCGCTCATGGGTGATTAATCCGTCTGATGCCGACAAGGCCGTAGGGCGCATCTCTCGCATTTTAGGCAAAAAAATACCCCCCGCCCTGAGGGAAAAGATTATAAGCATGCACGACCATGCAAGGGTGTTCGATACCTATCTGCAGATATTCGAGGAGGCGCACCTGCGCACTATGCCCGTGTGGCAAGTGGTCAAGGTCATTTTTTGGCGCGAGGTGGCAAGGTATTTTGCCAAGCCTGAGGCTTCGTCGGCGTACGCTAGCTCCGCGACTTTATAAACAGGTAGATGTCCTCGAGCGCTTTGACCGCGTCGCCCGCGGCAATATTATTCTGGTGATACAATCCGTCGGTGCAATCGCCGGCTCCCCATATTCCCTCGACACTCGTGCGCTGAGTTTTAGGGTCGACCTTGATGTGGTTAAACGGATCCATCTCAACCAGACCGGCCACAAGGCCGGTGGCGGGCAGGGCGCCAATCTCCACAAAGATGCCGCCGGCCGGAAGCTCGCTTACCTCGCCGGTTTTGTTGTTTTTAACTGTCAGGCTTTTTACAAACATCTCACCCTTCACTTCAACCGGCTCGGTGTTAGCAAGGATGCGCATGTTGGGGTGGGCCTTGGTGGCCTCGACAGTCTTGGCGTCGGCCTTGGTAAACGAGTCACTGCGGTTTAAGAGTGTCACCGACTTGGCGTAGGCCAGGAGCTGGGCCGCGGTCTCGAAGCCGGCGTTGCCGGCGCCTATAACAATGGTGTCTTGCCCGGCAAACAGCGGGCCGTCGCATGAGGCGCAGTAGACGATGCCCTTGCCCTCGTACTCTGCCGCGCCGGGGACCTCGAGCTTGCGGCGCGCACCTCCGGTTGTCACTAAGACCGTCTTAGCCTCGTAGCTGCCTTTGTCGGTTGTAATTAAAAATGCTTGGGCAGCCTTGGCCACCTTGGTGGCGCGCTCGCCGGCCTTAATATCCACGACATCAGCGGCGTACTCGCGCAGGTGCGCCTCCAGTGCCTTTGCAAGCTCCGGGCCGGCGATGTGCGGCGTGCCTATCCAATTTTGGATGTCCAAAGAGTCGGTAGACTGCCCGCCAAAGGTCTCGGCCACAAACACAGTTTTAAGCCGCTTGCGCGCGGCGTACACTCCGGCGGCCACGCCTGCCGGCCCGCCGCCTATAATAGCCAAATCATACACTTCTGTAGTGTAGCGTCTTATCCCCTTGCTGCCTAGAGAGGGCGGGTATAGGATGCGTTTAGAAGCCCTTTGTCAGGGTAGCTCAGGGCCTAAAAGCATAAAAACACCCGATTCAACGGATAGGAGTAGACGATGAGTATCATAGAATCTACGGCTGTTGACCAGGATCGTTGGAATAGAGTTAAGGGTAGGCTGCGCAGCAGCGTTGGCGATGATGTCTATACGAGCTGGTTTGCCCGGATGGACCTCGAGGATGTGCAGGAGGAAAGCGTGCGGCTGTCGGTGCCCACCCGGTTCCTCAAGAGCTGGATACAGGCCCATTATGCCGAGCGCGTTCTGACCTGCTGGCAGGCAGAAATGCCCCAGGTGCACCGTGTCGACCTGGCCGTGCGTACGGCCCTGCGAACAATGGTCCCCATAAAGGACCAGCCGGCACCCCCGGTTAAAACCTCGCACGACATTGTCCCGTCCGAGTTGCGGGCCACGGCCACGGCACCCGTGTCCGCAGCCCACAGTGAGATAGGCGGGTCGCCTTTGGACCCGCGGCTTACCTTCGGCTCGTTTGTTATAGGGCGCTCCAACACCTTGGCGCATGCAGCAGCGCGGCAGGTTGCAGAAGGTAGGCGGGGTGACTCGGTGATGTTTAACCCGCTCTACATCCACGCCGATGTCGGGCTGGGCAAGACGCACCTGCTGCAGGCTATAACTTGGGCAGGCAACAACGACGACCGCCGGGTACTGTACCTTACGGCCGAGAAGTTTATGTACGGGTTTGTTGCGGCACTTAAGACCCAAACCACACTTGCCTTTAAGGAGGCGCTGCGCGGGATAGGCGTGCTGGTTATTGACGACCTGCAGTATCTGCAGGGCAAGTCGACTCAGACCGAGTTTAACCACACGCTCAACGCGCTTATTGACGCCGGTCGGCAGGTCGTCGTCGGTGCCGACAGGCCTCCAAGCGACCTCGAGGGTATTGATGACCGCATACACTCTCGGCTTGCCGCCGGGCTGGTTGTCGAGATGGGGTCGCTTGCAGAT
>CAYRYM010000008.1:0-15128 GCA_964428705.1 uncultured Candidatus Saccharibacteria bacterium | reverse complement strand
GCGGTACCGGGGTTACGTCCTTAATGGATGCGATACCAATGCCCTTGGTGGCAAATGCGCGTATGGACGACTCGCGGCCGGAGCCTACGCCCTTAACCACAACACCCACCTCCTTAAGGCCCATGGCAGCTCCCCTCTCGCCCAACAGCTCGCCTACCTTGGCGGCTGCAAACGGCGTGCCCTTTTTAGCACCCGCAAAGCCCAGAGAGCCGGACGACGACCAGCTGACGATGTTGCCGGAGGCGTCCGCCAAGGACAGCTTGGTGTTGTTGTAGGTGGCCTCAACGTAGAGAGTGCCGGTGTCCAGGCGGCGCTTAGATGCGCGCGTAGATGCGCTTGCGCCCGAGCCGCTGGTATCCCCTCCTTTTTTAACTATTCGTTTCTTTCCCATATCAATTATTAGGTTTTGCTCTCCTTACGGCGGCCCGAGCCCATGGTGCGGCGTACGTTGCCGCGCACCGTGCGGGAGTTGGTCTTGGTGCGCTGGCCGCGCAGGGGCAGGTTTTTGGAGTGGCGGGTGCCGCGGTAGCTGCCGATGTCTTTGAGGCGCTTGATATTGCCGGAAACCTCGCGCTTGAGGTCGCCCTCGAGCTTGAGGCCCTCCAGCTCCTTGCGGATGGCGTTCTCCTCGTCGGCGGTCAGCTCGTCGGCGCGCTTATCAAGGGCGACCTTGGCTTTGGTGCAGATTGCCTTGGCGCGCGATATGCCGATGCCGTAGAGCGCCGTCAGTGCGTACGGAGCGTGCTTGTTGGGGAGAGTTATACCTGAGATACGCATATGATTTAAAAATTACCCCTGGCGCTGCTTGTGGCGGGGGTTGGTGCATACCACATATACACTGCCGTGGCGGCGGAGCATTTTGCAGTTTGCGCAACGCACGTGTATTGAGGATTTTACTTTCATTTCTGTTTTATAGAGCCTCGGGAGGTTCGACCTTGGAGAGCCCTGAGCTAAGGTCGAACCTTAAAGTCTCCGGGTAATCCTAGCCTTGCCGCCGTACGGTTCGAGCTTGACGAGGACCTTGTCCCCGACAAGCACTTTGATGCGATGCAGACGCATCTTTCCAGCCAAATAGCACAGCACCTGCTCCCCGCTCTCCAGGGAGACGCGAAAAAGAGTATTAGGCAGGGCCTCGTCTACGACGCCCTGGATATCTGGTGTTTTATCCTGCACAACTGGTACTTAGCGATTCTAAACTATGTCCCACAATAAGTCAAAGATAGGGCCTGAATATAGGAGGAATTGCCCAGGCACTTGACACAAGTCCTATATATTTGCGTAATATACGTGCAAAAAGCTACTCCTCTATATCTACTTCTATTTCTATCTTCTCTGCGTCTGCGGGGAAGGTCTTAACCCAGAACGGCTTGACCGTGGCCGTGGCCGAGACAATAGCCGGGGCAAACGACTGCACAATCTTTTCAAACTCGCTCTTATTCTTGCCCAGCATTGCCTCTTTAACAGCATTGGGGTCAAACTGCCAAACAAGGGTGGTCTCTCCGGTGACGTTTAGGGTTATCTGGTCGTCCTCGGCATCAACGCTAGCCGGGTCAACCTGCATGGCTGGCATGGCTTCGGCTTTAAAATCTATAGCCTCGTCCTTGTAGCCGCCTACCAGCTTTGCCGCCAAGGCGCTGGCAAAGTCGCGCACATTGACCGTGCCGCCCGTGGCTGTCGCCGACTGCGACAGTGTCGCTGTCTTTTTGTCGGAACTGGCGGCCTGCACTATCTCGCCATACGCCATGACAAGCGAGCCCGGTATAGCCACCGAGGTTGCCGGGATGTTCTGCGCCAAAAGGCGCTGGGTACCGTTGTCCAGTTCTGCCTTAAGCTTGGCGCGGGCCGCCTCCAGGTCGGCCTCGGCTACGGCGGGCTCCTCGCCCACAAAGCCGCCGGAGATACTCCCTTGCGTTTTGGCAGAGAATTTGTCGTAGCGGGGGTCGCCCTGGAAGCCCGGCAGCTTAAAGGTAGTAGAGCCCGAGCGGTTGTAGGACTCTCCGGGCGACTCGGCATTGATAGCGGCCACAACCGAGCCCTCGGCCGGCAGGTCTACGGATGAGGCCAGGCGGTATATCTTGCCGTCCGGCGCTTGCAGGCGCGTATTGGCTATAAGCCGCTGGCTTGAGGTGTAGGTGCTCGAGATGGTGACAGTGCCGTGGGCGGTGCGTGACACGCGCTTGGTGCCGGTTGCGGGCACGGTGGTGGTGGCCGACTGCGTGGCCGAGACCCTTGAGAAGGCCAAAATGCCCACAGGCGCGGTGGTCTGTGCCACGAGCGTGGTCGAGGCCACGACAGTCTCGGTACGAGGCACAGCCACAACGCTGGCGCCCGCATACATCATAGAGATGCCCGCGACACCCCCGGCGCACACGGCAACAACCAGCAGTGCCCACAGCATAAAGCGGCCGGGCCTGCGCTTGGCGCGACGCTTAGGCTGCGGCGGCTCCGGCTGGTAGTACTCCGGTATCTCTTGGCGGGATATATGGTGGTGGCCTGCGGGTATGGGGATGTTGCGGATAGACCTATCCCCAGGAGGAATCATGTCGCGCATGCAAGTAGTATACCATTAGTTACGAATATGGTGTGCTGCGCTCGTGTAGAGGGCATCAAGCAGCAGGTGCGTGTCCGGGGTGCCGTGGTGGGCCACAAATGCGCCAAAGTGGCCCGGGCGCATGGCGCGCACCGTGCCTCCCTGGGGAAACAGCTCTGCTAGCGAGCGGTGGCTAAGCGAGCGCGCAAACCACTCGGGGCTAGGCTCGTGGGCCAAAACAAACACGTTGCCGCTCGCCTGCCCTCCAAACAACTCATGTGCTGCGTGCTTAAACTCGCCGGCAAAGTGCGCTGCGGCAGCCTGCCCTGCCTCGGTCTGTGCGCCAAGCCGCATGGCCGAGCGGGCCTCGTGCTCGCTGTAGCCGGCGTGGCTCTTGAGTGTGCGCAAGACCGTGCCCAGCCCCACTGGCGCGGTGGCGTGGCCCACCACCCGCGCGTCCTCGAGCATAAGCAGCTCTGACACCTCGCCGTTGACGGACAGCAAAAGGGCACGCTCCTCGTGGGGGTAGGCGGCACGCAGACCGTGAACGGCGGCACTGGCATGGGCGTGGAGGCTTGTGGGCACGTCGCCAAACAGCGAGCGTATGCGGGGAGCAAGCTCTTGGAATGCCGGGGTAAAGTCGGGGCGGCCGGCGCTGAGGTTGGGTACGCCCCAGGGCGCCGCCATAAAGAAGACCACTTTACTGACTGGCGGCAGGGCACCGGCGTGGTGGCGCAGGCGCGCGGCAACCTCGCTGGCATGAAGGAGCGATTCGCTTGCCGCGTGCTCGACAGCGCGTGCCAGGCTGTGCGCCGAGCGCGTGTCCATAACCGGCACGCTAATGCGTGCTTCACCAAAGAGCCTGGGCGCCTCGCCATGCGCCAGCTTAAGCAGGGCCGATGCTACAGAGCCGTTCTCGATATCCAAAATAAGCACCGTCTTGTCAGACGATTTTTTGCCGAACATGCCTTTAGTATAAACCCAAACTTTACTCGAGGACTGCTTTTATGCGCCTAATGCCTTGGGCTACGGCCTCTTCTTTAGATATCTTGAATACACCGGATTTTGAAAGCTCGGCTGTGTGCTCCACGTGCGGACCGCCGCAGAACTCGAGAGAGAAGGCCTGCTCGAGCGGGCCCACAGAGTAGACAGACACGCGGTCGGGGTACTTGGCGCCAAACTCGTGCTCGGCGCCCAGCTTCTCGGCCTCTTCCTTATCCATCTCGGTGCGGATAACGGGCAAGTCTTCCTGAATCTTCTCATTCACTATTTTCTCCACCTCGGCCTTTTGCTCCGGTGTCATCTTGCCTGAGTAGTTAAAGTCTATGCGCAGCCTCTCGCCGGTGATGTTGCTACCGCGCTGGTGCACCTCGGGGCCCAAGACCTGCTGGAGCGCCTTAAGCAAAAGGTGATGCGCGGTGTGCAGGCGCACGGTCTTCTCGCTTGTGTCGGCAAGGCCGCCCTTAAACTTCTGCTCTGAGCCTGCACGCGATAGGTCTTGGTGGCCCTTAAGTAGTTCCTTAAACCCCTCAATATCTATCTGCTTGATACCTCGCTCCCCCGCCTCCTCCAAAATAAGCTCCAGTGGGAAGCCAAAAGTCGTCACAAGCTGGAAGGCGTCCTGCGCCGACACATGTCCTATCTGCAAAAACCGCTCAAGCTCCTTTGCTCCACGGTCGAGTGTAATCCTAAAGCGCGTTTCCTCCTCAGTTAGCTGGTCCTCTATCTCCTTTTGCTTTGACACAAGCTCCGGGTACTGGCTCCTGTACTCCTCTACTATCCCGCCAACCAGTGTTGCGATAGGAGTAAATACTCCGTGCTCGCGGGCACCCTCGATTTTCTGCAGGGCGCGTATGGCGCGGCGCAGCAGGCGGCGCACAAAGTAGCCCTGGTCCTTGTTGTCAGGGCGTACGCCGTCGGATATCAAAAACACCGCCGCCTTAACGTGGTCGGCAATAATACGAAACGCGCGGACGTTGTCGGCGTACTTTTTGCCGGTAGACTGCTCGAGCTGCTCAATTATTGAGCGATGCGCGACGGTAAAGACGTCGCTAGAATTCTCCGACACAGCGGCAATGCGCTCCAGACCGCCGCCAAAGTCCACGTTCTGCTTGGGCAGGAGCGAGAAGGTCCCGTCGGCGTTCTTTATATATTGCATAAAGACCGAGTTGCCGATCTCGAGGAAGCGGCCGCAGTCGCAGTTGGGGTGGCACTCGGCGCCCCACTTGAGGTCGTGGGGGGTGCCAAAGTCGTAAAACACCTCAGAGTCCGGGCCGCCGGGCTCGCCTGCGGGCATGTTCTCCGGCACTCCGGCGCGTGACCACCAGTTTTTCTTGGCATCGTAGTAAAAGATACGCCCGCCCTGCATGCCCACCACGTATCCGTTTTCCTCCGAGCCGATGTCGACCACTTTGTTGTCTATCCCCTGCTCGCTAAAAAGGCGCTGCCAAATTTCTGCGGCCTCGGTGTCGCGCGGGACATTATTCTTCCCATCACCTATAAACGCCGTCACAAAAAGCCTGTTTGGGTCCAGCCCGATTTCTTTTGTTAAAAATTCAAAAAACCACGGCAGCTGCTCCTGCTTGAAGTAGTCGCCCAAAGACCAGTTGCCGAGCATCTCAAAAAACGTCGTGTGGCGATTGTCGCCCACCTCCTCTATGTCGCCGGAGCGGAAGGCCTTTTGCGAGTCTACAAGGCGGCTACCCGACGGGTGAGGCTGGCCAAGCAAATAAGGCACCAGCGGCTGCATGCCCGAGCCGGTAAACAGGGTGGTCGGGTCGTTCTCGGGCACCAGAGGAGCCGACGGGATTATCGTGTGTCCACGGGCCTTAAAAAACTCCAAATACTTGGTGCGTACCTCGCCTAAGGTCATGCGTACAAAATACAACACTTTTTGGTATACTGCCAACACTATGACTGCTAAAAATGGATACTGGGGGTTTGATACCAAAGCTATAGATCACGCGGTGCGGCCGCAGGACGACTTTTATCACTACGCCAACGGCAGCTGGCTTAAGTCGGCCACCATCCCGCCCGAGGAGTCGCGCTGGGGCAGCTTTATAACACTCAGGGTCGAGACTGAGCACCAGCTGCGCCGGCTTGTCGAGACCACCAAAAACCCGCAGATAAAAAACCTGTACGCCTCCGCCCTGGATATGAAGATCCGCAACAAGCTGGGTGCCAAACCTGTTGCCCCACTGCGCCGCGAGCTGGCAGCTGTAGCAACCCGCGCACAGCTCCAGAAGATGCTCATTAAGCTGAGCCGTATGGGGTTGGCCGGCATGTGGAGCGAGATGATAGAGCAGGACCTTAAGGACACTACGCGCTATGCGCTGTTTTTGTGGCAGGGCGGGCTCAATATGCCCGACCGCGACTACTATTTGCTGGACAAACCCGAGCAGGTGCGCGTGCGCGAGGCCTACAAAAAGCACGTGCATAGCATTGCGCGCTTAGGCGGCGCTACGGCTCTCGAGGCCGCCCGCACTGTGGACGTTGTGCTTAAGATAGAGACTCGCTTTGCCAAAGCCTCCATGAGCAAGGAAGACTTGCGCGACCCGCACAAGATTTACCACAAATACACCCTGCCCAAGCTGCAGCGGCTCTCGCCCGGCATACAGTGGAGTAACTTTTTGGCCGGCATAGGCGCGCGCAACCTCAACACCGTGCTTGTGGGCCAGCCGGAGTTCTTTAAGGAAGTTTCTTTGATGCTCGAGGACATCCCGCTTGATGAGTGGAAGGTATGGCTCGACTTTGACCTGCTTAACAGCTCGGCGGGTCTCTTGAGCGAGCGCTTTGTCAGGCAGAGCTTTGCGTTTTACTCGCAAACCTTGGCCGGCACCAAAAAGATGAAGCCGCTATGGCGCCGCGCGCTTGGCGCCACTACCGGAGTGCTAGGCGAGCTTGTGGGCAAGGTATATGTAGCCGAGCACTTCCCTCCTGCATCCAAGCGCGCGATGGACGGGTTGGTGAGCGACCTGTTTTTGGTGTACGAAAAGCGCATCAAGACCCTGCCTTGGATGAGTGCGCCGACCAAGAAGAAGGCAGTCAAAAAGCTGCGCGCCATGGAGCGCAAAATTGCCTACCCCAAGAGGTGGAAGAGCTACGCCGGCATTGCTGTTAAAAAAGGCGACTACTTTGGCAACATGCTGCGTGCGGCGGAGTTTGAGCATAAGCGCGAGCTGCGCAAGCTGGGCCGACCGATAGACCGCCACGAGTGGCTTATGACCCCGCAGACGGTCAACGCGTACTTTAACCCGCCCATGAACGAGATAGTCTTCCCCGCCGCCATTTTGCAGTGGCCATTCTTTGACGCCAAGGCGGACGCGGCGCTTAACTACGCCGGCATAGGCTCGGTAATAGGCCACGAGATGACGCACGGCTTTGACGACGAGGGCTCCAAGTTTGACCACAAGGGCAACCTTAAAAACTGGTGGAGCAAGAAGGACCGTAAAGACTTTGAGAAGCGCTCCGGCCTGATAGTGCGCCAGGCTAATGCACACGAGGTAGAGCCTGGCGTGCACATGAGCGGCCAGCTTACGCTGGGCGAGAATATTGCCGATCTGGGCGGGCTTGTTATTGCGTGGGACGCATACCAGAACTACCTCGCTAAGCACGGCCGTCACGACATTGCAGGATTATCCCCGGAGCAACGCTTTTTCTTGGCATATGCGCAGATGGAGCGCGAGGTGCGCCGTCCGGAGTCGGCCAAGTTGGCAGCGCTTACAGACCCGCACGCCGAGGCCTCATTCCGCATCAACAACCCTTTGCGCAACTTCTCCCCCTTCCACGATGCCTTTGGCACAAAGAAGGGCGACAAGCTCTACACCGAGCCCCACAAGCGCGCCGAGATCTGGTAGGTTGACATTTTGGCTTAAAGACGTATAACTAGGCACGGCACCTACATTGATTGGAGGAACTTGTGGCCCAGGATTCTAAAGACGTACATCCGTGCATCAAACAGCTTGGCGAGGAACATTTTCCAGGCACCGATGACACGAGCCTCTACATGAAAGGCTACATCACGACGCGGGCGGATATGTACTACAATGCTCGCTACTCCGACATTACTGAGCATTCGTCCCTAGTTGAACAGCTGCTCGCAGAAACAGCGTTTTGGTGGTCCATGCACCATACCGTTGCAAATATGTACTTTGGCAAACCGCTCCCAGAGCTGCCAAACACCACGAATAAACTTTCGTGATTCATCGCCAAAGCCCCGGCTGTTATGCCGGGGCTTTAATGTTTAAAGCCAATCGATGGGCGTTTCCCCATGCTCCTCTAGGTATGTATTTGTTTTGGAAAACGGCTTGGAGCCGAAGAAGCCCGAGTGTGCCGAGAATGGAGATGGGTGCGGGGACTCTATAACGCTGTGTTTGGTGCGGTCTATGTGCGAGCCTTTTTGCCGTGCGTAGTTGCCCCAGAGTATAAACACCACGTGCTCCTTTTGGTCCGACACGGCTTTAATAACCGCATCGGTAAACTGCTCCCAGCCCTTGTTTTGGTGGCTGCCCGGCGTACTTGCCCGCACCGTGAGTGTCGCATTGAGCAAAAGCACGCCCTGCTTAGCCCACCGCTCTAAGTCCCCCGTTTTCAGCAAGGTCGGACCTTGCTGAACGGGCCCTAGGTCAGCTTCGAGCTCTTTAAAAATGTTTTGGAGCGACGGTGGCAAGCGAACATCAGGAGGGACTGCAAACGAGAGGCCATTGGCTTGCCCCGCCCCGTGGTACGGGTCCTGGCCGAGTATCACCACTCTAACTTTATCAAAGGGCGTCAGCTCAAACGCGCGGAATATAAACTGAGGCGGCGGATACACCGCGCCGGCCTTATACTCGTCCTTAACAAACTGCGTGAGCTGCCCAAAATACTCTTTGCCAAACTCGCCCTCAAGCGCCTGCTTCCAACTTGGCTCAATCTTTACCTCCATGTCTACTTTAAAAACCCCTCCTCGCGCAGCATTTCTGTTTTGCGAAGCGAGCCGCCGCGGTTGTAGTCGCCAACACGGCCATCTGCGCGCACTACACGGTGGCATGGTATTCCCTGCCTATAGTTGTGCGACATAATAGTGCCCACGGCGCGTGCGGCGCCTGGCTTGCCCGCTTTGGCGGCAACTTGCCCATACGTCATAGTCTTGCCTTTAGGAATTTTGGCGACAATCTTATACACCTTGGTGGCAAAAGGTGTCTCAAAAACCTTTTCCGCTTTTGCAGTTTTAAAAGAGCGAGTTGGTAGGGTTTTCCTCATGGGCGATTTTCTTACTTTTAACAGGCTCGGGTGCGGGGATGTCTGCGGTCTTGGCCGGTACTCCCCCTTTTTTGCTTTTGCCGGCCTGGGCCAGCAGGGCCTTGCCGGCGGCTTCGCGGTAGCGGCAGTAGTCGCACTCGGCGCCCGCCTGCGGTATCTCGTCGCTGTCCAAGCACGCCTTAAGGCGTATAAGGCAGTCCTCTACCCAGTCGGTCGAGCCGGTGTAGGGCACCAAGGTCAGCTCAAAGTCGAGCCGCCCGTCAAACGCCTCGCGGTCCTTTGTGGCATTGGCGTACATCCAGTAGCCGGTGTCGGAGACCTTAAAGCCGTTTTGGCGCAGGAGCCACTGGTACACCTCGAGCTGGCGCTTGTAGCCGCGGTGCCAATCCTCGTCCAAAGACTCGATCTTGCCGTCTTTGCTGGTGGCCTTGTAGTCAATAACTATTAGCTCGCCTTGCGGGTTGACCCAAATATCGTCAACGCCGCCGCGCACCTTGAGCCCCGTTGCCTTGTGCACGCACTGCACGCCGCGCTTAAGCGCGTCGCGCCACGCGTCCATGTTGGCGTGCGCCAAGGGTACGGCGTCCAGCCCGTAAGCCTCTGCTAAAGGGTGTTTGGTACCCGCGACGCGATGCGCATCCAACTCCTTTTTAAGCAATGCGTCCACCGCCGAGTTGAGGTTAAAGGGAAAGCCCGGGGGCCGTGACACACCCAGCTTGTTGTCTATATAAAAACAGCGCGGGCACTCCTGGAAGAGGTCTATTTTGGAGCGCGACAGCGTCCAGCCACTGCCGCCGTAGCTGTAGTTGGGGTTGCGGTTGGGTTTATAAAAACTGCTCACCGGCCCATTCTACCGCGTAGAGCGCTGGCACGCCACGCGGCGGGTCCCAAACGCATCCGGGGCTTACTCAGCCTTATTGCCAAAGCGGCGGCGCAGGCGGTTCTCTACCTTGGAGAGTACCGAGAATATGAGCAGGCCCAATACTGTGGCCGCAAGCGCCACCGCAAAGTAGCCAAACCCGGCCGTCATGCCCACAGCCGCCACCAGCCATATACCCGAGGCGGTGGTAATCTCGGCGGCGTGCTCGGTGCGCAGGGCAAGCCCTGAGCCTATAAAGCCGATACCGATGACAATAGAGGCTGCAATAGCCAATGGGTTAACAGCCGCAAAGTTGGTCAGCTGGTAGCTGGCAACAAGCCCCGCTACGGTAAAGAGAGCCGAGCCGAGCGAGACAAGCGCGTACGTGCGCATGCCGGCGTGCTTCCCGGAGAGCGAGCGCTCGAGCCCCATGCACGCGCCTAAGACCGCCGCCACAACAAGGCGGGTGATGACCTCCATTTCTATAGACGACAGGTTGTATCCAAACATAGGGTAATAGTAGCTCGGTATTTAAAGGGCCCGGAACGTTGCCCACAGAGGCCCGCCGTCGGCGTCCGCCAGAGGCTTGTCCTTAGAGAGGCTAAAGGCGCGGTCTCCGTTGTCCACCGACAGTCCGACAAAGTAGCTCTGTCCCCGCTCGGTGTCGCGCAAAAGCCCCACCCTGCCCTGCTTGTCTGCAGCAGAAAAGAGCCGGGCGCCCAGGGCGTTGCCCGGCTTGCCCTCGCGAGATACGTATACGACAACCCAAACCGGCCGGGCGATATTGAGGTGCGCAATGGCAACACTCGGGCCCGCGGGCTGGTCGTCAACCATAAGCGGCGCCTCTGTAGGTGTAGTGTTTGAGGCAGCCGGCGTGGAGGATGCGGCGTCGGCCGTCTGCACGGTGGAGGTCGCGGCGCCGGAGGTCTCGCCCACGCCGCCCAGTGACGACCACGCTGTTGTTATAAGCACCCCCATAATCATCCCGCTCACGAGCAGGCCGGCATATATGGGCGCCTGGGTGGTGGGAATCTTCTTTCCGCTGGGAAAGTTGAGGCCAGTCTGCTCGTCAACTTCTTGCATACGCCCCTATTCTACCTTGGTCTCTCCGCTGCACAAGGTGCCCGCTTCCTCCAATACGGCGGTGGCTTTATGGCCCGTGACCCCGGCCTCCGGCAGCGCGCGGGTGTTGCTTATGAGCTCGCTGCACAGCACGATGCGCTTCTCCAAAAGCAGCATCTTCTCGCGGCGGCTCAGTGTTGTAAGCGCGGTTATAGGGTAAAGTCCGGCCGCGTCTATGCGGTCGTGCAGGGTATGTCCGTTTGGCTGCTCCCAGCTTAAAAGTTCGAGCCCCGCGCACGAGGCATAGTTGCTGGCGTGCGACGTAAACTTGGTGTTGGTGACAAGCAAGCCCCGCACCAGGGCCTTGTCGCCTTTGGCTTTGCCGGCCGCGCGTATGTCGTCCATGCGCGCCTTAACGTACAGCGCTGTCTTGAGGTCGGTCTTAAAGCCCGGACTGTTGTGGAACTTGGCCTCCACATACAGATGCTCGGCGCCCTTTGTGGCAACAACGTCCACCTCGTGCTCGACGCATGCCCCGCGGATAATGCGGTCGGTGGCCGCATCCCAGCCCTCGGCCCGCAGGAGCGCCGCAACATACGACTCGAACGGAAAGCCCGACGGGCCGAAGTCCCATACCGCGCGCTTGAGTGAGTAGCGCGCCGCAATGCCGCGGCGCTGCTCGCGCAGGCGCGCAAACGCCCGCCGGTAAATTTCCTGCGTAGTTATGCCGTCAAACAGCTCCTCGCCCACCAGCTCGGAGATCTCGCGGGCCGAGGTGCGGTCGAAGGCCTCGCGCGTGCCGTCGGCCTTGGTGATAAGCAGGGCCATTGCTCCTAGTATACGCTCGAATCTTGTATCACTCCCCCGCCAAGGCACTGTTGCTGTTTATAAACAACAAGCGACTGCCCCAGAGGCGCGTAATGCGGCTCCAACAAAACTACTTCTGCTCTACCAAGGCCGGTCCTTTGCAAGGTTGCCGGTATAAGCTCCTGTCTATATCTATATCGGACAAAAAGGCCCTCGTCCTCCGCAGCTTCAGCGGCGGAGGATATCCAGTTTGTGTCGACAAGAGTGAGCTTTGTCTTGCTAGCGCCTGCCGGAAATTTGTTTTCAGAGACTGTGATGGTATTTGCTTCTAGATTCTTGGCAATAGCGTAGTGCGGACGCGCATCGGGACCCTGATGCGCAAGCACAAAGCCGTGACGCTGGCCCATGGTGTAGAGCAGCGCGCCCTCGTGGGTACCTATGGCTTCGCCTGCCTCATTGAGCACCGTGCCCGGCTTGGGGTTAAGCTCTTTTTTGAGCATGTCGCCCACAGATATCGGGCCCAGAAAGCACAGGCCCTGGCTGTCTTTGCGCTCCGCCTGCGGCAAGCCAAACGCGGCCGCCAGCTTGCGCACGTCATTCTTGTGCATGTGGCCAATAGGAAACAGGACATGCTGCAGCACTCCCTGCGGCACCGCCCACAAGAAGTACGACTGGTCTTTGTTCTCATCCGCACCAGCGTACAGCTCTCCTTCTTTTATCTGCGCGTAGTGGCCTGTTGCGACCATGTTGGCGCCCTGCGCTATAGCCCACTCATAAAACAGCCCAAACTTTATCTCGCGGTTGCAGAGCGTATCGGGGTTTGGGGTGCGGCCGCGCTCAAATTCCTTAATGGACTCTTTAAACACCCGCTTCTGATACTCCTTAGATAAATCAATCTCAACAAAAGGGATTTTTAAATGCGCAGCAGCGCGCATGGCGTCCAAGCGGTCTGCCCCGGCCGTACACGGATACCCCTCCACTGTAATGGTGATAAACGCACCTACGACATCGTAGCCGTCTTTGAGCAGTAAAGCAGCCGAGGTAGCAGAGTCCACCCCGCCCGAGAGCCCGACAAACACTTTTTGTTTTTTTGCTATAGCCACCTTCGTACCTTAGTTGAGTAGCCGGATAAACTCAACCCGAGGGTTAGTCAAAGTACGGGTCGAGGTACTTCTTTTTGTTAGCCAAGTGTGCTTCGTACGTGGTCGTAAAGTGGAAGTTCCCATCCAAGTCCGAGAGGAAGAAGATGTACTTGCTCTTGATGGGGTTGAGCGCCGCCGTGATGGAGTCGAGCCCCGGGTTGTTGATGGGCCCGGGCGGCAGGCCCTTGTACTTGTAGGTGTTGTACGGCGAGTCTATCTTGAGGTCGGTCAGCGTCACCTCAAACGTGTTCTTGCTGATGATGTAGGGGAAGACGGCGTCCACCTGCAGCGGCATGCCGATGTCGATGCGGTGCCACAAAACGCCCGCAATCTTCTGCCTGTCGAATGTCTTGTTAGCCTCCTTCTCCAGTATCGAGGCCATGGTCAGAATCTCGAGCTCGGTGTGGCCTGAGGCCTCAATCTGCTTGGCCAGCTTGGTGAGCCTGGTGTGGAACGCGTTGTTAAACACCGACAAAACAGCCTCTGTCGTGTCCGACGGCATAAAGAAGTACGTGTCCGGAAACAGGTACCCTTCCTTGCCGTCCGTTGCTTGGAGGAACGCCTTGCGGTCAAAGTTGGGGATCTTCTCAAACAGGATGCGGGCGATGTCCTTGGTGGTCGAGCCCTCGGGGATCATGACGCGCACCGGCGTGGTCTCAAAGTCGCCGGAGACGACGCGAGCCGCTATCTGCAGGAGGTTCTGGGGGCGGCCAAAGTAGTACACTCCGGCCGGCATGGCGCGATCGTCGCCCAAGACGCGTGCCGCCTGCCTAAACGTCCAGGCATTGCGCACTATGCCGCGCGCCTCGAGTATCTCGCCTACCTCCTTAAGCGACGCCCCCTTGGGCACCGAGACGTACGAGCCCGACGGAAAGTACGAGACAGGGGCGAGCGTCACCATGTAGAGCCCCCAGACCAAGAGCAGGATAATGCCCACCGTGACAAGCGCGTGCTCGACTATGCGCAGGCCGCGGTACCAGCTCCACCCACGGATCCCCCAATGCATAAACGTCGGAAAATGCAGATGGAGCTTTTCTACATGGTGGGGTTTGAGCATACTGAGTGATTATATAGGTAAATTGACCGGCGCCTCGGAGCGGCGGCTTGGCACGCGGTCCAGCGCCGGCGTCTGCACCACGGATGACGGGAAATGCCATATGGTCGCAAGCTCCTCAGTGGTAAGCAGGGTGGGCACCTGGTCGTACGGCACATAAAAGTACGCGCGGTGCTTGTAGCGGAAGAAAAGGTTGCGCCGCACGCGGTTCTCGCGGATGCTATTCCAGTCCTGCCACGGGTAGTCAAAGTCGCTGCTGCCGCGTGTGGGCATAATCGCGTTGTAGTTTGGCTGGTTGTACGCGTCAAAAAACTTGACCACGCTGCCTATATTGATGCCGCTAAAGTTCTCATTGCGGGCCATGTATATGACGCGGATGCCGCACTCAAAGTACAGCTTGGTGAGCGAGCGCTCTATGGCCTCTACCTGGAGCTTTTCTCCCCCGGAGAGCAGTGTTGAGCCGCGCGAACCGACCTTTTTCTTCTCGGCATCGTCGGTCACCAGCTCTTGCGCGCGCTCTATGGCCTGCTTGGTTATCCCGTTCAGTTTTTCCTTGGCCTTGTCCTTCCAGGGGTTGCCGCTTGTGCCAAACCCGTACCACCAGTTGGTGCCCTTTTTGTCGTTGCTTTTGGGCGCCCTCATCACTATCTGCATCCAGATATGCTCTCCCTGCCCTATCTGGCCCAAAAACTCGACCAGGTTGGAGATTGGGTCCACCTGCGACTCCGGCTTGTCGGGACTCTTGTCGAGCCCGTAGTCAATGTAGGTCTTTATAGGCAGCGCATCCGCATCGCCGGTTTTTTTGTACTCCGCGCCCCACAACCCGTACTCGTCGGTATTAAAGTTGATGGGCGCCACGTAGTCCTGCACCTCGGTAATACGCGCCTCCGGGAACTGTCCGTACATCTTGGCCTCGAGTATGTTCTTCCAGGCTTTGCGGCAGTGGAGGTAAAACTTGACCTGGCCCTCGTTGCTTGCAATTTCAAGCGTAAAGACCGCGCGGAACTGCCCCTTCCATACGCGGGCAATAAACGTGCTCTCGCCGCCGGAGTTCCACATCGCGGTCAGGAACAGCTCCATGGACAGGGGCGACTTCTCGACCTGAGGCGGCAGCTGGATCTCAAGCAGTACGTACTCCTGCTTGAACCAGAACATATAGTAAATGTAGTGCACCCACGTGATCCAAAAAAAGACCGCCAGGCCAATGGGGAGCCATATTGGCGAGAGCGCGATGACCATGGCCAGGGTGCCAGAGATGGCGCCCGGGTCTATGCCCGCGACTATGAGTATAAATATCACAAACACTGCCGGTATAACCGCCAAGGTCTCAAAAGCCCATCCGCCTATTATCTTTTCGGACACGTGATGGGCGCCGTCATGCGTCCAAAGCAGAAAAATCCTTTTGTACCAGGGCTGCTTATTAAAAGCTACGCC
>CAYRYM010000007.1:4740-17143 GCA_964428705.1 uncultured Candidatus Saccharibacteria bacterium | reverse complement strand
TGTCATGTGTTCCGACTAGTGGTTTTCCGATAAGGTGCGCGTTGTTTTGTTCGGCATGGTCTTGGGCGTCCCGTTGGGCTACGAGGTGCAGGTATGGCCGGGCCGCGTGCTGTTCGAGGTAGACGGCGTTACCGACATCATTGCTACCCAGGCGCTTATCAAGGCCGCCAAAAAGCTCCCGCTTAAGGCCAAGGTAGTCTCCCGCGCACACTAGTCTCACCCTCAAACGCACCCAACATCTATATGGCTAAAAAACTCGACCTCACAAAACACACCAAAGCAGAGCTGATGAAGCTCGCTCAAGACAAGCGCGAAGAGCTTAGGGTCTTGCGCTTTGGGCTCGCAGGTAGTAAGAATCGTAATGTGAAGGCCGCCCGCAATCTCCGCAAGGAGGTCGCCCGCGCGCTGACCCAGGCCACCAAGGCAACAAACTAATATGGAAACCAAGCGCAAAGAATTTAAAGGGGTAGTTGTCTCCGACAAAATGGCGGAGTCTGCCGTAGTGGCCGTATCGCGCTTTGTTAAGCACGCCAAGTACAAGAAGTACATCAAAAAGACCTCCAAGTTTACCGTGCACAACGCCGGCAACGTGGCCAAGGAGGGCGACAAGGTTACCATCCGCTCCTGCCGCCCGCTGAGCAAGACCAAGCACTTCGAGATAATCTCGCAGGTCAAATAATTTTATGATCCAAGACCGCTCACTCGTAACAGTTACAGACAACTCCGGCGCCAAGATAGGACGCATCTTCAAGATTCCCGGCGCATCAGGCAAGCGCTACGCTCAGATAGGGGAGATAGTCATCTTTTCCGTACAGTCTGCCGAGCCGCGCAAAGCGGTTAAGAAAAAGGACGTCCTGCACGCCGTGGTCGTGCGCCAGCGCAAGCCCTTCCGCCGCAAGGACGGCAGCTACATCCGTTTTGACGACAACGCCGTGGTTGTCTTGGACTGGGGTGCCAAGGACAAGCGCGAGCCCAAGGCGGGCCGCATCTTCGGCCCCATACCGCGCGAGCTCCAGGAGCTGGGCTACCAGACCATCATCTCGCGCGCCCCTGAGGTCGTCTAAGCTACTTATATGAACAAGATCCACGTTAAAAAAGGCGACACGGTAGTAGTCCTCTCCGGCAACGAGAAGGGCAAGGCCGGCAAGGTTACCCGCGCCTACCCCAAACTGGGCATGGTCCTTGTAGAGGGCCTTGGCATGCGCACCAAGCACCAAAAGCCGCGCAAGGCGGGCCAGCAGGGCCAGATAATCCAGAAGCAGCACCCTATACACGCCAGCAAAGTCGCGCTGAAGAAATAAACCTTTATGGCTAACAAAACCCCCCTAATACAAGACAAGCAGAAGGAGACGTTTAAGACGCTCTCTGGTGATTTGGGCTGGACAAACGTCATGCAGACCCCCAAGGTCTCCAAGGTTGTCGTATCTGTCGGCGTCGGCAAGATGGCCAAGGACAAGAACAAAGTAGACCTGGTGGGCGACCGCCTGGGCCGCATCACCGGGCAGAAGCCGGTTGTCCGCGCCGCCAAGAAGGCTGTCGCCACCTACAAGACCCGCATTGGCGACAAGGTGGGCTACCAGGTCACCCTGCGCGGTGCGCGCGCAGAGGACTTCCTCAACCGCCTTATACACGTGGCCTTGCCCCGCACCAAGGACTTTAAGGGCATCACCTCCTCGGCTATTGATGAGATGGGCAACTACACCTTGGGCATCAAGGAGCACACCGTGTTCCCCGAGACGGCAGACGAGGACATCAAGGACTCCTTTGGCATGGCGGTAACGGTTGTTACGACCGCCAAGTCTAAGGACGAGGCCAAGGCCTACCTGACCCACCTGGGCTTCCCGTTCAAAAAGGCGTAGTCAAAAATTTATAATAAAAAGAAAAAGCCCCGGAAAGTCCGGGGCTTTTGTTTTCGGCAGGACAGCTTTATTTTTTACTGCTCTGCGATGTCACGAGGGTCGGATAGGAGATACTCGAAAAGTAGGGGCACGAGTACTCCTGCTTGCCGCCAACCCAGGTATGAATGAACACGTTCTGAGTAGATCCAGCCGGGCGGGCCTCACAGGCTTTTGCCGCCTGCTGCTTTTCGTAATTGCCTGTCCACGATGAGTGTGCTGGCAGGCCGTTAACAACAGCGATGATCGCGAGCGAGATGCCACCGGCGATAATGCCGTACTCGATAGCAGTTGCCATAACTCTTCTCCTTTTAAGGGGTTTGGAGCCAATCTCCCGACCCGAACTTTTGTATATTACTATACACCCAAACGGGTGTATTGTCAAGTATCCGCAAGACTGGACCTTGCTGGGGGAATAGGGCTCAAAACAATGGGTTTTGGCGTATCGAGGTCGAACCTCGATATGGAGGTTCGACCTTGGGAAAAGAAAAACCCGCCCTGCATGCTGAACGGGGGAGGAAAGCATGCAAGACGGGCTGATGGGGAGTTTTGAGGCTCCCCAACGGGTGTTACGAAGAACTGTCTAGAACCGGGGTTCAGCGTTGCCGAGGTGACTGTCTGGGCCGTTCTGAGAGGAGCTCCTGAGCCGCTGGAGGGCCTGTTTGCGGAGCTCGTGCCCCTGGGGGACGAGGACGCCTCTTTCTTCGCAGTCTGTCTGGATGGCGACTTCCGTGGCCCTTATCGCGTTCTTGACGAAGTTGAACGGCTTTTTATCAGGCGGGCTCGACTTTTGGGTGTCATGCTCAGTCACTCGGTAACTCCGTTCTAGGGGGAAGGGAAATTCCTAATTCCACTACCAATTTAACCTAAAAAATGTGTTATGTCAATGAATAGGAGTCCCACATACGCCGGGTTTGCACTGCCGGGGGCACTATGCTAAAGTAGCTCCACGCCCAACAGGGCTCCTTTTTTCTGTCAGGTGCCGCTTAGTCTTCGGGCGAGGCATACCCCCAGAATCGTAACCTCTAGGCAAGGAGGTATCCCCTTCGACAAGCTCAGGGTAAACCGGCTTAGTAAGGGGTAAAAAATCCACAATGGCAAAGAAATCTACCGTAGTCCGCTCAAACCGCCCGCCCAAGTTTAAGTCTCGGGTGGTTCGCCGCTGTTTCCGCTGCGGCCGCGCCCGTGCGTTTATGCGAGACTTTGGCATGTGCCGCATGTGCTTCCGCGAGGCGGCTAACGAGGGCCTTATCCCCGGCGTCCGCAAATCTTCCTGGTAATACTTATGGTAAACGACCCTATCGCAGACTTTTTGGTTCGCCTACAGAACGCCTCTATGGTGGGCCACTCTTCTGTGACCTTGCCGTACTCAAGCATCAAGAGCGCTATTGCCAAAATTTTGGAGCGCGAGGGCTACCTCACCAACGTATCCAAGCGCAACAACACGCTCGTTGTGGGCCTTGGCTACACCGCAGGCCGCCCGACCATCAACGGCGTCAAGCGCATCAGCAAGCCGTCGCGCCGCATGTACATGGGTGTACGCGACGTGCAGCCCATTAAGCGCGGCCACGGCCTCTTGGTCCTTTCGACCCCGGCCGGCGTCGTTACCGGCAAGGAGGCACGCGAGAAGCGCGTCGGCGGCGAGGTTCTGTTCGAGATTTGGTAATACTGCTATGCCCGCAACTAATTAAATTGTATGTCACGACTTGCTAAACGCCCCATTGCTATACCCGCTAAAGCCGAGATAACCGTCTCCGGCGACGGCATCGTGGTCAAGGGCCCCAAGGGCACCTTGCAGAAGCCTGTTAGCCGCTTTGTCACTATCGAGGTGGGCGCCGAGGGTGTGCAGGTAGCCCAGAAGGGCAGCACTATCGAGTCGCGCGCAGCGGTGGGCACCTATGCCAGCCATGTGCGCAACATGCTCATGGGCGTTACCGAGGGCTTCTCAAAGAAGCTTTTGGTAGAGGGTGTGGGCTACAAGTGGGAGGTGCAGGGCAAGACGCTCAAGCTGGCACTCGGCTTTAGCCACCCGGTTAACGTCGAGATACCCGAGGGCCTGACCGTTGTCGCAGAGAAGGGCACACTGACCATCTCGGGCTATGACAAGGAGGTCGTGGGCCAGTTTGCCGCTAATATCCGCGCCCTTAAGAAGCCGGAGCCGTACAAGGGCAAGGGCATCCGCTACGAGGGCGAGGTTATCCGCCGCAAGCAGGGTAAGAAGGCCGCATAACACTATATGGATACTAATCGCACCAAGCGTCACAACCGCATACGCGCAAAGATCACCGGCACTGCCGAGCGCCCCCGCCTGTGCATCTACAAGTCCAACCGCTACCTCGAGGCGCAGGTCATTGATGACACCAAGGGTGCTACTTTGGCTGCCGTTAAGATGGACGACGCCAAGAAGGCCGGGCAAGAGATCGCCAGGCTTGCCAAGGCCAAGGGCGTTAGCGCTGTGGTATTCGATCGCGGCGGCTTCCGCTATACCGGCGCTATCGCCGTCTTGGCAGATGCTGCGCGCGAGGCGGGACTCAAATTTTAAAACATTTATATGGCTGATGAACTAGAAACAACTATCGCTCCAGAAACTGCGGCACCTGCTACAGAGGCTACTCCCGTTGCCGTTGCACCTGCCGACGCACGTGCTCCCCGCGCACGCGCAGGTGGCCGCCCTGGTGCACGCCCCGGAGGCCGCCCGGGCTCCGACCGCCGCGGTCCACGCCCTCCGCGCGCCAAGAGCGAGTTTGACTCCAAGATGATAACCATCCGCCGCGTCTCGCGCGTGGTTGCGGGCGGCCGCCGCTTCTCGTTCTCGGTCGCTATCATCATCGGCAACAAAAAGGGCCGCGTGGGTGTGGGCCTCGGCAAGGCAGGAGACACCACGCTTGCAATAGACAAGGCTACCCGCGACGCCAAAAAGCACATGATCACGCTCGCACTCACCAAGGACAACTCTATCCCGCACGAGGTGTCGGCCAAGTACAACGCATCGCGCGTAGTACTCATGCCGGCCCGCGGCCGCGGCCTGGTGGCGGGCTCCTCGGTGCGCCCCGTGCTCGAGCTGGCCGGCATCTCCAACATCGTTGCCAAGGTGCACTCGGGCTCCAAGAACGGCCTTAACAACGCGCGCGCGGCTATAGAGGCCCTCAAAACTCTCAAGGCATAACTAAAAAATTTATATGCAGCTCCACGAACTAAAACGTAAAACTCCGCAGAAGGGCTCCAAGCGCATTGGACGTGGCCGCGCCTCCGGCAAGGGTAAGACCGCCGGCCGCGGCACCAAGGGCCAGAACGCCCGCGCCGGCCACAAGAAGCGCCCCGAGGTCCGCGAGCAGCTCAAGAAGATCCCCAAGATGCGCGGCCGCGGCGTGCACGGGCTTACCTCCATCCAGTCCAAGCCCTCTGTGGTCAACGTGGCCACGCTCGAGTCTATGTTTGTCGCTGGCGATGCGGTTAACCCTGCAACCTTGCACGAGCGCGGGGTAGTGCAGGCGCGCCGCGGCAAGAGGGCGGTGGTCAAGATCCTGGGCGACGGCGAGATCACCAAGAAGCTTGTTGTCACCGGATGCGCGGTGTCGGGCTCGGCCCGCGCTAAGATAGAGAAGGCGGGCGGCTCGGTCGCGTAAGCTCCTCCTGGTTTTGTTCGCTATACTTCGATAATGAATCCCTTCGGCAAACTCTCAATGTTGTTCTCGGATGCGGCTCTGCGCAACCGGCTTTTGTTTGTTGCCGGCGCCCTGGCTGTTACCCGCGTACTGGCCTCTATCCCCATACCGGGCATAGACGCAGCCCAGCCTCTTTTTGGCCAACAACCAGTTCTTCGGCCTACTCAACCTCTTTTCCGGCGGCGGCCTCTCCAACCTCTCCTTGGTGATGCTCGGCGTGGGCCCCTACATCACCGCCTCTATCGTCATGCAGCTCATGACCCTTATGGTGCCCAGGCTCAAGGCCATGTACCAGGAGGAGGGCGAGGCCGGCCGCGCCAAGTTTTCCCAGTACACGCGCTTTCTCACACTCCCTCTTGCCGTACTGCAGGGCATAAGCTTTTTGATAATCCTCGAGCGCCAGGGCGTCCTGCCGGCGCTCACCCCTATGCAGTTCGGCATCAACCTCGTCACTATCGTCGCGGGCTCTATGCTCCTGATGTGGATAGGCGAGCTTATATCGGAGTACGGACTGGGCAACGGCGTGTCCATTGTCATCTTTGCGGGTATTGTCGCCGGCCTGCCCGCCGCTATAAGCCAGACGCTGTTTGCGTTTGAGGCATCGCAGATCCCCATGTACCTTATGTTTGTCGCGGCGGCCATGGTGGTCATTGCGGCAGTGGTGACCATTACCGAGGCAGAGCGGCCCGTGCCGGTTACTTATGCCAAGCGCGTACGCGGGATGAAGTTCTTCGGCGGGGCATCTACCTACCTGCCGCTGCGCCTCAACCAGGCGGGCGTTATCCCGATCATCTTCGCACTCTCGTTCTTGCTGTTGCCGCAGATGTTCGGCACCTTCTTCCAGGCATCAACCGTGCCGTGGCTCGCGTCATTGGCCAACATTACCTTGGGCTTTGTCGCCAACCAGTGGCTGTACGGCTCTGTATACTTCCTCTTGGTGTTTATGTTTACCTACTTCTACACTGCGGTTACCTTCGAGCCTAACTCCATCTCCGAGAACCTCCAGCGCAACGGTGCGTTTATCCCGGGCGTGCGCCCCGGCCCCTCGACCTCCGAGCACCTGGCCCGCACCATCACCCGCATCACGTTTGTCGGCGCGCTCTTCCTCGGCATAATCGCGGTCATGCCGCTTATCGTGCAGAACCTCACCGGCATCCAGAACCTCGCCATAGGCGGCACGGGCTTGCTCATCGTCGTCTCGGTAATCTTGGACCTGACCCGCCGCATAGATGCCCAAATCTCGATAAGAGAATACTAAAAAAACGGGCTTTTGATTAGAATGCTTTGAGTTATGCAGCTGCGGTGCTATAGTGCACCGCAGCTGCTTTTTTGGAGGTTCGCATGCCCAGACCGACACTCGACGCGTTCATTGCATCGGCGCGCAAGGCACTAGTTAACATCGAAATCGTTGAGGGAGAGCTGGCCGTCTTTGATGCCAAAGGCGCGTCGTTTAACTTCTACAGCGACGGCATGGTCGACTCGCTCGACATGCTTGATGTGGTGTTCTATATCGACCAGGAGCTTGGCGTAAAGCTTGCTATCGAGAAGCTGATGCACGGCGAAGAGCCTATGACCGTGCAGAATTTGTACGACTCGATACGGCAAGCCGCAGAAGCCCCGGCGTAAGCCGGGACTTTCTTTTTTGTAAATATGTGGTATTGTCGGTTTTCAGGATTCCCTGACTAGCCGATGACCCCGGCAATATAATAGGGCCGATGCTCCTTGTCAGGAGGTGCGCATGACCGGACGGACAGTAATAGGTTTCCCAAGGCCTGCTCCAGGCGAGAGCTATGACCCCAATCTCTCTAGGCGGTTTACCGGAGAAGAAGTAAGGGGGGTTTGGAAGAAGATAGACGCGCTGGTTATGGAGGAAGTCCGAGAGTTGGTCTTAAAACACGAGCCAAATCTCGAGCTTGAGCTGACACCGGGAGAGCTGGAATTACGCGTAGCTCATATAGCTGGATTCTTTTTGAGGGAGTCTGCAAAAAGAGTCGACCTGGTAGCCTATTCCAAATGGCGTGAAGAAAAGGAAACTTAAGGCAGTTAACCCAGTGGCGCATACGCGCGCCGCTGGGATTTTCTTTTTCATATGTGGTATCGTGCCTGCATGGATACGCATACGTTTTTGATGATGGGCAGGCCGGGGAGCGGCAAGGGGACTCAGGGTAAGCTCTTGGCCCGCAAACTGGGCTGCGAGATATACTCCTCCGGCAACCGCCTGCGCGAGATGGCCAAGGGCCACGGCTTTGTGGCCGCCAAGATTAAAAAGGTAATTGACGAGGGAGGTCTCCTGCCCGCATGGCTCTCATCGCACATGTTTGTAGACGTGCTGTTGGGCACCGGGCAGAAGGAGACCATTATATTTGAGGGCGCGTGCCGCAGGCTGCACGAGGCACAGGCGTTTGACGAGACGGCCGGCTGGCTTGAGCGCCCCTACAAGGCGATTTTCCTTAATATCCCTGACGAGGAGGTTGAACGTCGCATCGCCGACCGTCGTAAGGTAGAGGGCCGCGCCGACGACGCGTCCGACACGGTAGACCACCGCCTGGTAGAGTACAAGGAGCACACCGCGCACGCTATAGAGTTTTTTAAGGAAAAGGGCGTGCTTGTCGAGATAGACGGCCTGGACACTATAGAGAACGTGCACCAGAAGGTGCTTAAAGCCCTAGGCCTATGATTGCAAAAACACCGGATGAAGTTGCCGGCCTGCGCGCCGCAGGCAAGCTCTTGGGCGAGGCCCTGCGCCACACGGCTACATTCGTAAAGCCGGGAGTAAATACCGCCGAGCTCGACCTGGCGGCCGAGAAGTTTATCCGCGAGGGCGGTGCGGTGCCCGCATTTTTAAACTACAAGCCCGAGGGCGCCTCCTACGCCTTTCCGGCCGCGCTGTGCGTCTCTATTAACGACGAGGTGGTGCACGGCATCCCCTCAGAGGAGTACATTGTCGAGGAGGGCGACCTGGTGATGCTCGACCTGGGGCTGTCGCTTAACGGCTACTTTGCCGACGCGGCTATCACGGTTGCTGCAGGCGAGATAGACGAGAAGGGCAAGGTGCTAATAGAGGCGACAGAGGAGGCACTGCGCGAAGCGCTAAAGGTGGCCAAGCCGGGCGCGCGCATGGGCGACATAGGTGCGGCCATACAGGCTGTGGCTACAAAGTACGGCCTGGGCGTGGTAGAGGATCTGGGCGGGCACTCGCTGGGCCTCGTGCCCCACGAGCCACCGTTTGTATCCAACACCGGCCGCGCCGGCACGGGCCATGTGCTGGAGGAGGGCTTGGTGCTGGCTATAGAGCCCATATTTACCGAGGGCGGGGGAGACATAGAGCTTATGGAGGACGAGTGGACGTACGTCACCGCCGACGGCAGCCGCAGTGCCGAGACTGAGCACACGGTGCTCATAACAAAAGACGGCGCAGAGGTTTTGACGCAGTAGCCTTGTACAATAAGGCTTTTTGAGCTACTGTAGGGCCACATATGATGCATCCAAAAGAGGAAAAGACGTTTGTGCTCATCAAGCCCGACGGCGTGCGCAAGGGCCTTATCGGCGAGATTATCAACCGCTTTGAGAGGCGCGACCTTAAGGTTGTGGCCCTGGAGATGACCCAGCCCACCCGCGCCGAGATGGACAAGCACTACCCCAAGGACGAGGCCTGGCTCTCGCGCATAGGCGAGCGCACCTCCACCAACTACAAAAAGTACGGCCACGATGTTAAGCGCGACTTTGGCACCACCGACACGGTAAAGATTGGCAAGGAGGTGCGCCGCTGGCTTATAGATTTTATGATCTCGGCCCCCTTGGTTAAGATGGTCGTGCAGGGTCCGCACGCGGTGGACATGGTGCGCAAGATAGTCGGCCCCACGATGCCGCACCTGGCCGAGATGGGCACCATACGCGGCGACTACTCTGCAGACTCGGCCATAAGCGCAAACATTGACCACCGCGCGATATTTAACCTGGTGCACGCATCAGAGACTCCGGCCGAGGCCGCGCACGAGATCAAGCACTGGTTCGGCAAGCAGGGCGTCTATAAGTACAAGCGCTTCGGCATTGACGAATAATTTTGCGGTTTGATACAATAGCAGAGGACGTCGAGGGCAAAAGTTACTAAGTGTTCTACAGGGAGCTCTACATCGTCTGTCACCGTGGTGCCAGGCTGCGGGCACCCACCTATCACTCAAGTAGACGCTTTGCTTTCGAAGTCCTACAAAGAACCCCCTACGGGGGATTTTTTGTACCTGATACACTACATGTATGGAGTCAAAAATTACGTTTTACGGAGGGGCCGGGTCGGTGACCGGCTCCAACTTTATGCTGGACACGGGCTCGCAAAAGGTGCTCATAGACTGCGGGTTTGAGCAGGGCAGCCGCGAGAAGGAGGAGTCAAACTACAAGCCCTTTGCATACGACCCGGCGGCCTGCTCGCACCTGTTTATAAGCCACTCGCACCTCGACCATGTGGGGCGCATCCCGTTTCTGGTTAAAAGCGGCTTTACGGGCAAGATTATCTCGACGGGCGCCACGCACGACATTGCCGAGTTTATTATGCGCGACGCACTCAGCCTTATGGTGCGCGCGCAGGAGCACGGCGGCCAGCCGCCGCTGTACGCACAAGAGCACATAGACGCAGCCCTTAAGTTATGGGAGCCGCGCGGACTCCACGAGCCGCTTGTACTTGAGGGCGGCGTGATACACGAGTTTTATGACGCGGGGCACATACTGGGGTCGGCCATGAGCCAATTTAAGAGGGGAGACAAGAGCCTTGTGGTAACAGGCGACCTGGGCGGCGGCAACTCGCCCCTCTTACCCCCGACAGAGGCCCTGCCCGCGCCCGACTACCTGGTTATCGAGAGCGTGTACGGCGACCGCACACGCCCCGAGGACAAGGACCGCAAGGAGGCCTTTAGGGCCATTATAGAAAAGACTATATCGCGCGGCGGCACCCTGCTGATACCCGCGTTCTCGACCGAGCGCACACAGGACCTGATATTCGAGATCCGCTCGCTCATGATGGACAAAAAGATCCCGTCGGTGCCGGTATTCCTCGACTCGCCGCTGGCGCAGAAGATTACCGAGTCGTTTGAGCATAATGCCGAGTATTTTTCCAAGGCGCTGCAGGAGCGGGTCAGGGCAGGGGAGAAGATATTCCACTTTAATGAGCTAAAGTTTGCGCGCGACACCGACGAGTCGCGCGCCATACAGGGCCACAAGGGCCCCAAGATTATCCTGGCGGGCTCAGGCATGAGCAACGGCGGGCGCGTACTTAGCCACGAGCGCTATGTCTTGCCCGACGCCGCGTCCACCCTGCTTATAGTGGGGTACCAGGCCGCGGGCACCATAGGCCGCAGGCTCTTGGAGGGCGAGAAGAACCTGCATGCGGGCCAGGGCGAGGTTATCCCTGTTAAGGCGCATGTAGAGACTCTGTACGGCTACTCGGCGCACCGCGACAGCGCGGGGCTCCTGGAGCTTGTGGAGGGCGCCCAAAACTCCTTAAAGCAAGTGTTTGTCGTAGAGGGCGAGCCCGCCGCAGCCAATTTCCTTTCTCAGCGCATCAACGACTACCTTGGCGTGAAGGCCACAGCCCCCGCGCAAGGGGACTCCGCAACAATCGAGCTATAAGAAATTTGAAAAATTCCAAATCTCAAGCATCAAATAACAAACAAATATCAAATCTCAAATTACAAACACGGGTCAAATGACAAAATAAGCTCAAACTGGTAAGCTCCAAAGAACCAAAATTTGGATATGCCGGATAAGCCTAAAAATGACCTAGAGGAGCGGACAGCCCGGTTTGCAAGGGAAGTAAGAGCTTTTGTACGTAAATTGCCAAAGAGCATCATTACCGCTGAGGATAGTAAGCAAGTGGTTCGCTCATCTGGCTCGGTTGGAGCAAATTATATCGAGGTAAACGAATCTCTTAGCAAAAAGGACTTTGCCATGAGGGCAAAAATCTGTCGCAAGGAGGCAAAAGAGACTCGCTACTGGTTGCAGATGTTCGATGAGTTGCCCAAAGATCTGATAGGGGAGCGCGATAGACTAATACAAGAATCCACCGAACTCCTCCGTATGTTTAGTGCAATGATTTTGAAATTCTAGAAGGTGTGATATGGTGTCTGTGGAACAAGGGAGGTTTGAGATGAATCGTAGATTCAATATGTTGAAATGCTGCGCTGCAGGGTTTGTGCTTTTGCACGCGTCTGACCTGAGTCCGGTGTGGCTTGTTGAGTCATATCGGCGGTTTATGAACGACCTTATCTTCTCGAGTCGATTCTCTGCAACCGCGTTTCTCGTTTTGATTTTTGTTGCATTTTTGATACTTTTGAACTGTCTCGAACAGGCAAAGGCACGAGCTTAGCGTGTTGGTCGAAGCCGCCGTAGCGAAAGCAACGGCGGCTTGTCTTTTTGGTTTTTAATATTTTGGAGCTTGTTTGTGATTTGGTGCTAGGAGCTTGATATTTCCCAGTGATACACTGGGTGTATGGATCCACATAACGAGCACCTTAAGCTGAAGTTCGGCATATCGGGTGCGGCAGAGACAGGCCACTGCGGCATAGACGCCTACGACAAGGGGCTCGAGCTGGGCCGCGAGATTGCCAGGCAGGGCGCCGTTTTGGTTAACGGCGCCACCACAGGCTTCCCGCTATGGGGGGCGATGGGAGCCAAAGAGGCCGGGGGCTTTACGGTGGGCTTTTCCCCGGCTAATACCGAAAAGGAGCACATAGAGGCGTACAACCTTCCGGTGGAGTACATGGACATGATTGTCTACACGGGCTTTGGCTTTCCGGGCCGGGACCTGATATTTACCCGCTCGTGCGACGCGGTCTTCTTTGGCTGCGGGCGCAT
>CAYRYM010000007.1:0-4730 GCA_964428705.1 uncultured Candidatus Saccharibacteria bacterium | reverse complement strand
ATCGGGACAATCCACGAGTTTACTATCGCCTTTGAGGACCAGAAGCCCATGGGCATCTTGGAGGCCGACTTGGAGATAGACGAGGTTATAAAAAACATACTCGAGAAGGGCCACCGCCCCAATGACCTTATACTCTTTGACTCGGACCCCAAGGCGCTGGTGCAGAGGGTTAAGGAGCTGGTCGAGAAGGACAAAAAGAATCGAGCCTCCTTCCGCTTTGAGGCCGGAGCCGAGAAGGCCTCGCTCGCAGCCCACCTTTAGGCAAATACAAGCAAAGAAAAACCCCGGCCTCTCGGCCGGGGTTTTTCTTATCAATAAATTAGGAGACCTGGGAGACTACGCGGGCAAAGCTCGCGGGGAACTTCTGCGCCATCTCGGCAAGCATCTTGCGGTTAAGGCCTATGCTTTTCTTGTTGAGTGCGCCCTGGAGCTTGCTGTAGCTAACTGCGCTGCCCATAGCGTCTAGGCCGCCGTTAATCTGGACAGCCCAGAGGCGCTTAAAGTCGTTCTTCTTGTCCTTGCGGTGGGCAAAGGCGTACTTGCCCGCGTGGAAGATGGCCTCCTTGGCCATGCGCTTCTTTGTCGAGCGGCCAAAGCGGTAGCCCTTGGTCATCGCCAAGATGTTCTTGCGGCGCTTATTGCTGGTTGTGCCTCCTTTTACGCGTGCCATATAAAATTAAATTACTTGCTAGATTTAGCCGGATTGCCGATGTAGCGCTGCAGGACCTTGGGGGTGAGGGTCAGGTTCTGGGTGCGGTGGTTGGCCATCTGCAGAGAGCGGCCCTCCTTGGCGTTAAAGTGGTTCTTGCCCGGCTTGCGCGCGACAAGTTTGCCACGGCGGGTGACCTTGATGCGCTTGGAGAATGATTTATTTGTTTTCATCGGGTTTAGAGGGGGTGGCTGCGGTCTGCTTCTTGGCGCGCTCGAGCACCGTTGCCAGGCCCTTGGGGCTCTTGGATATGGGGTCGGCGAGCTTGTAGTCCTCCGGGATAAGCTTGAGGAACCTCTCCAAGCGCTCCCTCAGGAAGTTGAACTCCATGTACTTGTAGCGCCCCCATAAAAAGAGGTCTACCTTGACCCGGTGCCCCTCGCGGAGCCACTCGGCGGCCCTTTTGGCCTTAAGCTGCATGTCGTGGTCGCCGGTGCCAATCTTGACCTGGACCGACTTGGTCTCGGTTATATGGGATTTGGCCTTTGTCTCCCGGCGCTTCTTCTGAGCCTCGTACTGGAATTTACCATATTCCATTATTTTAGCAACCGGCGGGACGGCGTTGGGGCTTATCTCTATAAGGTCCAACCCCAGGTCCTCTGCCCTCTGTATAGCCTCCGACAGGGGCAATACTCCCAGGTTTTCGCCCTCGGCGCCGACGACGCGGACCTCTTTTGCCCTAATTTGATGATTGACGCGAGTATTGTCCAAAGTAGTGTTTGTATAGCTATTGTACCACGGTAAACGGCAAAATAAAAGCCCCGGCCGCGTGGTGCGGCCGAGGTTTGCTAGTTTCCGGGCCTACCCCTTTACAAGCCGCAGGTGCGGCCTGGTGAGACCCTCCAGGTCCGGTTCGCTGCCGGCTCCCCGGACTCTTCGATTGACGCGGCAGACGGTGGATCTTTTTGCCCTTTTGGGTAGAAAAGCTCTCAGTATTCGAGAGAACATCTTGGTCATTGGTTCCTCCCTTCAACGACCTACCCACTATACACCCGCGGGCTTCATTCGTCATTCAGGTGCGCCGCGGTAGGCTGAAGGCTTAATAACAAATAATCAGTTTCAATAGTATATATGGCAACCATTGTTAATACCCCCGGCGACCAGAGCGACGGCTCGGCGGGCTGGGCTGTCGCGGTCATTATCCTGCTTGTGGTCATTGCGGGCATAGCGTTCTGGTACATGCGCGGGCGCGCGGCCCCGGCTGCCAGCCCGGGAGCTACTGTCCAGGTCAACCTGCCCACGGGCGGCGACACCAACAACGGGGGAGGCAACGAGCCGGCCCCGGCACAATAACCCTTACGCTTATCGGGCGCACGAGTAACCAGTTCATCCCGTTAGAGGCCCGACTACTGTCGGCAGGACTTTAGTCCTTGCCTCTAACGGGATTCATCCGGCCTTCACGGCCGGATGGTTTGGTTAATGGCGGCGCTCCTGAGCTGACGCAACATTTAACAGGCACCGGCCGCACATGTGCGGCCGGTGCCATTTCAGAGGGTAAAGACTATACTTACGGTATGCAAAAATATTTGATAGGGGCCTTGGTGGCGGTAGTGCTCGTGGGAGGCGGCTACGCGGCCTACCAGTACGTCAAGTTTAATCCGCCCGCATTTCTTATAAAGCTGTTTACGGCCACTAAGCCGGCGCCCGACTTGCCCGCGGGCCCGCAAGCTCCCCTGGTGGTGCCCGACGGCTTTGAGGCGACTATATTTGCGCGCGATATAAAAGGCGCGCGCGTTATGGTGCGCGACCAGAAGGGCGCCATGCTCGTGTCGCAGACAAGCGAGGGTAAGGTTGTGGCACTGCCCGACTTAAACGGCGACGGCCAGGCCGACCAAACAATAGAGGTGCTCTCGGGGCTGAAGCAGCCGCACGGCTTGGCGGTTATATGCCCGGCAACCGGCAATACCAGCGCCGACCAGGATGCATGCGTGCTGTATGTGGCCGAGACAGGCGAACTTAAAGCGTATGCGTATGATGCCGACACGTATAAGGCGACGTACCAAAAAACTCTCGCTACATTCCCCACAGGCTCGGGCCACTTTACACGCACGCTCCTGCCAACGCCCGACCAAAAGGCGCTGTTGGTGTCGGTCGGATCGTCGTGCAACGCGTGTGATGAGGACAGCCCTGTGCGGGCTTCTATACAGCAGGTTGATATAGCAACGGGTGCTATGACCGAGTACGCACGCGGTCTGCGCAACAGTGTGTTTATGGCACATCACCCCGTAACGGGCGAGTTGTGGGCCACGGAGAACGGCCGCGACATATTGGGCGACGACATCCCGCCCGACGAGATTAATATCATCAAGCAGGGAGGCGACTATGGCTGGCCCATATGCTACGGGGAAAACATACACGACACCGACTACGACAAGCGGCAATACATCCAAAACCCCTGCACCGGTAAAGTACCCGCGCATGTAGACCTGCCCGCGCACGTGGCCGCGCTTGGCCTGGCGTTTGTCCCGGAAGAGGGATGGCCCGAGGACTACTGGCACGACGCGCTGGTGGCCTACCACGGCTCGTGGAACCGCAGCGAGCCCGCGGGCTACAAGGTGGTGCGCATAGACTTCCTAAATCCGGAGGGCACATTGCGCCAAGACCAGTTTACCGAGGACTTTATGACAGGCTTTTTGCTCGAGGGGGGCCGCGGTGCGAGCGACGCCATAGGCAGGCCTGTGGCAGTTATGGCCGAGCCGGGCGGCACAGTCTACATAAGCGACGACCGCGCGGGCGCGATATACGAAGTCTCGCTTACAGAGCCGCCGAGGTAATAGAAATCCCCGTCGCGCGAGCGCGACGGGGAGAGTGGTTGCTACATCTGCACAATCATTACGCCGCCGGTACTTGCCGCCGCAGCAAGACAGGCAAAGAAAGCGCGAGAAAGCTTGCGGTGCATCGCGGGGAACCTCAGGCCGGTAACCCACGACGCCATGAGCGCGAGCACACCTACCATGCCCAGAGCTGCCGGCAGGTGATAGACAAAGAGCCAGGAGCGCTCCGGCCTAAGCTCGTAGAGAACGACCTCAATGAGTATGATCGTGAGTCCAAGTGCTAATGCCGTCCACAGGACTCCGTCCTTGTGGTGAGCCAGCAAGAGCTCCTTGCCGACAGGGTCGCTGTCTCCACTGCGGCCATAGGCCCGGCCGTGGTACGCCGCGTACGCGAGCGTGCACAAAAGCGCGATAACGCCGTATAAGGGTAAAAGCTTGACCGACAGCTGCATGCAAATCTCCCTGGTTGAACTGACTGCGTACAATAGTACCGCACTTCGGCCTCATCTATCTTTCACCTGCGGGATGTACTGTTCATACTTGTATTACCAGGTAATTTAAGATCCCTTCAGTACATATGGAAATTCTTTTGTGGATTGTGTTCGGGGCGATAGTAGGGTGGATAGCGTCAATGATAATGGGCACCAGCGGCCAGCAGGGAGTCCTGCTCGACATCGTGGTGGGCATTGTGGGCGCCGTCCTGGGCGGCTGGCTTATGGGGCTCATGGGCGAGCCCGGGGTAAGCGGGTTTAACTTCTACAGCTTTGTCGTGGCGCTCATCGGCGCCGTGGCCCTGCTGGCAATAGTGCGCCTGGTGCGCCGCGCGTCCTAGTTGTCCGCTGCGGGCAAAGTAAAAACCGCCGGCGTATGCCGGCGGTTTTTACTTTGCAGGGTTAGGTTACAGAGTCTCGTCCACTTTCATCTGTGCGCCGCTTGTCCACTGCTGGACGCGGGCCTTAAACTGCTCCCAGTCGGCCTCGGCCCAGTCCGCGGCGGCCGACGCCTCGGCGCTAAAGTCGTCGAGCACCTTGTTGTGCTCCATGCGCTGCTCGGCATCAAGCTTGTCTAGTTTTGCCGACTCCTCCTTAAACACTCCCTCCCACCAGTCCTTGTAGTTTTTTGCGTAGGTATCCATATGTTTGTTTTAGGTTAGTACTAGCGTTTGACTATACCCGCATGCGGCTAAAGGGGAGATGAACGAGGGGAGATGGAAAGGAAAAGCCCCGGCAATTGCCGGGGCTTTCGTT
>CAYRYM010000006.1:0-17443 GCA_964428705.1 uncultured Candidatus Saccharibacteria bacterium | reverse complement strand
CGAGGTACTTCAAATGAGTACGGCGGTCGGCAACCATCTGCAAAAGGCCGCGGCGGCTGTGCTTATCCTTAAGGTTTTTCTTAAGGTGCGAGGTAAGCTCATCGATCTTTTTAGAAAGCAAAGCGACCTGGACCTCCGGCGAGCCGGTGTCCGTAGCATGTATAGCGGTCTCTTTGATAGTTTTTGCCTTTTTCTGCTTGGTTAGCATGCGTGTATATAAACAGATCCAAAATGGCTCTGTGTCAATAAGCATAGCACAAGGCCCCGCTTAGCGCAAGTCCCCTGCCTGGGTCCGTGCTAAAATTGTGCGACGTATGGCCCAGGACCTAAAAGAGCTCAAATCCCAGTTTTTGGAGTACCTCGAGATAGAAAAAGGTCGGTCTATTAAGACCGTCGAGAACTACGACCGTTATCTCTCGCGCTTTTTGGCACATTCCAAGATCACCTCCCCCTCTAAACTTACCGAGCAGGCTATAAGGGAGTTCCGCTTGCACCTTAACCGCCAGCCGGGTACCGCAGGGAGCATGAAGCTTAAGACCCAGAACTACTACATGATAAGCCTGCGCGCGTTCCTTAAGTTTTTACGCAAGCGCGACATAGAGAGCCTTAACCCGGAGAGGATAGAGCTGGCCAAGGTGGGCCAGCGCGACCTGGACCTCATAACCTCGGGCGAGCTCGAGAGGCTTATGGCCGGCCCCACGGGTCCAACACAGGGCAAAAGCCAAAGTGCGATACTCACTGCCCTGCGCGACAAGGCCATACTCGAGCTGTTTTTTAGCACCGGCTTGCGCGTCTCCGAGCTGTGCGGTCTTAATCGCGACCTCGACCTTAGCCGCGACGAGTTTAGCGTGCGCGGCAAGGGCGAGAAGGTGCGCGTAGTGTTCCTCTCCCCCGCCGCCAAGGACGCTATCAAGAAATATTTGGACAAGCGCGGCGACGTAGATGACGCGCTGTTTGTGCAGATGGGTAAAAATTCTAAGAACGCCAAGGACCTGCGGCTTACTCCCCGCTCGGTCGAGCGCATGATAAAGCACTACGCCACCAAGGCCGGCATTACGCGCAAGGTGACACCGCACGTTATCCGCCACTCCTTTGCCACCGACCTGCTGGAAAACGGCGCCGACCTGCGTAGTGTGCAGGCGCTGTTGGGCCACCAAAACATTGCGACCACCCAGGTATACACCCACGTCACCGACAAGCATTTAAGAGAGGTGCATAAAAAGTTCCACGGCCAGCGCCGGACATAGATATGAACAACGACGAGCATAAGCAATCCCCTGTTGCCAAGTGGGCCAAGCGCATCGGCGTGTGGGGCATTGTATTTTTTACCGTTAAGGGCCTCCTGTGGCTCATAGTCCCCGCGGTCTTGGTGTGGTGGGGCACCAAGTAAAGTTACCTGGGTGGTTTGGTATGATGCTTGTATATGAAGCTCGCCAGCTGGAATGTTAACGGCATACGCGCCGTGGTTAAAAAAGGCACGTTCCAGGACTTTGTCGCCAAAGAGAAGCCCGACGTACTGTGTCTGCAGGAGACAAAGGCCGAGCGCGGCCAGGCCGAGATAGACCTGCCCGAGTACGAGGAGTATTGGCATTCCAGTACCCGCAAGAAGGGGTATGCCGGCACGGCCATATTCGTTAAGAACACCTTGGAGGTGCACGAGGTTCTGCTGGGCTTCCCCGAGGATATCTGTGCCAAGTTCGATCTTGTGGACGCCTATGGCGACCCCAATGCCGAGGGTCGGGTGTTGGCGGTCGAGCTGGACGACTTTTGGGTCGTTACCGTCTATACCCCCAACTCCAAGCCCGACCTCTCGCGGCTTACCCTTAGGTACCGCGGCTGGGACCCGGCCTTTTTGGCATATATAAAGGAGCTCCAGAAGCACAAGCCGGTAGTATTCTGCGGGGACCTCAATGCCGCCCACACCGAGGACGACCTGGCCAACCCCAAGGCCAACGAGGGCGAGCATGGGTTTACGGCCGAGGAGCGCGAGGGCATAGACAAGCTTATAGCCGCCGGGTTTATAGATACCTTCCGGGCTTTTACCCCCACCGGCAAAGGGTTCTACACCTGGTGGAGCCACTTTGCCCTGTCGCGCGAGCGCAATGTGGGCTGGCGCATAGACTACTGGTTCGCCTCCAAGTCCCTCAAAAGTAAGCTAAAAAAGTCCTACATCCTGCCCGATGTCATGGGCAGCGACCACTGCCCTGTCGTTTTGGAGCTTAAATAATTTTGTAAACTGACAGGGATTAAGTATTTATAGTAAAGATATATTTGTAACAAAGTTGTGACAAAGTAAAAAAGTGGGTGTAGTATAGGGGTATGGTCATGAGGTACAAGCCCATAAGCGAGGTGAGCCGCCAGGCACTGACCCAGGCTGGCCTAACACCCCACCAAGCAGCTATTTATGAAGTGCTCATACAGCACGGACCACAAAAGGCCACCAAGGCGGCCTTCTTGGCGGGGGTACCTCGGACTCTTAGCTACAGGGTGCTGGGCGAGCTTGAGGCCGCCGGCCTGGTAGCCAAGCAGGACCAGCCCGGCCGGGTCTCGGTGTTTACCCCGGCCCACCCCTTAGAGCTTAAAAAGTTGTCGCAAAGGCGGCTGGATGAGGCCGAGGCAGCAAAAACCCTTATGGATAGGGCTTTACCGGACCTGGTGAGGGGGTTTGACGAGCTTTTGGGCACCTTACCCGGGGCGGAGCTGTACTCTAGGGTGGCGCACTATGCCGGTCGAGCCGGTTTGGGCACGTTGAGCGCCCAAGAGCGCTCTAGTATGCAAAAAGCCCTCCAGGACTTACTGGAGGACTTGGCAAAATAGCTATATATACAAATACAAAAGCCGCCGGTAGAGGGTGGAGTAGTTATGTACCTCAGTCGGCGGCTTATTTTGTGCCGGGGTCTCATGGGCATTCTTAGTAACCTGACTGTTTTCCTCGGTCAGTTAGGTGAAACAAACGGCTGTTTGATCCACTTTATAGAAGGTTGATAGATTCACAACCTTGTTTCGTAAGAGTGCTCGTGAGACGGCACCGCGCATCTTAAGCTACGCGTTGTCGGGCTTAGACATACAGGGCAGAATGTCTTGCCAAACTAGTTATAGAAAGAACTGGTGTTTTGCTAAATAGTGCGAGTCCTGGGAGAGGGCTAACCTATTTGCTTAACGTTGCTATCGATCCGCTTTTGATAGTAGGCTTAATAAAAGACAGTGTAAAGGACAAGCATGGGGATAACTATCGTTAAAGGACAACGTTAGTCTACAAAATGCTTTTTGTGGATGTCTTTTATCTCTGCCTGCTCTACCTCCGCCTGCTTCTCCTTGCCCTCTATACCCAGTGTCTTAAGCTCTGCCTCGGGCAATTGCATAAGCTCCCCTGCCCTTTTTTCTAAATAGTCCTCAGTGTTTAGCTTAGGGTCGTCCAATACCTCCTCTAGGAGCGCATGCAGGGTCCAGCCAATCTTGGGGCCTGCGGCCTGGCCGGTTATCTCCATAAGCCTCTTGCCGTCAATCTTAAGCATCCCCACGCTTATAGGGTCTCTTAGCGCCTCGTCTATCATGGCCTGGTACTTGCGCAGTCTAAAGGGCTGCTCTTTGGGCCTGCCGGTGCCTATGCGGTCGCAAATACGCAGGTTAATGAGCTCCTCGATGTGCTCGGGGCCTACATTGCGGATTATCCGGCGCACGGCCGAGAGCGTGATCTTCTCCGGGTCGCTAAAAAACATGTGCCAGCGCACCAGGCTTGTCGTCAGGTCTATTGTTTCACGTGGAAACTTAAGGCTTTCTAAGGCTTTTTTGGTCATCCGGGCCCCGACCACGTCGTGCCCGTGGAACGTCCAGTCTCCGCGTGCCTCGTCGCGGCGGCGGCTCTTAGGCTTGCCAATGTCGTGGAACAGGGCGGCAATACGGATGCTAAACGGCCAGCCCTTGTCGGCGGCGTGCTGGAGCGAGCGTAGGTTGTGCTCCCATACATCGTATTTGTGGGCCTGGTTCTGCTCGATACCTATCCCCTCCTCTAGCTCCGGCACGATATAGCTCAAAAGCCCCAGCTTTTGAGCCAATACAAGTGCGCGCATAGGGTCAGGAGAGTTAATAATCCGTACAAACTCCGCCTGGACGCGCTCTTTGGATATCTTTTCGAGCTGGCTGGCTGTCTCGCCTATAGCCGCTAAGGTATTTGCCTCTATAGCAAAGCCAAGTTCGGCGGCAATGCGTATAGCGCGCAGTAAACGCAATGCATCTTCCTCAAAGCGGGCTACGGGCTCTCCTACTGCGCGCAATATGCCGGCCTCGATGTCTTTAATGCCGTCATAAAGGTCAATAAGCTCCCCTTTTGTCGGGCTATAGGCCAGCGCGTTGATACTAAAGTCGCGTCTTTTAAGATCGTCGGCTAGGTCCTGGCTAAAAACTACGCTGTCAGGCCTCCTGGCGTCGCTGTAGCGGCCTTCAAGCCGGTATGGTGTCACCTCTATCACTTTGTAGCTATCGTCGCTTACAGAGGCGTTTACGACGCCTACGGTACCAAACTCGTTGGTGTAGTAGGTCTCCTCAAACAATGCTTGGATAGCCTCCGGTGTGGCGTTGGTTGTAACGTCCCAGTCCTTGGGTTTGCGCCCCAGCAAGAGGTCGCGCACGCACCCTCCCACTATGTAGGCCTCGTGCCCTGCCCTCTCTAGAGTCTCGACCACACTTTTAACCTCTTGTGGTATTTGGCTTGGTTTAATTTCCATGTATATTCTTGTTGTTCGTTGTGCGCTCGGAGGGACTCGAACCCCCAACCCCTTGGTTCGAAGCCAAGTACTCTATCCATTGAGCTACGAGCGCAGCACGGCTTTATCTTAGCAGGAAAACTATGCTATAGTCTTTCTCGAAGCAGATTGAGCCGAAATTGAGCAAAAGCGGTTATGGTTTAGTGGTAGAATGCGTCCTTGCCAAGGACGAGACGGGAGTTCGATTCTCCCTAACCGCACAGCGTAAGCAGACGGGCATAGCAAAGCAGTTTTTTCTAAGACACCAGAGGTGTGGACATCAAAGCCTTAAAGGATAAGGTTTTTGGGGACATCTGTGGATAAACTTGGGGACATGGGGACATAAAAGACGGTTTTTAGGGTTCCTATGGGTCTTTAAGGGGTTTATAGGGGTATATTCAGTTTCACGTGAAACATATCGCTCTTAAGGTTCACGTGGAACATTGCAGGGCACCCAGCATATGGCTAAGACAGCAAAGCGCACAATAGGGGATACAGGCGAGGGCGTAGCCTGCACATATCTTGAGCAAAGGGGTTTTAAGGTGGTGGATCGCAACTATCTCAAACCCTGGGGAGAGATAGATATCGTGGCCCGGAAGGCGAAAAAACTATATTTTGTCGAGGTTAAGACCGTTACACGTGACACATCTAGGGAAAAGGGCAGGGGAGAGGGTACACGTGTAACCTACCGCCCAGAGGACAATGTGCATCCGGCCAAGCTCAAGCGGCTCCATAGGGCTATACAGACCTACCTCCTAGACTATAAGGTCGCCGAGGCGACCGACTGGCAGATAGACGTAGCCTGCGTCTACCTAGACTTCACGACACACAAAGCTCGTGTGGAAATGCTAGAAAACGTTATCCTATAAGGCTTTTTATAAAAGACACACCACATGTCCTTTATGGTCTTGTCGGGGTACTCAGAATCGAACTGAGTCATCTTGCTCCCAAAGCAAGCGTACTACCGGTATACGATACCCCGTGGTACCGTTAGCGTAACACAATATGGACAGAATAACTTTAACTACCAAGGCGCAAGAGGGGTATGAGCTCATAGACTCAGGGTGCGAGGAGAAGCTGGAGCGCTTTGGCGAGGTCGTCTTGGCGCGCCCGGACCCGCAGGCCCTATGGCCTAAAAAGCTAGCCACTAGCCAATGGGATTTAGCCAATGGTCGCTACATTCGCGACAGCGGGGAAGGGAAGTGGACCGGCAACATCCCACAAGAGTGGCAAATAGAGTTCGGCGGCCTCAAATTGTTAGTGAAGCCAACATCTTTTAAACACACCGGCATATTCCCCGAGCACATGCCCGGCTGGCAGTGGGTGGGGGAGTCAATTACCAAGCGGGGCGGGGGAGTAAAGGTACTCAACCTCTTTGGCTACACAGGCGGCTACACCTTGGCTGCTGCCAAGGCAGGTGCCGAGGTAACACATGTAGACGCCAGCAAGACAGCTGTAGCCTGGGCACGAGAGAACGCCGCGCTCAGTGACCTTGCAGAGGCGCCCGTGCGCTGGATTGTCGAGGACGTACTGGTGTACCTGCGGCGCGAGCTTAAGCGCGGGGTAAAGTACGACGCGATCATTATGGACCCGCCGGCGTTTGGCCATGGTCCTCACGACGAGCTATGGAAGTTTGAGGAGCACTTTTTGGAGCTGATGTCCTTGTGCGAGCAACTTTTGTCAGAGCAGCCGCTGTTTGTGCTTGTAAACGGCTATGCCGCCGGTTACTCGCCGTTGGCGTTTGCCTACAACCTCGATGGTATTTCTAAAAAATTCGGTGGCACAGTGGAGTACGGCGACCTAACGATAGCCGAGTCTAACTCTGAGCGCCTACTCCCCGCCGGCATTTTTGCTCGGTGGAGGGCTTAATTTAGCGCTCATAATAAAAAAGAGTATTGCAGGAGGGGTAGGAGGCAGGATGAAACGCTATTTGAGTACTTTTCGCTTTTTGGTGTCGGTGTCGACACCACTATCCCCACCTAGGGTATCAAAAAATGGCCCAACAGAGCCACTTTTTGTGGTACAAGGTTACAAATTCTTGCAAATTTCATCTAACAGCTATACTATTGGCCTGTTAGTTCGAAAGCCGCCACGCTTGATGGCGGCTTTCTTCTTGCCCAAATGGGTAATTAGATAAGAGGGGGAGTTACCGGTTTTTCCGCCTTCTTTATGCTCGCTTCCCATGATCTGATATCAATGAAAGAGACGCGTTTTTGACCACTCGCTATCTCCTCGTCCAAGATTATCTGGAGCCGAGACGAAAAAACCCTATCGCCTTTTTTATCTCTGCCTGTGTTAGACACAAGCCACATGTGCACACCCCTTTCTATTGCGTGGAGGATAAGAGGTTCGAAGTCCCCGTCTCCTGAAAAAAGTATTAGGTCAGTCGCTTCCTCAATATGCAGCATGGCGTCTACTGTCAGGGCCACATCGCAGTTCGACTTGATGCCTCCCGGGGTTGTCACGGTTAATGTGTGGGGTGTACTGCACGTTCCGCAGGAGCAGTCATATACCCGTACCTTGTCTTTCTGGGGCTTGGATGGCCGGATTTTTGCCTCGTAACCAAGTTTCGTGAACTTCGCCACCATCTTCGATGCTTGGGTTTCTTTTGCGCCTCCGTAGATGTAGACCTTTTCGCACCGCCATTTCCTAGTCTCGGACTTAAGGTGCTCATATAGACGCCCCCAGTCTATTCTGAAGCCCAAAAGGTCCTTAGTCGTCCTGTCGATATTTGGCCTATCTATAAAGGCAAAAACACGGCGCGGCTTTGCCTGCACTGTTTCTTCCCCTACTGGTGCTGTTTCTGGCCCATCCATTCGTGCCATTCTACTCGGGAGAAACAAACTCCACAATGAACTTTTAACAAAAGCTATATTTAGAGCCAAAAAATAAGCACATAGATGTGGAGAAAGGCAGTTTTTCTTTTGCTTGCAATAATTTAAAGTCTTCGTACAATAGGAGTATGTTCAACAAGCAGTCCAATGGCCTCCTTCTCGTCATCCTTAGAAAGGGTGGAGGCCTTGCTTGTATCTAGTTGACGACAAATAGACACAGACAAGCCCTCCACCCGGAGGGTTTGTTTTTTTGCTCGCAACCAACAGAGGAGACATGCGATGGCAAAGCGTTCTTTGACTGACGAGCTGATGGGCATCTTGCCCGACTGCAAAGGCGTAACGCGTGTGCGCAATACTGTTGTCGGGTCCGGCAACGGCAAGAAGAGGGTAAAGATCGTGCGTCACGAAAGGGAAGTAGTGTTCACTGTCGTGGAGCCCGATCATCCAAGAAGGCAGATTGTTGCGGACACTACCGATGTCCCCGCTACGGCTTGGGGTGTCGAGAAATACTTGAGAAAGGAAGGGGTCGAGTGTATGCGGTGACCAAGGGGCGGCTACGGCCGCCCTTTTGCTTTGTGCGGGATGCCGGAATCGGACCGGCACTCTCAGTTTGGAAAACTGATGTTCTACCACTAAACTAATCCCGCGAGTGAGGTTTATTGCTTGAAACCTCACTATTGTATACTACGCCCATGACAACTAAACAAATACTGTACTCGCTTGGGGGGCTTATTGTGCTTGGGCTTATTTTTGCCGGTATATCGTCTCTAACTACGTCTCCAGCAACTGCGCCTACGGCAGGGGACAAGAGCGCAATACTGGGCGGCACGCTGGGCTCGGACGGTGCCTACCACTACAGCGACGACAGCCAGTACTACAGGATAGACGCCGACTACCCGGCGCGCACCGGGCTCGCAGATGCGGCCGACGTTAAGGTCCGTACGACTATCGAGCAGGAGCTGGCCGCGCAGATCGCAACCTTTAAGAGCGACAGCGGGCTCGATGTGCTGACACCGCAGGATGCAGAGATACAGGGCCTGACAGCCGAGCGCAAGTACGCGCTTGCGCTGGAGTATATGCCGCTTACCTCGTCTACCACTGTGTCCTTTGCCTACCAGGTGTACGCCGACACCCTGGGCGCGCACCCCAACCTGTACTACAAAACATTTGTGTTTGACCAAGACGGCAACAGGCTCGCGCTCGGTGATGTGCTAAAAAATAACCCGAACTGGCTCGAGGAGCTGTCGCTGTTGGTGTCGCAGGATGTCACGGCTCAGCTTAAGGCCCGCCTTGCCGACTCTCTGCCGCAGGGCGACGAGGGTGCGGATGTCACGGACTCTATCTTTGCGGAGGGCCTTGCCGCCAAGGAGGAGAACTTTAAGAACTTTGTCCTAGACGGCGACTCGCTCGTCATCCTCATCCCACCCTACCAGGTAGCGGCCTACGCAGTCGGCCCGTTTGAGGTCCGCCTGCCGTTGAGCGAGGTTAATAAGTAATAGGGAGCGGATCAAAAGCTCCTGAAAAAGGGGGAGATGAACGGGAGCCAACCCCCTTTTACAGGACTTTTGTCCCGCTCTGCAGTAGTCCGTCAAAGTTCCTGAGAAAAGTCCAGGTGGGGGCGTGCCGCGTTTTAAGGAGCAAGGCGACTATAAAACGTGGGGCTAAGGACTTTTGGAGGGAAGCTTTGCGGAACTACTGCACTACCGCAAAGAAAAATCCCCGAATAGTCGGGGATTTTTCTTTCGAGAGGATGAACCTACTTCACTGCTTCTTTGAGAGCCTTGGCAGGCTGGAACTTGGGCACACGCATGGCCGGGACCTGCACAGTGGCGCCGGTGCGCGGGTTGCGCGCCTGGCGCGCCGCACGCATCTTTGTCTTAAAGATGCCCAGGCCGGCTACCGAGACCTCGCCGCCGCGCTTTAGCTCGCCCACGATAGCATCTATCATGGTTTCCACTGCGCGCTCGGCATCGGCCTTGGTGGAGCCAAGTACGCCGTGCACCTTTTCTGCGATATCTTGCTTATTCATACTAAAAATATGGCTAAGTAAGGCTAGTAATTGGGATATTGCCCTGCGCCGCTAGTATACCGCCCTCAAAAAACAGCGCAACAGAGCCATAGGGGATAGACAAAACCTACTTTCCCTTGTGCCAAACAATGTCAAAGACGCTGCGCAATGCCTGGGCGGTCGCCGGGTCGTCAATAATAGTCGCAGTTACGGCCCTCGAGTCGTCTATACGCACAAATGTCTCAGCTATCTCTATAGAGAGGTTGTTTTGCTGAGTGTACTCCTTTAGGTACTTTATCTCTACATGATCCTTACTCTGCGCAAACCCCTGCAGCTCCGGGTACTGGGGGGTTAGCACCTGCGCCTCGGGCATAATTATTTTAAAGGAGATGTTGTTGGCCACAGCGTCCGGGGTCCAGCGCTTAAAGAGGTTGACCACCCGCAGGTCCGAGCCCTCGGAGTTGCCGTAGTAGGAGTAGTAGGTGCGGCCCACCATAGAGTCGAGCTTATAGTTCATCGCCTCGGTAAACCCGCGCATCCCGCTATAAAAGTACACTTTTGGCTTGTCGGCCGAGCCTAAGGCCATAAGCCGCGGCAGCATAGACTGCACGGCGTTGAGCTTGCCCCTTTGCTCGGCCAGGTACTCGCCAAGCTCGCGGGCGGCATACAGGGCCTTTTTGGCATGGGGGATCTTTAAAACAAGGCCTTTTTGCCTCAACTCCTCCAAAATCACATATACGGTGGGCTTTTTGACCTCGCAGTGCTGGGCCACCTCGTAGGCGGTGCTGCTCTCGAGGGTCAAAAGTGCCAAATATACCCGGGCCTGCTTGTCGCTCAGGCCTATCTGCTCGAGGTTGTTTAGCAAATCCTCCGGTTGCTCCATAAGCCCAAGTATAGCTCTTTTGGCTACATATAGTCAAGTATTCTGACTACTATTATTATAAGCCTATAAATAAGGGTATTTGAGCTATATATGACCCTTTGTTTTGACTAAACTTGCCAAACAGTAGATAATGTTGCCAGATAGATTCATTCAACCGGCCCACAGGCCAACACAGGAGCAGACCATGAAATTCCGAGCAGTTAAGAAAGTTACTGACTGGACTCATCCGTCGGGGATCCCACTATATCAGAATGATTGGTTGGGAGCCGAAAGGGACACCTTTGAAGAAGTGTTAGAAGACATAAAAGCGGGAGCCGAGGTCGAGAAAGGAATAAAAGTAAGGGGACGCGAACTTGAGGGCTTCTTCATCGAAGTCCAAGGCCTCATGAGAAGGGAATAGAGCCAAACCTGGAGAAGCGCACGCGCTTCTCCTCTCTATTAAGAATCTGAATACTTCGGGTTCTTATCGAGAGTAAGTTCTTCAAAACATCAACCGGCCCACGGGCCAACAAAGGAGACTACCATGACACTGTTCGTTATCATCCAGACCAATTTTTCACCTTATAAGTACGGTGAAACACAGCATGTCCTCTCTAGAGAAGTTATATCCGGATTCTCTGATTGTGAATGGCACGCGCGGGGTTGGTTGGATCAGATTTTAGATCGTCAAGGGTATAGCGTGGATATTTTTATTCAAGTAGTTTCTCTTACAAACGTTGTTAGTTGCTGGGACCTCTCAAGGGAGAGCGAAGAGAGGGAGAACCTAAAAGAGGAGCTGCGTAGGGAAATTAGGGAAGAAATGGAACAAGAAAGAGACTTCGACTAGGGCCGATATCCCAAACTATCAACCTGGCGGGAAGAAATTCCCGCCCTCTGTTGAAAATCTGAAACAAGTTCGGATTTTCATTGAGATATGAATAACTTTATAGAAATAAAACAGTCTCCCATACACGGTATGGGAGCCTTTGCTGCAAAGGCGTTTAAGAAAGGGGAGACGGTTATTGTGTGGGACGCCTCGCGCGCTTTGTCGCTAGAGGAGTTTGATGCTCTGCCAAAAGAGCAAAAGCCCTACGTTGCAAACTTAGGAGGGAAGCTGGTGCTTATGCACTCTCCCGCAAAGTTTATAAACCATTCGTGCACTCCTAACATTACTCCGGCCGGAGAGGGGAGGGATGTGGCATTGCGCGATATCGAAGCGGGCGAGGAGATACTGGCTGATTATCTAGAAAACAAAGGCAACGAAACAACCCGCACGTGCTTGTGCGGCAGTGCGGGTTGTAAAAAGTTAATCGTTGCTGCCTAACGGGCGAACTCAATGGCGCGCAGCTCTCTAATCACGTTTACTTTTATCTCGCCGGGGTATTTAAGCTCGTTCTCTATGCGCAAGGCCACGTTGCGGGCCAGCTCGCGCGCCTGGAAGTCTGTCATCTCGTCGGGCTTAACAAACACGCGTACCTCGCGCCCGGCGCTAATGGCATACGACTTCTCGACGCCCTCAAACGAGTTGGCAATGCCCTCGATGTCGGCCAAGCGCTTGATGTACTGCTCTACAGAGTCGCGGCGCGCACCCGGCCTGCCACCCGATATTGCGTCGGCCACCTGCACAATGTAGCTCTCAAGAGTTTCGTACGGGTACTCTTCGTGGTGGGCCTGCATAGCTTTAACAACCTCCTCTTGTACGCCAAACTTCTGGAGTATGCGGCGGCCAATCTCCACGTGCGTGCCCTGTACCTCGTGGTCCAGTGCCTTGCCGATGTCGTGCAAGAGCGCACCTGCGCGCGCCACCTGCGGGTTGGCACCCAGCTCCTCGGCCAACATGCCGGCAATGTGCGCCATCTCTACACTATGCTGTAGCACAGACTGCCCGTATGAGGTGCGGAAGTGCAAGCGGCCCAAAATCATGAGCAGCTTTGGGTCGAGGTTAAGCACGCCTGTCTCAAACGCGGCGGCCTCGGCCTTCTCTTTAATTATTTTGTTGGCATCGTTCTTAGCCTTCTCCACTATCTCCTCAATCTTGGCGGGCTGGATGCGGCCGTCAACTATAAGGTTCTCCAGTGCCATACGTGCAATGGCGCGGCGTAGTGGGTCGTAAGACGAAAGCACAATAGAGCCCGGCGTGTCATCAATTATTACCTCGACACCCGTAGCGCGCTCAAACGCCTTAATGTTGCGGCCCTCTTTGCCGATAATCTTGCCCTTAAGCTCGTCGTTGGGGATGGTGATAGCGGTGGCCATGGTGTCGGAGGCCACAGAGTTGCCCAGGCGGTGTATGGCGGTGGTCAGAATCTCGCGGGCCTTGCGCTCAAGCCGCTCGTGGCCGTCGCGCTCCAGCTTGGCGGCGCGCATCATAAAGTCCTCGTCGGCCTCGCGCTCTATCTCTTGCATCAACTGCGCGCGGGCCTCGTCCTTGGTGAGCCCCGCCACCTTGGCAAGCTCGTCGGCGCGCTCGCTTAAGAGTGCGTCGGCGCGCTCCTTAATTGCGCGCACCTCCTCAATCTTGCCCTTAACGGCCTGGACCTCGGAGTCGAGCTCGCCCTGCTTTTTATCCAGAGCCTCCTCACGCTTAAAGACGCGCTCCTCGGCGCGGGCTACTTGCGTGGTCTTCTCGGCTACAGAGGCCTCGGCCAGGGCCACGACCTCTTTGGCCTTGGTATCGGCCTCCTCGGTAATCTTTTGCGCCTGCACCTGCGCGTCGAGCACAATCTGCTTAACCTCTATCTCTATCGAGCCTTTACGAGCGAGCACCAAGAGCCAGCGCAGGACGTAGCCCAGCACTGCTCCTCCCAAGGCCGCTACGGCCAAGAGGGTAAACAGTAGTTTTAATGACATAGAAAGGAATCATGAGTTTTGTAGTGAAATGCACAGCCTCAGAATAGCATGTACGCCACATCCCGCAATTGCCGTAAAAACCCTGCAAAAGCAGGGCCTCGAGGGGTACTCATAATTTTTTGCTAAAAATTTGCTCAGTCTCGGCCTCAGTCAGGCCTGCGAAGCCCCCTCTCAACCCTCTTTTGCTGGGTTTTTACTTTTTGCCGGTGGGGTTGGCGAGGCCCTTTTGGGTAAATATTGCGTCTACCAGGCCGTACTTCTTGGCATCCTCGGCCATCATAAAGTAGTCGCGATCTACGTCCTTCTCTATCTTCTCCAGCGGCTGGCCGGTGGCCTTAGACAATATCTTGTTAAGCCTCTCGCGGGTGGCAATAATGTGCTTGGCGGTAATCTCAATGTCGGTTGCCTGGCCCTGGGCGCCGCCCCACGGCTGGTGGATCATGACCTCGGCGTTGGGCAGAGCAAAGCGCTTGCCCTTGGCGCCGACGGCCAAGATAACCGCGGCGGCAGATGCCGCAAGCCCTACGCACACGGTGGCCACATCGGGCTTAACGTGGTTCATCGTGTCGAGGATGGCGAGGCCGGCCGAGACAGAGCCGCCCGGCGAGTTGATGTAGAGGTGGATGTCCTTTTTAGGGTCCTCAGACTCGAGGAATAGGAGCTGGGCAATGATGAGGTTGGCGGTGTGGTCCTCTATAGGGCCTGTGAGGAATATGATGCGCTCCTTGAGTAAGCGGGAGAATATATCGAAAGCGCGCTCGCCGTTGGGCGACTTTTCTATAACCATGGGCACCAGCTGTGCGCGGATGTCGGAGTGTTTATCGTTTTGCATGTCCCCAGCATACCTGTTGACGCACCCATTTTCAAGCGTGATAATAAAACGGCAGGGCACGGTCTACCTCTCCGTTATAGAGGCCGTGTGTTCTTCCCGCCGTTATGCATTCCGCATACGGCAACTCAGGAGGCTACTATGTCCGCTCCGACATTCTTTACGGTTATTCTCGCATTGGTTGCTCTCCTCATGGCGGTTGCCATGAGCTTCACCAGTGCAGGTGATTTTACGAAGGCCGGCTTCTGGCTGTTGTTTGCAGTCGCTGCCGGAATTTGCGTGCTGATACACGCAAAAGAGGCGCGGCCACACGCTTCTTGAGTGTTCGAAAGTCCTTCGGGACTTAAAGGGGTCGGCTTCGGCTGACCCTTTTTTCTTTGTAAATTAGTGAGCGTGGTCGTGGGCGGCGGGCTCGTTTTTAGGATTTACTTCGCCCTCTAAAATTTTCAATACCTTCTCGTTGCGCAGGACGGTCTCTATGTGGATGCGCACCAAGTCGGGCTTGGCGTCGGGGAAGTGCTCCATGGCGTGCTTAATCTCAGCCTCTACGGCCGCCTCGTCGGCCACGACCTTCTCGTCCTCGGCTATTTTGTTGAGCAGCAGCTGGAGTTTGGCGCGCTTGCGGGCCTGGTCCCTAAACTCGGCCTTCATGTCATCCTCGGTCTTGCCGACGCGCTTAAGGTAGTCGTCCATCTGCATGCCCATGCGCTCTATGTCCTCGCGCATCTGTGCCAATATCTTCTGCAGCTCGCTCTCAATAAATATGCTCGGCACCTCTATGGCGGACTTCTCTAGCAGGGCCTCTATAAGCTTGCCGCGGCGCTTGTCGCGCGCCTGGCGCGCCTTCTCCTCTGTAATGCCCTTGGTTATCTGCTCGCGCAGGGCCACCAGCGAGTCAAACATGCCCAGGCTTTTGGCAAACTCGTCGGTAACCTCGGGCAGTACCTCGGTACCGTCCTCGGCTTTAGTGGCGCGGCTCTTTTGCAAATCTGTGATGGTCTTCTCAACCTCCTCCACCGTTGCGGGCTCTGCCGCTTCAAGAGCTACCTGCTCGTGGAGCTTTTTCCACTCCTTGGGAGCCTCTACGCTAGGGTAGACAGACACGCGTACAGTTAGGCCCACCGGGTTCTGGGGAGCGAGCTTGGTTATTGCGATATTGGGGCGGCCCACCGGGTCAACGCTATGCTCTTGTATAAGCTCGATATAAAAGTCCTTCATAAACAGCTCGACAGCCTCCTCTAAAACGGCAACCTCGCCGACCTGCTTTTCAACCATCTCCGCCGGGACGTGGCCGGGGCGGAAGCCGGGCAGATTTATATGCTCGGCCATGTGCGCCAGGGCCTTAGCCTTGTACGGCTCGACAGAGGCAAAGGGCACGTCGCCCACAAGCTCCACCTCGGAGTCGGGCAGGGTTTTGAGGGTGAATGTCTGGGCTATTTCTTTGAATTGCATTTAGCGATACTAGCATTCACAAATAGCAAATAGCAAGCACCAAAAAAACAAACAAATCCCAAAGCATTAAACTTTGAGATTTGAGTTTTGGAACTTGGAGTTTGCGCGCTAGAGAGCGTCGTTGAGGCTCGAGACGTCGGCGTCGGCGCCGGACGTCTGCGTCGCGTTGAGGTCAGACTCGATAGACTCGGTCGAGGTGTCGGGCGCGGCTGCGGTCTCGTTAGTCTGCGCCTGCGTAGCCTGGAGCGCCTGCGCGGCGTCCATGGCCTCCTGCTTCTGCTGCTCGCTGTAGAGAAAGTAGAACCCGCCGGCCGCCAAGAGCAGCACAATGATGACCGCTGCAGCCAAGGGGCCGATGTTGCCGGAGCGAGGAGCCGGCTGTGCGGGGAAGGGGTTCTGCTGGTCTGCGCTCTGTTGTGTCTGGTCCATAGTAGTAAAGTTACTGATAATTATTGAGACACGGTGGTGGTAGCGGCCGCCTCTGCCCTGATAGAGCGAACGGTCTTCATCAGGTCGTCCTTAACGAGCTTAAGGGCATCCTCGGCGGCCTTAACCGCGGCGCGCACGGCGGGTATGTGCGCCCTGGGGCTTGTGGTGCTCATGGCGGCCTCTAGGGCGACATTGACCGCGAGTATTTTGTCGTTGGCCACCGAGAGGTCGGTGCGCGCTGTCGCCAAGAACGCTATAGAGCCGCTCATGTCATAGCCCTCGTCCTCCAGAGTGTCTATGCGCGAGTCTACTCGGTCGGCAATCTGGTCGAGATGCGCCGAGGTAGAGGCAAGGCGGTTGGAGATATTGCCGACATGCTTCTCTACGTTTGCGCCAAAGCGCTCAAGGGCCTTGGTGCGGGCCTCCTCTGCGCGAGCCTTCATGTCGCCGCGCTTTTTCTCTATAAGGCCCTTAATAGCCTCGACGCGTGCGCGTACCATCTCTATTGTGGAGGATGCGCCGCCCTGCACACCGGCGCGGGTGGTAGATGCGATGTTTTTAATAGCGGGGCCAAGCTTAGGCAGCCCGGCCGGTGTTGTCGAGGCGCGCACGTCGGCCTGTACTTGCGCGCGCAGGGTGTTGCTCTGGCCCTGCTGTGCCGAGGCAACTGCGGGTGCCAGTACCACTGCGGTGAGGATAAATAGGGTGAGTTTTTTCATAAGGATAAGAAATGAGGTTAGTGAGTAGCCTGTACCTAAAGTATACGTGAAATGCCCGTCTATTGAGACGGGCAAGTGGGGAGAAGATTACGGCCGCGCTTAAAAGCGCTTAACAGCAGGCCTTATTTGGCAAACTTGTCCTTGTACAGTTGTGTGGACTTCACAATAGCCTCTATAGCGGCAGCCTTGTCGTAGATCCCCTTGATTTCGACAGGGGCCGGCTTGCCCTTAAGCGCCTTGTAGGTCTCCATAAAATGCTGGAACTCCTTGAGCGAGTGCTTGTTAACGTCGGGCAGGTCCTGCACATCGTCCCAGCGCTTGTCGTCTACGGGCACGGCGATTATTTTGTAGTCGGACTCGCCGGTGTCTACCATGTCCATAACAGCCACGGGGCGCGCCTTAACCAAGCAGCCGGGGAACAGCGGGTAGGTCGACAGCAGTATCACGTCCAGGGCGTCGTTGTCCTCCCATAGCGTCTGCGGGGCAAAGCCGTAGTCGTAGGGGAACGCCGCGGCAGAGTAGTTGGCGCGGTCCAGCTTGATGAGCCCGGTCTCCTTGTCTATCTCGTACTTGTTGTTGGAGCCCTTGGGGATCTCGATAATGACGTTGATCTCGTTCGGCGCATCATCGCCCAAGGGTACATCGTGCCAGAGGTTCATATATAAATAAGTTCGGTTAGTAAGTGCCATTAATCTATCACACATAGAGGTACAGAAAA
>CAYRYM010000005.1:7238-17659 GCA_964428705.1 uncultured Candidatus Saccharibacteria bacterium | reverse complement strand
AAGAGGCGTCCTTTTTCTTGCCTACGCGTGTGAGTCGGATTACGAGTGCCATTGTTTTAAATCTTGTTGTATCGTCTTTTTCTTCCGAAAAAGACCCCCTTGCGGGGTGTACGGGTACTTTAGCAGGCCCCTGGCGTTTGGTCAACAAATGCGCTAAGATACCTCCATTAATGCCTCGCAGTAGTAATGGCCACGGGGACACCCCGCAGGTTCCTAAAAAAAGAATAACCGGCATCATCCAGGTCACTCGCAAAGGAGTGGGCTACTTGCCGTGGCCGCTGGCCGAGGGCGCAGTCCAGGTTAAGGGCGCCCCTAAGGAGAAGGAGGACATAGAGTTTGACGTGCGCGACCTGGCGGGTGCGCTTAACGGCGACGAGGTCGAGGCAGAGCTGCGCGGGCTTGTTACTCCCCGCACCTTCCGCGGCCAGGCCCCCAAGGCCGCCCGCATGTCCGGCAAAGTAGTGCGTATCATATCGCGCGCCAAAACGGAGTTTGTCGCCACCATTAAGGGAGGCGTAGCTGTTGCCGCCGACCAAAAGCTCTACCGCCCGTTTAAGCTGACTGCACCTGCCGAGGAGGGCTCTAAGGTCATCATCAAACTCGTAGAGTTTGATGGCACCAAGGATCCTATAGGCGAGGTGATAGAGGTCATAGGCAAGGCGGGCGAGCACCGCACCGAGATGAACGCCATTGTGATGGAAAAAGGATTCCGCACCGACTTTCCCCAAGAGGCAGAGGCCGAGGCCGACAGCTACGAGAAGCGTCACAAGGAAATTATTGCGGCCGAGCTCCCCAAGCGCGCCGATTTCCGAGACTTGGTGGTGATGACCATAGACCCTAAAGACGCCAAGGACTTTGACGACGCACTCTCTATACGCGAGCTGCCGGACGGCACGTACGAGGTGGGCGTGCATATTGCCGACGCAAGCTACTACTGCGCACCGGGCACCGCTGTAGATAAAGAGGCGCGCCAACGCGGCACCTCGGTATACCTGGTAGACGCGACCATCCCCATGCTCCCCCACCAGATATCCGGCGGGGTCGCCTCGCTCAAGGCCGACGAGGACCGCCTGGCCTTTAGCGCGATCTTTATCTTGGACAAAGAAGCACGGGTACTAAGCAAGACATTTACCAAGTCGGTAATCAACTCCAAAAAGCGCTTTACGTATGAAGAGGCTCAGGAGGTCTTGGACAAGCAGAGCGGGCCGTACCTGCTGGAGCTTAACCAACTGTTTGCCCTGGCTAAAATTATGCGCACCCGCCGCCAGGCCGAGGGCGCTATAGACTTTGGCGACAACGAGGTTAAGTTTGAACTTGATGAAAAAACCGGCGTACCCCTGCGCGTCGTGCGCAAGGTCCGCATAGACACCAACTGGCTTATAGAGGAGTTTATGCTCTTGGCCAACCGCGAGGTCGCCAAGCACGTATCCAAGCTTGCACAGGCCGTGCCAGAGAGCAGGTTTGCCTTTTTGTACCGCATCCACGACGAGCCCAAGCAAGACCGCATCGCCGAGCTCCAGACGTTTGTACGCGCCATGGGCTACGAGTTTGGCCGCGCCAAGCACAAGATAAACGCCAAGGACATGCAGCATCTGCTTGACCAGATAAAGGGCAAGCCCGAGGAGCATTTGATACGCACCGCCACACTGCGCAGCATGGCCAGGGCCATCTACACCACCAAGAACATCGGGCACTTTGGCCTGGCGTTTGAGTACTACACGCACTTTACCTCCCCTATACGCCGCTACCCGGACATGCTGGTGCACCGCATACTGGCCAGCCACCTGGGCGGCGAGCCCATTAGCAGCGAGGAGTACGAGAGCCTGGAGCGCATGTGCCTGATGGCCAACGAGCAGGAGGCCAAGGCGGTTGATGCCGAGCGCGAGTCTATACGCTACAAGCAGGTGGAGTTCCTCATGGGTCGCATCGGCGAGACGTTTGACGGCGTTATATCGGGCGTCACGGACTGGGGCCTGTATGTGGAGGAGAAGGAGTCTGCGGCCGAGGGCCTTGTGCGCGTGCGCTCAATTGGCGACGACTTTTATAACTACTCACAGAAGGAGTACGCGCTCGTAGGCGAGCGCAATAAACAAAAATACACGCTCGGCGACGCCGTGCGTGTAAAGCTCATCGCCGCCGACCTCGCAGCACGCACACTCGACTTCGAGCTCGTTAGACAATAAGCCGCCATCCGCCCCATACACTGATACTGTGCTGTAGCATAGTATTGATGTAGGCAGAATAAGAAGTAACAAACTACCCCCGGCTTTTGGCCGGGGGTTACTGTTGAGCTGCTCAGCCCTTTCCCATAAAATCCTCGACCGAGGTGGTGCAAAGCGAGCTTTGGTAGCGTGTGGGTAGTACGCCTTTGATAACCCGCTTCGCCTCCCCCAGACTGGCCAGCGGCCAGCACGAGAACGCAGGGTTGCGGTCGAGCTCGTCCAGACGCCTGCGCGGAGCACGCACCCGGACAATCTCGCCGTTTGATACTTGCACCACGACGATTTTGTTGTTATCTCCGATGCGGACCACTCCGGCCGCATAGGTGCGCTGACGCTTGCTGAACGATACCACTGCCTGACACTGTGCCTTACCGATAGCTTTATCCATTCTCTCCTCCCGATTTTCGAGCCTGCGGGGTTCTTTCCCTCCCTTGCGAGGACGGCTGTTGCCAGCTCAGGACCTCTTCGACTGTCCTGCCGGTTTCGCGTGCGATGTAGCGGATGAAAGCCCCGTATTGTTCAGGGTTCTCAATAATCTGCTGACTATCTTTCAAATTACCCTCCTCTTAGGTTCTGCTCAAACCAGACTATACCACTGTTTTTTTACTTGGCTACCGCTACCGCTTCGTCAAATTTGACTGACAGGAGGCGGGAGCCGCCGTCGCTACCCATCGTTATGCCGTACAAAATACCGGCGCGGCTCATGGTCTCGCGGTTGTGGGTAATAACGATAAGCTGGCTATGCTTTGCCAGCGTCTCTATCATGTCGCCGTAGCGCTTGCTGTTGGCCTCGTCCAGCGCCGCCTCGGTTTCGTCCAATATCAAAAACGGCGGCGGGTTAACCTGGCTCATCGCAAATATAAGCGCGATGGATGTCAGCGCGCGCTCGCCGCCCGAGAGCATCTGTATCCCCTTAAGCCGCTTGTGCGGCAAGGAGACAGTGAGGTCTATCCCCTGCTCTACCTCGGCGTCCTCCTCCGGATCAAGATCCGACCTTAGCTCGGGCTCATCAAGGTCGGACCTCGACCCGGCGCCGCGCCGCAATTTCTTTTCCTTAACAATCTGGAGCGAGGCCGCGCCGCCGCCAAACATCAGCTTAAAGAATGCATCAAATTCCTTGTTAATCTTCTCAATACCCTCGCCAAAGCGCACCTCAAGCGTCTTTGTCAGCTCCTCTATCAAATGCTCGAGCGATGTGCGGCTGGCCTCGAGGTCAGCAAGCTCGCGGCTTAAAAACTCATCGCGCTCGGTTGTCTCTTTGTGCTCCTTTAACACCTCTGTCGAGCTGCCAAGACCCGACTCCTCGAGCTTGATCTTGAGCCTCTCGAGCTTGCGGCGGCGCTCGTCCTGGCGCGAGCGCTCCTCCCCCGCCGCGTCGGCGTCCGAGTCCTCAAGCGCATAGGCCTCATAGTCGGCAATATCGCGGCCCACAAGCGCCGCGGCCTCGCCCAGCTCGCGCACCAGGGCCTGCCTCTCGCGCACGACGATGTCTTGGCGGTTGCGCAGGCGGCCCAGCTCTACCTCCAGCTCGCTGCGGCGGGCCATCGCCTGGAAGAGCTCGCGCTCCGCGTCGCGGCTGGCGTCCTTCTCGCTCTCGATAGACTTGCGCAGTGTGGCTATTGCCTGTGCCGTCTGATCTTCGGCTACATCAAGCGATTTGAGCTCCGCCTCGAGTGAGGTTTTTTTGTCCTTGAGCTGTGCGACGCTCTCTCCCTTTTTTTCCGCATCCTGCGACAATCGCCGCAAAAACTCGCTTGTGAGTATGATCAGTGCCGACACGCGCTTTTTAAACGCCTCCGGGTCCTGGTACGGCAGCTCCAGCTCGGCCAACACCCTCTCGCCAAAGGCCCGCGCCTCGCTGGCAGGAATGGATACCTCTACAGCCCCCAGTGCCTCGTGGGCGGCAATAGAGCCCTCCAGGCGCCCCAGCTCGCGGCTAATCTCTTGGCGCCTCTGCGCCGCAGCGCGCCCCTCGCGCTCAAGCCGCATCAGCTCCTGCGTCTCTTTGTCGTCGCCATGCTGTTTAGAGAGATCGGCGCGCAAATGCTCAACGCGCGTGTTAAGCGCCTTATGCTCGGCCTCGGGCGCCTCCAGAGAGCCGGATATCTCCGCCTCGGCAAACCGGAGGTATACGCTCTCGCGCTTAAGATACTCCAGATAGCCGGCCTTAAGCGTATCGCGCAGGCTCTGCGCCTCCTCTATCTTTTTAACCTGGGAGTTTAGAAACTTGAGGTGCGGTGCCAGCTCGCGGCGCAATGCCTCGACCTCGCGCATGTTCTCGGCGGTCTTCTCGAGCTTGCGCTGCGCCTCCTCGCGCTTGTACAGGTAGGCGGTCAGCCCCAGCGCGTCCTCTATCATCTCGCGGCGTTCGCGCACGCCGGCCGACAAAATACGGTCCGCCTCGCCCTGCGAGATTATATGGTGGCCGGATGCGCCGATGTTGGCTGAGGCTAAGAGCTCCGCCACGTCGCGCAGGCGCACCTGGCTGCCGTTAAGCAGGTAGTCGTTGCCGCCGTCGCGATGCACCACGCGCTCCACGGACACCTCGTCAAAGTCGAGGTTAAGCGTGCGGTCTGAGTTGTCAAAAACAAGCTTGACCGAGGCCCTGCCGCCGCGCGGCACCTGGGCCGATCCATTCCAGATAAGGTCCTCGCCGCGCTTGCCGCGCATGCTCTTCATAGACTGCTCGCCCAAGGCAAACCGGAACGCCTCGGCCACGTTAGACTTGCCCGAGCCGTTGGGGCCGACAATGGCGGTAATGGATGCCTCAAAGGTAAGAGGCGTCTTTTTTGCAAAAGACTTAAATCCGGCGAGTTCAATAGACTTGAGCCGCATTGTGGCTATTGTAGCAAAAGAATAGGCCGCCCGTTGGGGCGGCCTACCGACTATTGCGTTGTGCGCGCGGACCTATAGCCCGGCGCAAGCGCGTTCCATGTCTGGAGCGTACTGAGCATTTCTTCGTCATTACAGGCATGTATCACGACCGTAATGCGCTGGCCGTGCTTCCATCGCGCAGGACCGACTTCTGTAAAAAACATCATCCCGCTCGGGGCTCTCTCCTGACCCACCTGCTGCAGTTTGACGCTCGTCTGCCACATCTCGTGCGTGGGCTTGAGCGTAAATTTGTCGTTGGGCAGCTCGTTCGGAAACGTAAACGCATAGCCCGTTTGCAGCTGGTCGGTACTGGTAACCTCGCCGGCATACAGCACCGACAATGCTGCCGCACACATAATTGGTATTGCGCCCGCCATGCAAGCCTCCCTTGGTTTAACTGGACTGCACGTACTTAACCACTACCAGCCTCTTGCGACAAGTGCCGCACGCGCGGCGTCCTGCTCGGCCTCCTGCTTGCTCTTGCCCTCGCCCTGCGCCAGGAGCTTGTCCTTAACGTGTACGCCCACCACAAAGTGCTTGTCGTGATCCGGACCCCACTCTTTTAAGACCGCATAGTTGGGCGTTACGCCGTCCACATCCTGTATTTTTTCCTGCAGGGACGACTTGGCGTCGAGCCAGAGCTTTTTCTGGATTATGTTGTCAATTTTTGGGAAGAGGTATTTGTCTATAAAAGTTTTTGCGGCATCGTACCCCTGGTCCAGATATATGGCACCCACCAGCGCCTCAAACGCGTTGGCCATAAGTATGCCGCGCGCGCGGCCGGTGTCCTTGGCCTCGCCGCGGCTAAGCAGCAGGTAGTCGTTCATCCCCAGCTCCTGTGCCACCTCGGCGCAGGTCACGGCGTTCACGAGCGCGGCGCGGTAGGCGGTCAAGTCGCCCTCCGTCTGCCCCGGAAACTTCTCATACAAAAAGTGCGTGGCAATAAGCTCCAGCACGGCATCGCCCAAAAACTCCAGCCTCTCGTTGTGACCCTTAACCTCGCCGCGGTGCTCGTTGAGGTAGGAGCGATGCGTAAAAGCCTGCCTAAGCAGGTCGAGCTCGTTAAACTGGATCCCCAGCGACTCCTCAAATGTTTTAAAATCAGCAGCCATTTGCGTAGTAAATATCAAATTCCAAGTTCCAGATTTCAAACAAATTTTAAAATTTGAAGTTTATTTGGAGTTTGTTTTTTGTAATTTGGGATTTGCGGTTATTACGCTAACCGCTTTCGTCACTATCGGGAGCATGTCCTCATAAAAGTTGAGCTCCAATGCGTCTTTGAGCTTAAACCAGCGCGCGTCGTCCAGCCCTCCCTTCTTTGCGAGCTCTACCTCCGCAAACGGCGACTTGGCCAAAAAGTAGATGACATGTTTGCGCTTCTTGCCCGCGGCCGGGTCCGAGGCGACGTACTCGTTCTCGCCCAAGCGTACCTCAGGCTCTATATTGAGTCCAATCTCCTCCTTGATCTTTCTGACAACGCCTGCCTCGGGGGTCTCCTCCGGGGTCAGCTTGCCCTTGGAGAGCGTCCAGTGGCCAAAGATGTCATGCACAAGCGCCAGGTAGAGCTCGTTGCCGCTGCGGGCGTAGACCACGGCGCCCACCAGGCGCTCCTGCGGCATGTCCTCCCACGGCACCTCTTTCTTTTTCTTGGAGGTCTCGTCCTTGCCGGGCTCGCCCAGCTCCTTATATACCGCACCCAACACGCCGTTAACAAAGCGGCCGCTATGCTCGCCGCCAAAGTGCTTGGCCAGCTCTATCGCCTCGTTTATGGCCACCTTGGCCGGGACCTTCTCGCGGTCGGCAAACAAAAGCTCGTAGAGCCCCAGGCGCAGCACGTTGCGGTCTACGGGCGCGATGCGCTCTATAGGCCACTCCGGGGCGGCCTTGCCAATAATGAGGTCGAGGTCTTTTGTGCGCGAGAGCGTGCCCCGTAGCAGCTCTTTCATAAACGGCGCGTCCGCGCCCTGGGGAGTAAACTCCGCCATGTTGCGCTCCAGAGACTCAAGGCAGGCCTCCGGCGACAATGTCCGGAAGTCCCACTCAAAGAGTGTCTGCAGAACGACTGAGCGTGAGAGGTGCCTGTTGGCCATTATGTTAAGAGCAATCCGGTGAACGCGACAACGTAAGGGTTACGAGTCAATGGTGATCCTGTAGAACCACTCACTCCTACCCCTTATCCTAACTATTGTACCCCCTATTTCTGGGTGGTCTCTTTCTTGGCCTTGCGTGCAGACTTGGCGGCTGCCTTGGCTGCAATGTCTACAACCACACGGCCGCGGTAGCGCCCGCACGACGGACATGCGCGATGAGACACACGGGGGGAGCCGCACTCGCATACGGCGAGCTTTTGGGCCTTGAGGGCATGGTGGCTACGGCGGTTAGCCGTGTGCGCCCTCGTGTGTCTCATTCTGACTACCATGGCTCTATATATAGCATCTGGGGGCAAAAAAGACAAACCCCCGCCCTGTGCATGACAGGCGGGGGCTCGGGTCGTCTAGGCGGCAAGATCGGAGTTGAGCTTGCAGCGGTCTCCAAACGGCGCATATCCCCAAGGGACAGCACTGGTGGAGGGAACTACTTTTTCGACTTCTTCTTTTGGACGAAGCGCCAGGCAGCATACCTGGTCCCCATCGATCATGAGATTGTTCGGGCATTTTGCCCGCACACAGAGCGTTTCCTTTTTGATAAGACCTTTTGTTATTATCACGTTGCCCCTCGTCATTCCCGACAGTTGCACCAGGCCACACCTGGCTTGTTACGCACGCGTACCAACTGGTATATAACCCTACTCCCGGCTTGTCACAGAGTCAAATGAGTTGTACACCCCGTAAAAACTAGGAGTTCACGGGGCGTACCCCGCAAAACGAGCGCCGATGGAGCTCGCACAGGCCAAACTCCCCTATCGCTTCAAGGTGCCTGCGCGTGCCGTAGCCCTTATGCACATCAAACCCGTACTGCGGGTACTCTGCCGCCAATTTTTTCATCAGCCGGTCGCGCCGCACCTTGGCCACCACAGAGGCAAGCGAGATTATAGGCTCCAACGCATCGCCCTTTATTATTGTTTCCTGCCGGTACTCCGGCGGAGCGATCAGAAGGCCGTCGAGTTTTACAAAACTATTCTGTGGCTCGGCCACGCTCCGCACCCCGCTGTACACACCCCGCCGCACTGCCCGCACAATCCCGTGCGTGTCTATATATAGAGCACCTGCAAGCCTTGCACACAGCTTAATGTCGCCGGCCCGGGCCCTGGCCAGCGCCTCTGTGTAAATTTCCTCGCGCATTGCCTCGCTGAGCTTTTTAGAGTCATCAACACCGGGGAATGCGCGTTTAATATCAAACCGGCGCGGCACGCCCACAACACCCACGGCCACAGGCCCCGCCAGGGGCCCGCGCCCCGCTTCATCAACGCCAACCAGCCATTGCATGAGGGCCATTGTATCAGGAGTGGATCAAGGGGGCCTCACGCGCGTATACTCACTGTATGGCGGCCTCGTTTGTACCACTGCACGTGCACTCGCACTACTCGCTCCTGCGCGCCCTGCCCAAAATCGGCGACTTGGTTAAAAAGGCAAAGGACGAGGGAGTCGAGGCTCTTGCCTTAACGGACCTTGGCAACCTCTACGGCGCTATAGAATTTTACAAAGCATGCAAGGATGCAGGCATAAAGCCCATCATCGGGCTGGAGAGCGTCATGGAGGGCGGCAAGCATATCCTTTTGTATGCCAAAGACCGCACCGGCTACCTCAACCTGCTCCAGATTGTCACCAAGTCGCACCTTAACTCGCCGGGCAACCCCACGGTGACCTCGGAAATGCTTAAGGAGCACGGCGAGGGGCTGATTACCTTAGACCCTAAAGAAACAGACGTCGCCCTACGCGAGGTGTACTATCTGGCGGGCGAGGACCGCCGCGCGTGGGAGACCCTGCGCGCGATAGAAAACCGCGGGCCGATAGACTCCGGCAACATTGACGACGAGGAGGACAACTTTGCCTTCCCCACCCAGGCCGAGATGGAGGAGAAGTTTGGAGCGGACGCTTTGCAAAAAACTAAAGACATTGCGGCGCAGTGCAATCTCGACCTGGGGCTGGGCACATGGCACTTCCCCGACATCGAGATACCGGCGGGCGCCACGTACGACACGGAATTGCGCCGGCTTGTCGAGGAGGGCATCAAGCGCCGCTTTATCCAAGAGACCGACGAGATACGCAAGCGCATCGAGTACGAGTACGAGATCATTACCAAAAAAGGGTACTCATCCTACTTCCTGGTGGTCGCCGACCTGCTTGCATATGCCCGGGCAAACAAGATACTCACCACCATCCGCGGATCGGTCGCAGGCTCGCTCACTACGTACGTGCTGGGCATTACCAACGTAAACCCCCTCCTGTACAAGCTCCCGTTTGAGCGCTTTTTAAACCCGGAGCGCCCCTCGGCGCCCGACATCGACATGGATTACGCCGACAACCGGCGCGACGAGGTTATCGAGTATGCCCGCCGCAAGTACGGCGCCGACAAGGTGGCGCAGATTGGCACGTTTGGCACCATGCTGGCGCGCGGCGTGGTGCGCGACGTAGCGCGTGCCCTGGGCTTGCCCTACGGCCTGGGCGACGCCATAGCCAAGGAAATACCTATGGGCTCGCAGGGCTTCCCCATGACACTGGAGCGCGCCATGGTCGAGAACCCGGAACTTGCCAAAATGTATAAGAACGATGCACAGGTGCGCGAGATTATCGAGCTCGGCAAAAAGATAGAGGGCTGCGCGCGCCACGTGGGCGTGCACGCCGCGGGCGTGGTTATCTCGCCCACGCCGCTCACAGACTACACGCCTCTGCAGCTCGACCCCAAAGGCGGCAAGCTCATCACCCAGTACGACATGTACTCGATAGACGAGAACAATGCGGGCCTGCTTAAGTTTGACTTCCTCGGCATCAAGAACCTGGCCATACTCGCCCACTCGGTCGAGCTGGTCGAGAAGACGCGTGGCATCACCATAGATATTGAGAACGTGCCTGTGGACGACGCGCGCACCTTTGAGATGCTGGCGCGCGGCGAGACGGAGGGCCTCTTCCAGCTCAACGGCTCGGGCATGACCCGGTTTTTAAAGGAGCTCAAGCCCAGCACCATCCACGATATAAACGCGATGGTGGCCCTGTACCGCCCGGGCCCGATGGAGACTATCCCGCAATACATCGAAAGAAAGCATAACCCGGCCATGGTCTCGTATGCCGACCCGCGCATGAAGGATTACTTGGAGTTTAGCCACGGCGTGCGGGTGTATCAGGACGACGTGCTCCTTACAGCTATTACGCTTGGCGGCTACTCGTG
>CAYRYM010000005.1:0-7228 GCA_964428705.1 uncultured Candidatus Saccharibacteria bacterium | reverse complement strand
CACCTTGGGCGGGTACAGCTGGCTCGAGGCCGACAAGCTGCGCAAAGCTATGGGCAAGAAGATCCCCGAGGTCATGGAGGCCGAGCGCGAAAAACTCATCAAGGGCTTTGTCGAGTACGGCAAGCTTAAACCCCAGCTGGCCGAGCGGCTATGGAAGCTTATCGAGCCCTTTGCCGCGTACGGGTTTAACAAAGCGCATGCCGCCAGCTACGGCAAGGTCGCCTACCAGACCGCATACATGAAGGCCAACTACCCCGTGGAGTACATGTCGGCCGTGCTTACCGCCGATGCCGGCGACATAGACACCGTGTCTGTCATGGTAGGCGAGTGCAAGCGCATGGGCATCCCTGTCCTGGCCCCCGACATCAACGAGTCGTTCGGCGACTTTACGGTGATACTTGCTTCAACGGAATCTGCCCAGCAAAGGTCCTCGGATTCCCCCGAGGCCGCCGAGGTGAGCGGCCTCGGAGCCAGACCATTTGCTGAACAGATTCCGTCTGCGCACACCGACTCGATCCGCTTTGGTCTCTACTCCATTAAAAACTTCGGCAGCGGGGTAGCCGACTCAATTATTAAGGAGCGCCAGCGCGCAGGCAGGTTTGTCTCGCTGTCCGACTTTCTGACCCGCGTGGCCGACAACGGGCTAAACAAGAAGGGGCTCGAGAGCCTTATTATGTGCGGTGCGCTCGACTCATTTGGCGAGCGTGGCGCGATGCTGGCACATATAGAGCAGCTGCTGCAGTACCACCGCGACGCTGCCGCCGAGCACATGCACGACTCGCTGTTTGCCGACGTGGCCGGGCACAGCGAGATTAAGGTGCCGGTGGCCCCGCCCGCAACCCAAGACCAGCGCCTGGTGTGGGAGAAGGAGCTCTTGGGCCTGTATGTCTCGGGCCACCCCTTGGACAAGTTTAAGGACAAGCTCGCCAAGCGCCCTCTCAACCTCGCCCAGATTAAGGAGCGCAGCTACCCCGGCACCACCACCGTCATTGCCGGCATGATAGAGGACCTGCGCATATTGCTAACCAAAAACGGCGACCAGATGGCGTTTATAAAACTCGCCGACTTCTCGGGCGCGGTAGAGGCTGTCGTATTCCCCAAGAGCTTTGTGGAGTACAAGAGCATCCTGCGGCCCGAGGCCTGCATTGCCATCAAGGGCCGTGTCTCCAACCGCAACGGCGAGTTCTCCATAGTTACCGAGGCGCTCAAGGCCCTCTAGCAAGGTCCGACCTTGCTAGAGGGTTGACTTTTGGGCCATTTGGGAGCATAATTTAGAATAGCTTTAACGATCCGGGGATCTTTGGATGGAAAAATTCGTAGACGAACTGAAGCAAGGTCTCGAGAAGGGGTAAAACCTACACCTGCTCAAGACGAACACATTGAGGTGTTGAGCCAGCTGTTCCGCAGGGATTCTAGCTCAAAAAAGAAGCTGCCCGCTCGCTCGCACTGACTACGCCGCAAGGCTTTCAAAACTGCCGGCCTCTCCACAGGGGTCGGCGTTTTCTTTTGTCGGTTACTTATTGGGTGGTATAACTGTTGTCAGTAAGTAGTGCGTACAAACAACAATGTAAAGGGACGGAGGGACCCATGACGACCGAGTCCAAAAAATGCCAAGCGCTTTCAGCCAGGCAAAGGCTGGAGGACCAGTACAAAGCTGAACATGCACGGATGCATCAGGCCGCTTCCGCTCCAGTCACCGCGCCGGTGGCCGAGCAGCGTACCGCAGAGGACGAAGCGCACTGGAATAAACTGGTGGAGAACTACGGCAAGTAGCCGCCAACACGCCGGACCCACCCAGGGCCCGGCGTTTTGTTTTTGCTTTTCAAAACAGAAAAGCGATGTAGTATATGTACATTATGGAGGAACGCGACCATCGCATCATTGGCAAGGAGCTCGACCTGTTTACCTTTAGCGACCTGGTGGGCCCAGGGCTCCCGCTGTGGACCCCAAAGGGCACTATTGTCCGCGACGAAATTGACAAGTTTGTGTGGGAGATGCGCCAGGCCCGCGGCTACGAGCGCGTCACCATCCCCCACATCACCAAGCGCGAGCTGTACGACACCTCAGGGCACTGGGAGAAGTTTGCCGAGGACCTGTTTAAGGTTACCTCGCGCGACGGCCGCGAGATGGCCCTTAAGCCGATGAACTGTCCGCACCACACGCAGATATTTGACCGCAAGCCGCACTCTTATCGCGAGATGCCGCAGCGCTACGCCGAGACCACCATGGTCTACCGCGACGAGCAGTCCGGCGAGCTGGGCGGTCTGACCCGCGTGCTTTCCATTACCCAGGACGACGCGCACGTCTTTTGCCGCACCAGCCAGATTCGCGAGGAGTTCCTCAAGATCTGGGACATTATAGACATCTTTTACAAGACCTATGGCTTTACGCTTAAGGTGCGGCTTTCCTTCCGCGACCCGGCGCACCCAGAAAAGTACATCGGCACGCCCGAGATTTGGGACATGGCGGAGAAGCAGCTGCGCGAGATGGCCGAGGAGCGCGGTGCCGACTACATAGAGGGCCCGGGCGAGGCCGCACTCTATGCCCCCAAGCTCGACTTTATGGCCAAGAGCGCAACAGGCCGCGAGTGGCAAGTGGCCACCATACAGCTGGATCTCAACATGTCGGACCGCTTTGACCTCACCTGCATCAACGAGGAGGGCAAGAAGGAGCGCATTTACATGATCCACGCCGCCATCACGGGCTCCATAGAGCGCTGTGTTGCTGTGCTCTTGGAGCACCTGGACGGCGTCCTACCTACCTGGCTCTCGCCGGTGCAGGCCGTGGTTATACCTATCGGCGAGGCGCACGCCGCCTTTGCGCAAGACACCCTGGAGCGCCTTAAGGAGGCCGGCATCCGCGCCGAGGCCGACTACAGCGGCGAGTCTCTGGGCAAGAAAATACGCGCGGCAAAGACAAGCAAAGTCCCCTACCTGCTAGTGATAGGCAACGCGGAGGTGGCCGCCGGCACCGTGACCTTGGAGGGCCGCGAGGGCAAGCTGGGCGCGCTCCCCATTAACGAGATTGTCACCAAACTGAGCGACGAAATAAAATCCCGCTCTTAATAACCCAGATAGCACGGCATTGAGCCCGTGTACTGGTAGCCGTAGCAGCCCTGCATTGAGCCGTAGCTGCCGTACTGCTGGCCGTACCCGTAGCCCTGGCCGTAGCCGCCCTGCTGGGGTATGTAGCTGGGGAAGGTGGTGTTGTAGACCGGGAAGTAAATAGGCTGTTGGTAAGTGCTATAGCCTTGGCCGTAGCCGTACTGGCTGTACGGGCTGTACTGATACTGCTGCTGGTACTGATACGCTTGCGGCTGCTGGTGGCTGTAGGCGGTGTACGGGGTCTGGTAGGAGGTGCGGGTGTAGGGCTGGGTGTAGGCCGCGGCGTAGTCGTAATTGTAGGCGCACGAGTTATTAACGCCGTTGCAGATAGCCAGGGCAGCCGACGGTGCTATAAAAAATCCTGCCAGAGCAAGAGCGGGTATAAGGTATTTGATATTCATAACGGGGTTATAGTAGCTAAACTACATGAAGATAGCAATACTAAAAAAGACCCCCGTTAAGGGGTCCTTTTTAGTTTAGTGCGCGGGGCACTCACTTCTGGCCTATTAGGTTAGGCGCGCTTGATCTGGCTCTGGATGAAGGGGTCTATACCCTCCTCGACCAAGGTGGCCGAGACGGTAGCGTGCGCCTGGGGTGCGTGCGCGGTATGCGCAGCAGCCTTGGCGGAGCTACCGAAGAGGAAGGTGTTGAGCGATGCGACAAGCTTGTTCTGGACGCGCTTGACGACTATGAGGTACGCGGCACCGAGGCACCACAGCACCAGGAATGCCCAGTACATCGCCTCGCCTACCGGACCCAGGTCAAGACCGGTGTACGGCGCCTGGCTCAGAGTAATGTAGGGAGTCGTGTTGTAAGAGACCGGGCGCTGGGGCTGGTACACAGGCTGCTGGTACTGAGCCTGGTACTGGTACTGCTGCTGGTACTGAGGCTGCTGGAATACCGGAGCCTGGTACTGCGGCTGGGGGTAAGATATCTGCTGGTTGTGGCTGTCGTGGCTGGTGGTGATAGGACCGTACGAGATAGTCGTCGGAGCGGTGACGGTAGTCGGTGCGCTGTAGACGCTGTTGTCGGTTACGGTGTTGGTGTAGGTGTAGCTGTTGTCCGGAGCGTAGACGCTGTTGTCGGTGTAGCTGTTGTCGGTATTGCAGGAGTTGACAGCGGTGCAGGTGTTGGCCACGTTAGGCTGGACAAACGTCGGGAGCTGGGTAGCTACCTGCTGGCGGTACTGCTGGTTGACCGGAGTCGTGTAGATAGGAGCGGGGCGAGAGGAGCCGCCAAACGAAGGGTATGAGAACCCGCCCGAGGAGCCGCCGAAGGTCGGCGAGCTGTAGCTGGAGCCGCCTACCGGATACGAGTAGTCGTACGAGTAACCGGAATCTACCGGGTACGAGTAGTCATACGAGTAACCCGAGTCCATAGGGTACGAGTAGTCATACGAGGAACCGGAGTCCATAGGATACGAGTAGTCGTACGAGTAACCCGAGTCCATAGGGTACGAGTAGTCATACGAGGAACCGGAGTCCATAGGATACGAGTAGTCGTACGAGTAACCATCACCGAGATCGGCTGCAAAAGCCGGAGCGACAGGGAGAGCAAGCGAAACAAGCGCAATGAGCGCAACGCCTGCACCAACCATAGTGTTCTTGAAAGTAGTCATATTGCTTGTTTTACCTGCTAATTATAAACGCTAGAACCTTAACAGTCCTTAGTAATAATGTCAATCCTCACGCTCCGGGCTCAACCATACGGTTAAGCTCAGAGAATGAGGGGCCACTGACGAATCAGTGGGCCCCAGCGCATAGAGGCCTAAACCGCTCTGCGTAACGTTAGTTGCACACCACCCGGACGAACATTTCGTTGCCCTTGCGGACCTTGCGTTCTGTGCACCCGGCCGGCACAGCCTGCGGCCCGGTCTTGCGACCGATATAGCCTTCGTGCTTTGCCTTTGTCGGGATGCCCTGGAGAACGTGCTGGGACTTGCGTGCCAGCAGCTCTTCCAGCCTGCCGTCGTCCTCTTGGCTCCAGCGACCGTGCTGTTGACGACCGTAGCCGTTCGCCTCCCTGATGGGGGCTGCCGGCTTGGAGTCAACTTCGCTTTCGGCCGAGACAGGAGCAGTGGTTTCGTCGAGCTTGAGGTCTTCGGCGATCTTGTCACCCTGGTTGAAATCTTCGAGACAGATTTTTTCAACACGGGTAACCAGATGCTCCTTGGAGGGGAGCTTCCTTATGATCGCCTGATTCCTCTTGCTCTTGAGACCTTCCGCCAGATCCTGGCGGCAATCCTCCTTTTCGAGGGTTTCCGCAATGACCTTCATGCGACAAGATATGTCGCACTTGGACCACAGCTCAGGGGTCTTCTTGGCAGGCGCCGTAACGGTGACCGGCGGCAGCGGGGTCGCCGGCTTGACCTTGGTATCAGCGGCGGGAGCCGCAGAGGGGGTCGAGGCGGCTTCCAGCGGCTGCACCGGCGGCATTGCCGTCGATGACGTGTTGGCCTGGGCAATTGCCGGGCTGCAGGTCAGGATGGTGGCGAAAGCAATAGCAAGACGATTCAGCTTGGTCATGGTGTCCTCCTTGGACGGGTTGGCTGAGTTGGTTGACTTGGGATCAGCAAGGGCGTGCCTATTGGCATCACACCCTTTCTGTTCTCTAGCATATACCATCTCTGCCCATTTGTCAAGGGGGTAGAGCTGGGTGTCCATTCTGGCCTTTAATTGGGCCATTTCCTGCTCAGCCGCACCTAGGCGGCTGAGCGCAGAGTAAAATTTCCCTGGAGCGCCTTAAACTCCGACACCGGGACACCCGGAGGCACAGCCTCCTTCACGCCCTTCATCTTCTCGTCGACGATGCTGCGGATTTGCTCCGGAGTTACCACGGGCTGCTCCTTCCTTGCCTTGGCCTCGGCCTCAAACTTGGCCTTCAGCTCGTTATAAGCCTTGGCAAGGTCGTTGTGCTGCGTCCCAAGCTTTTTCAACTCCGGTGCTACATTGTCATTGACGCCGCCGGCAATAGCCTCGACCTGCTGGGTCGATACCGGCGGTACAGCCACAGCGGTGGCAGGAGCCGACTTCTTGCTGTGGTAAAGGACTGCCGTTATTACGACAACCACAGCAATGATCGCCACGATAGCAATGTTCCGTACACTGGTGCGAGCCATAATTGGCCAACCTTTCTCTGTTTGGGTTTGAGTTAGAAGATCTCTCGGAAAACTATGAAGCACTCACCTGAAGGTTGCCTGAAGCTTAGAGGGCGTATGCGCCCTCAAAGGCAGCGGTCACGACAAAGCGGTCGGACTTGCTGCCAAAGCTGTCGCAGGTTATAAGTGCAAGATACTTGCCGTCTGCGGGGAGTTCTACCACATCTTCCTCCGCGCTGGCAACACGCACATGGGTGACCTTGTAGCGGTACTCCGTGGTTGCCGAGTACACGCTTACTACCTGCCCCGGCACCAGCCTCTCTATATTGTTAAACGCCTTAAACGCCTGGTTGCGCACAATAGGCAGGTGCGACGAGTGGCCAAAAAGTGCGACCGTGCCGTTCTGCCCCAGGAGCCCGGAGGTCGGCCAGCGCATGGGCGCCTCATCAACAGCAGCGTTAAGCGTGTCGAGGTCCAGCTCTGTCGGGTTGAGCACGCGCCAGTCTACGCCCACGTCGTTTATAACTACGCGCACCGGGAGCTCTGCCCTGTCTGCCTGCTGGGTGCCGGAGGCAGGCTCGCGGGTGGTGCCTGCCGGCGGGTTGGGCAATGCGTCTACAAGGCCCAAAAAGGCATAGGTCAGTCCAAACAAAAATATAAACGTCAGGGCAAAGGCGAGCGCGCGCATACAGTAATAATGTTATACCACTTTTTCTGTATGTTGACTAGGTTGCCGGGCCGTGCTACAGTGCCGGCCATGGCAACCACACCAACATTCCGCGAGAATCTCTTGCGCATTATCGACGTTTTTGGACTTATTGCGATACTCCTTTTGGGCGCATGGGGCATTATCCAGCTCGCGTTCTACCTCCCGACATTTTTTAGCAACTTTGGCCAGGCCAAGGAAACCCTGACAGCATCACTCCCCGCCCAGACCACTTCGGACAAGGCGTTTGACCTCACCTGGAAGCACACCGGCCGCCACAGCGCCCGCCGCCACTACCAGGCCGACCACAAGCACCAGCCG
>CAYRYM010000004.1:0-17800 GCA_964428705.1 uncultured Candidatus Saccharibacteria bacterium | reverse complement strand
GTACGCGTGGGGCCGGGCAAGGATGCCGAGGGCTTGGTGCACGTCTCGGAAGTCGCCGCGTTTAGAATCAACAAGATATCTGATGCGGTAGCGGTAGGAGACAAAGTCCGCGTTATGATAAAGGAGATAGACGACAAGGGTCGCATCAACCTGTCTATAAAGATGGCCGACCCGGAGTTTGCTATCCGCCGCGGTCTTACTCCTGCAACACATGCCTCCACAGACCCCAGACCCCCTAAACCCGACACCAGCGCCTAACCCGACACCCACGCCGGTAGTGCCTCCCGTGCCCACGCCGCCCCCCGCACAGGTACCACCGGCCGCCTCGGTAGCGCCTGCCCCCGTGCAAGCTCCGGCGCCCGCTACCGCCTCGGGGCATGTGGACTTAACCAAGATAATCCTGCCCAAGAAGCCGGGCGCGCCCTCTGTAGACTCGGCACAGCGCATTAATGCAGGAGTACTATTTGAGCAGGAGCGGACCGCAGGAGTGGAGGGATTAGCTCCTGCAGGGGCTCCGCAGCGCGACGGCGCGAGGACTGAGCGATTGCAACCCGAGAAAATCGAGTACCCGGAGGGGGCTAATCCCTCTGCTCCTGCAACACCAAAGCCCGAGCAGCCTCTGGTCAGGCCACTGCAGACATACCAAGGCGACATCGAAAGCCTGGTGGGGGAAAAGCAGGTCTCTGTTGTCTCTATTGCCGCCGCCGAGGCGGAGCGCCGCGGCCAAAAGCCCCTGCAAAACGAGCAAGCACCGCTCAACCAAGAGGCCAGCCGCGCGTGGATAGGCAAGACCGCCATTGTAGCGGCGAGCATTGTGCTTTTAGCGGCGGCGGGCGGCATAGGGGCATATATATTTGTGCGCTCCCAGCCGGTGCCTCTGGCCCAGCAGTCTCCCGCGCCTTTTATACTTGTTGACGACACACAGACGGTTGCGCTGAGCCCCGGCGACCTGCGCCCCGATGTTATGAAGGCCCTTGTCGCCGCCAAAAACAAAGTGTCGCTCTCCCTGGGCCTTGTGGCGCGCATCCAGCTGGCCAAGCCCACCGCTCTTAACGACGGCACATTGCTGGAGGTTGGGGCGCCGGAGTTTTTGCAGGCATTGGCGCCCTCTATCCCCGCGCAGCTGGTGCGCACGCTGGAGCCGCAGATGCTCTTGGGCGTGCACAGCTTTGACGAAAACCAGGCGTTTATGATCCTTAAGGCCGACTCGTACGAGACGGCCTACTCGGGGATGCTTGCGTGGGAGACGAGCATGCGCGGCGATCTTTTGCCGCTGTTTAACCGCACACCGGCGGTGCGGCCTCTGCAGGCCCTGCCGCCTGTGGCGCCGGTGGTACCAGTGGGCACTAGCACAAGTGCGACAAGCTCGCCGCAAGCCACAAGCACCGCGAGCAGCACGCCAAACCCGGCCCCCGCCGCTGACACGCAGCCCGCGCAGTTTTTTGTGGGCAACTTTATCGACCAGATTGTAGAGAACCACGACGCCCGCGTGATATTAAACCAGCAGGGCGACATACTCCTGTTGTGGACGTTCCTCGACCGCAGCACCCTGGTTATCACCACCAACGATGCAACCCTGCGCGAGGTTATCTCGCGCATCTCGCAGTCAAGCATCCTGTCTCTGCCGCAGAGCCAGTAGCCTGCAAACAAGGTTCTGTTATACTACGGGGCATGAATACTGAGCATTTTAAGACAAAATTAGAGGAGGAGCAGGCTTTGATAACTAAGGAGCTGGGCGAGATGGCTGTTAAGGATCCAAGTGGCCTTTGGAGCGCTAAAGATCCGCAGATGGACGTAATGAACGCCGCCGCCGAGCCCAACGAGGCCGCCGACAAGGTAGAGGAGATAGACGAGCGCACGGGGGAGGTTACCGCGCTCTCGACCCGCCTGGCTGATGTTAAGGACGCACTCCAAAAGATTGAGCAGGGTACCTACGGCGTGTGCGAGGTGTCCGGCGAGCCTATAGAGGAGGAGCGCCTGGAGGCCAACCCGGCCGCCCGCACCTGCATGGCGCACATGTAGGCGAAAGCGTTATAAGTGTTTTCAAAACCCCGCAAATGTCGCGGGGTTTTGTATTTGTGTATTTTGGTATTGAATCTAGGGAGGGCAGTGGTAAGCTCGCGCCATGCAGTATGCCAAGGTGCATGGGGCGCAGACCTCTTTACTCTCTCCTTATATCGTCTCTATTGAGGCGGACCTATCCATGGGGTTGCATCACTTTGCCGTGGTGGGGCTCCCCGACAAGGCCGTAGAGGAGAGCCGCGACCGCGTTGCCGCGGCCATAAAGCACTCGGGCTTTGAGTCGCCCAAGGCGCGCAACCAAAAGATTGTCGTGTCGCTCTCGCCAGCCGACTTAAAAAAGGAGGGCCCGATGTTTGACCTGCCCATAGCGCTCTCATACCTCTTGGCGGCGGGAGACATCCGCTTTAACCCCGAGCCGTATCTGTTTGTGGGCGAACTTTCGCTCGACGGCCAGTTGCAGCCGGTGCGCGGAGTGCTGCCCTTGGTGGCCGAGGCAAAGCGACGCGGTAAGAGGGGAGTGTTTGTGCCTAAAGCAAATGCTGAGGAAGCGGCGCTGGTGAGCGGGATAGACGTGTATGGCGCAGACTCTTTGATGGAGATTGTGGACTTTTTAAACCAGAAGAAGACCTTTGAGGCGAAATTTAAGAAGAAGCACAGCACACTTGCGCCCGCGCCGCAGACAAAGCTCGTGCCGGAGTGGGCAGAGGCGCAGTTTGCCTTTGAGGACATACGCGGGCAGGAAAGCGCCAAGCGCGCGGCAATAATTGCCGCCGCAGGCGGGCACAATCTGGGGCTCTCGGGGCCCCCCGGTACCGGCAAGACCATGCTGGCCCGCGCGCTGGCCTCGATACTCCCGCCACTGAGCTTTGACGACATGCTCGAGGTCAACGGCATACACTCGGTGGCGGGCACGCTGCGCGGGCAGATTATGACATTGCCGCCGCTACGCTCGCCGCACCACACCAGCTCGTACGTATCAATTGTTGGCGGAGGAGCAAACCCCAGACCGGGTGAGGCGACGCTTGCGCACAAGGGCGTCTTGTTCCTCGATGAGTTCCCGGAGTTTGACAGGCGCGTTATCGAGGCCTTGCGCCAGCCGCTTGAGGACCGCACGATAACCGTGGCGCGCGCCCGCGGCACGGCACAATTCCCCGCGCGCTTTACGCTCGTGGCCGCGATGAACCCGTGCCCCTGCGGCAACTATGGGCACCCGGAGCTGGCGTGCACATGCACGCCCATTAGCCTGGAGAAATACAAAAAGAAAATATACGGGCCGATAGCGGACCGCATAGATTTGTGGAGCACCATGGGCCCTGTCGAGCTCGGCGAGCTGGGCCGGAGAAACAAAGAGGGGACCGAGACCAGCGTAGCGCGCGCAAAAGTCCTGAAAGCGCGCGCCGCACAAAAGGGACGCTTTGTGCACACCAAGAGTCCCGGCAAGACAAACAGCGAGCTTAGCCCGCGCGAGCTCGACGACTTGGTGCCGCTGACAACGTCAGTTAGAAATACTTTAGAAAAAGCCGCGACGCGCCTGGCGCTCTCCCCGCGCGCGTACCACCGCGTGATAAAAGTGGCGCGGACCATTGCCGACCTTGATGACGCGCCCAGCATCAACGACTCGCACATACTTGAAGCCCTGCAGTACCGCGAGCGCAAGAGCTAGATTGAACGCGCAAAGAATGGTATGGTCTCCTTGGATTAGTTAGCAACCTTGGAGGACTCACATGGCCATCGACCTTTCGATACCCGTTTTGGTAGTGGACGACTACGACAGCATGCTTCGCGTTATCCGCAGAGTTCTAAATTCGGTCGGCTTTACGGATATCGACATGGCAAGCAGCGGGCTCGATGCGCTCAGTATGATGAAGAGGAAGAAGTACGGGCTCGTTATCTCCGACCTGAACATGGAAGGAATGAGCGGCATCCAATTGCTTAAGTACGTACGCGCCGACCAAGATCTCGCTGCAACCCCGTTCATCATAACCACCGGCGACCAGAGGACGCAGAACGCCATCTCGGCCAAGGAAGCCGGCGCGAACAACTTCATTCTCAAGCCGTTCAACGCGGCGACCCTCACAAAAAAAATCGAGGAAGTGTTCCCTGATTAAATCAGATACAACTCAAGGAGGTAGACATGGGACGACACGATGAACTTATGAGAGATCGGTGGGACAAACTCATCAAGAGCAAAGCTCTTGTGGGAGGCGACGTACTTTGCGGCGACCTCTACATGGGTGGTATCACGCGTATCAAGAACTACTATGGCCGCATGACCATCCATTGCGACTGGGCCGCCCGGCGCATACGAGGCGGATGGAGCAGCCGCGCACTGCGCAAGATAACTATTGAGCAGGGTCGGCTTGAAGACTTGGTAGAGAAGACTCAGTCGATATCATTCAACAACGGCAACACGTTCTATCTCAAGGGGCATGGCACACTCAAGCAAGAGCATGTGATGCTTCAGTCGAGAAAAAACTCCACACCACGCAAGAAAGAAAAGAGCTTACCTCTCTTTGACTGACAGCGCAGAAGCGCCGCGGCATAGTCCGCGGCGTTTTTATTTGTGTACCGCAACAAGACCGGGGAGTGTATGATGCCGGTATGTCTACACCGCGTTTTGAGGAGTCTCTAAAGTTCCTGAAAAAGGACATGCATCTGGGCGCTTTTGTCATTAAGCACGGGCCCATTGTGCACCGCCGCAAGCATGCGGGACACGCCTTCCAGTCACTTGCTGAGGCCATCATTTACCAGCAGCTTTCCGGCAAGGCGGCGGACACAATCTTGAAACGCTTCATCGCCCTGTTCCCGGGCAGGAAATTTCCGACACCCGATGATGTGCTCAAAATTAAAACAGAGAAGCTGCGCGGTGCAGGACTCTCGGGCCAAAAGGCCGGCTACCTTAAAGACCTCGCCGCCAAGTTTAAGGACGGCACTATAAACCCCACGCTGTTTAAAAAGATGAGCGACGAGGAGATTGTCGCGCATGTAGTGGCAGTAAAAGGGATAGGTGAGTGGACCGCGCAGATGTTCTTGATGTTTACCTTGCACAGGCCGGACATTTTGCCGACCGGCGACCTCGCAATCCAGAAGGGTATGCAGAGGTTATTCAAGCTGCGGGCCAAGCCGTCGCCGGCAAAGATGGAGAAGCTGGCGCGCCCTTGGGCCGGGCACCGTACACTTGCGTGCATGTACCTTTGGCGGCTTATGGACGGGGTGAAGTAGCGCAGGGAACTTGTGTTACACAAGTGCTTATTTTGCAACGTATTTTTGGCATGTTACACATATAGCGGCAAAGTTGGCGTTTTTTGGTAGGATAGGCAGACGTATGAAGGTGTATATAAAGCGGGCCGCTATTGCTGCGGTGGTAGTGTTTGCGCTTATTGGCGCGGCGTTTGTGGGCGTGTATGTTGCGATGCAATTGGGGCTCTTTAACGTGCGCGGCTCGATAGACGAGCGCAACGCGTTTTTTGACACGGCATCTACAACGCCAAACATCCCGTGCGCTAATACGGCCCAGGCCGTGTGCGAGTGGAGCGAGACGCCGGAGTGGCAGGTGGTCAAAGGCGGCCTGCAAAAAGACGCTCAAGTAATTGCGCGCGTGGCACAAGAGACGGATGTGTCCGCGCGACTTATTGCAGCCGTGGTGGTGCCCGAGCAGACGCGGTTTTTTACATCCAACCGCGAGGTGTTTAAGCGCTACTTTGAGCCTTTAAAAATACTCGGGTCATTGTCGCAATTCTCGCTTGGCGTGTCCGGCATAAAAATTGAGACTGCCGAGGCTATCGAGGCGCACGCAAGCAACCCCGACTCACCGTTTTATCCGGGGCAAGAAATTGCAAAGATGCTTGAGTACCAGCCGGGTGCTGACCGCGGCACCGAGTTGTACAACCGCCTGACCGACGCGAAGGATCATTACTACTCGCTGTTGTACACCGCCGCCTACATTAAAGAGATTGAGACGCAGTGGGAGCGTGCCGGCTTTGATATATCAGACAACCCCGGCGCTGTCGCTACATTATTTAACGTCGGGTTCCAGGCGTCGCACCCTAACGCCGCCCCGCGCACCGCGGGCGCTACAATTGAGACCGGCGGGCGCACGTACTCTTACGGCGAGCTGGCTGCGCTGTTTTACAACTCGGATGAGTTGACCGACGTGTTTCCTAAATAAGAGTTTCGTAAAAGCTTGATTTGCAGAGTGCGGATATTTTCTGAGGAAAATTCCTACGCTACGGCCCGTCGGCCTCGCAACACTCCGCAAACCAACTTTTACTCCACACCAAAAACTCCCCGGCTGACCGGGGAGTTTTTTAGAAACTTTAGCGGGAGAAAGGGTTGGCTGCACCGCGGACCTCAAAGTGCAGGTGGTTGCCGGTAGCACCAGAGACTTGTCCGGTGTGGCCGACCTCGCCGACCTTCTGACCCTGCGCGACGCTCGCACCCGACGACACCGCTATCTGGCTTAAGTGCGCGTACAGCGTTTGCGATTGCTTGTGCTGCACAACGACATAGTTGCCGTAGCCGCCGTTCCATCCGGTACGCGCAACAATGACCGTGCCCGCGGCCGATGCGACAACGTTGGTGCCCTCGGGTGCGCCGATGTCTATGCCGTTGTTGCCGTGGATGCCCTGCGTTATCACGCCGCTTGTCGGCTTGATGTAGTTGCTCGAGCCCGCACTTGCACTAACCGACACCGGGGCGCCTGCTGCGGGTGTGCGGGCGGCGCTTGGCTTGGTTGCGGCAGGGGCAGATGCGATCGTGCCGTTGGGTATCAAAATTTTGTCGCCTGCCGCAAGCTCGCCCGCAAGGTCGTTGTGTCCGCGTATCTCGCTCTCCTGCGCGCTGTACTTTTTAGCCAGCGATGCGACTGTGTCGCCAGGCTTGACCGTGTGGTAGATGCCGGTGACGGGGAGTATGACGAGCTCCTGTCCCTCCTTAATAACGCCGTTTTGCAGGTCGTTGGCCCACTTGATGGTGTTGACCGAGACGTCGTACATCTGCGCGATAGTGCTCAGGTTGTCGCCCTCTCGCACCACGTACACGCTGACGGCCGAGGACGAGGGCCTGGCCTCTATGTCGGCCGAGGTGCCCGACGGACCCTCCTGCGACACCAGCGCCGAGCCATCTACAACTCTAATGTCGCCGCCGCCCACCGACGGGTTAGGGTTGCTATTAGTGGCTGGGGACAATACCTGCATAGTTTGAGAATTTTGCTCAAGAGGCGCTGAAGCGCTGGCCTGAGGGACGATCTTGTCCAGCAAGAAAGAGAACGAAAAAGCCGCCGAGGCCACGGTAGGGGCTAAGAGCCCCCAGGACGAGCCGCTCGCCAGGAGGACATACACGGTGATCTTTTTGAGCTTCTCCCCAAGAGACGGCCTAGCCGCAGGAGAAGGAATGAGTTTTTTAGGTAACAATGGGTGTTTTCGGCCTGATTTCTGCGTAATTCCGCTAAAAAAATGGCTCTACTGAGCCATATTTAGCTCCCGTCCCTGTACATATACAACTGTAGCCAGCATGAACTGGGGCGTCAACCGCCTAAAACGAACAGTGGGTATAAACTGAGGCCAAAAAAGGCAAAAACGCTAGTAAATAAAGGCTTTTTGGGGTATTTTAGGTATATGAGTCCGCACGAGGGATTAAACACTGCGCAACAGGAAGCGGTAATGACAATAGACGGACCGCTCCTGGTCCTGGCCGGGGCCGGGGCGGGCAAGACCCGGGTCATTGCCCACCGGATTTTGGAGATTATCAGGCAGGGAGCCGCGCCCCGCGAGGTCCTGGCCATAACTTTTACCAACAAGGCGGCCGGGGAGATGCGCGAGCGGGTAGGGGCCCTGCTGGAAAAGCACGGCCAAGGAGACAGCCAGCCCCCGTTTGTCTCGACATTCCACTCTCTGGGACTGTCTATTATTAAGGAGCACGCCAAACTGCTGGGCTACAAACGCACCCCGGCTATTTATGACCGCTCGGACTGCCTGCGCGAGGTTAAAAGCGCCCTCAAAGCCATAGGCGAGGTGGAGTTTGAGCCACGGATGGTCCTTGGGGCAATATCGCGCGCCAAGGGCGATGGCATGAGCCTTAGCGAGTACAGCGAGGGCGCGGCGAGCTTTAGGCAGCGCACAATTGCTGCTGCGTGGGCCCTGTATGAGAAGGCACTGCGCGAGGATGGAGCGGTGGACTTTGACGACCTCCTCTTAAAGGCGGTCGAGCTCCTGCACAAGCACCCGGAGGTGCGCGGGGCCTACCAAAGGCGCTGGCGGTACGTACATATAGATGAGTACCAGGACACCAACGCGGTGCAGGAGCGCCTGGCCGAGATGCTCATTGGGCCGGAAAAGAACATCTGTGTGGTGGGCGACCCGGACCAAACCATTTATGGCTGGCGGGGCGCCAAGATAGAGAACATCCTGCACTTTGAGAAGAAGTACCCGAATGCCAAGATCGTACTCCTGGAGGAAAACTACCGCTCGACCAAGACGATACTCGACGCCGCCAACGAGCTGATATCCAACAACAAAAACCGCCCGTTTAAAAACCTGTTTACAGGCCAGGGCCTGGGCGAGCCAATCTCGCTATACATTGCGGGGGACGGCGGAGACGAGGCGCTGTTTGTGGCGCGCAAGATAAACGAACTGAGGGCAGAGGGTACCCGGCCGCAAAACATTGCGATACTCTACCGCGCCAACTTTCAGTCGCGCGCTCTTGAGGAAAAGCTGCTGGTTGCGGACATCCCGCACCAGGTGCTGGGCACGCGCTTCTTTGAGCGCAAGGAGGTTAAGGATGCGCTCTCCTTTATACGCGCGGCGATAAACGAGACGCCGGCCGACCTGGGCCGCGTCTTAGACACCCTGCCCGGCATCGGCAAGGTGACCAAGCTCAAGATATTGTCCGGACAGGAGGCGGCGCTGCCGGCCAAGATGCGCGAGAAAGTTGCGGGTATGCGCGCGCTCCTGCGCAAGATCGCCGAAGGCGCCGCAACCGTGCCGCCCTCCGAGCTGCTGCGCATCACTATTGTCGAGAGCGGTATGGAGAAGGCGTTTAAAGAGGACAAGGTCGAGGGCGGCGAGCGGCTGGAGAACCTGGCCGAGCTCGTGTCCCTGGCCACGCGCTACGACAAGCTGCCCGCCCCGCAGGGGCTTGAGATGTTTATGGAAAGTGCCGCACTTGCGAGCGACCAGGACGAGATAAAAGAGGAGCAGAACCGCGTGCGGCTTATGACGGTGCATGCCGCCAAGGGGCTGGAGTTTGCGTACGTGTTTATCGTAGGGCTTGAGGAAGGACTTTTCCCCTATGCACGCGACCCTTCGACAAGCTCAGGGCAAGGGAGCGACGAGAGCGGGGTGGAGGAGGAGCGCCGCTTGATGTATGTTGCGCTTACCCGCGCGCAAAAGAAGCTGTACCTCTCCTTTGCGATGATGCGCACCGTGTTCGGCAACCTCGACATGCGCACCGCATCAAGCTTCCTTGAAGAGCTCCCGGGCGAGCTCCTGTTTGCCGAGACACCGGAGCGACTGGGTAAAACTATATATCTGGATTAGGATGGGTAGAGAAAAGATAATATAGCTTTTTGTCAGGAACTTTTCTCACCCATCCATGCAAAAAAAGAAATCACTCGGGCAGCATTTTTTAAACAACAAGGACCTTCTTGGTGCTGTTGTTGATGCCGCCACAATTACAAAAGGGGAGACGGTAGTTGAAATTGGCCCGGGCGAGGGCGCGCTGACAGAGATGCTGCTAGAGCGCGGCGCCCGCGTTGTGGCGCTTGAGAAAGACGCACGGCTTATTGAGCTCTTGAAAAACAAGTTTGTAGGGAAGAGGTTAGAGGTTATAGAAGGAGATGCATTGGACTTTGATCCTACAACCTACAAACTAAAACCTGGCGCCTACAAGGTGGTGGGCAATGTGCCGTACTACATTACCGGCGCGCTGTTTAAAAAGTTTTTAACCACCAAGCATCAGCCAAGCACGCTGGTGTTTTTGGTGCAGAAGGAGGTTGCCGAGCGCATCGCACGCGAGAAGAAGGAAAGCATCCTCTCTTTGTCCGTTAAGGCGTACGGAGAGCCGAAGTATATAAAGACGGTACCCGCGGGCGCGTTTGTGCCCCCGCCCAAAGTAGACTCAGCAATCTTGTTAGTCTCCGATATTTCCCGTACAAATTTTAAAAACAAAGCGCACGAAGAGAAGTTTTTTGAGCTCGTTAAGAAAGCATTTGGCTCTAAGCGCAAAATGCTGCGCTCGACGCTTGGCATAGACTCCGACAAGCGCCCGGAGGACCTCACACTCCAGGAGTGGCTCGAGCTTGCGGCAAACTAGATACCCACGGAGGGAACGGGCGCGCTCGTGCCCACCAACTGCATCCTTAAACCGGGGAATACCACGACACCAACTTTGCAGGCAAACGGGATGTCCGCAAGACCCAGCACCTGCTGGCCGGGAACAAGCGGGGGACCTATCAGCTTAGTGACCGTTGCCGGTGTCCATATAAGAGGCGTTATAAAAGTGAACGGCGCGGGCGCAGTTATGACATATAAGGAGGGGCCCAGCGGGCTCAGGCAGGGGATAGAGCTTATTACTCTGCCGCCAAACGAAATACCAAGCGCAGAGGCCGACAAAGGGAGTAAGAATGCGCCAATAATTATGAAAGTAGCCGGAATTGTGGGGAGTATACGCATCTTTTCATTATATACTGAGAGTACATGGGCCCCCGCGGATATCTCCCCTCAGCGCAGTTTATGGTGATTGTCGGCTCCCTGCTGGTAGCGGGCGGCACAGTAGCCGCGGCACAGTACTATATAAGGTCACAAAACGCGCCCTCCGCGCTTATGACGGCCCAGACAGAAGCGGTTAAGCAGGCGTGGGAGGAGTCTCTGGCCGACATCCAGGCGCAGAGCGGTATCGGCCTGCCCGACGCACCCGACCCTAACGCCGTAAATAACCTTATAAGCCAGGCTCAGGGCAGCAACCTGACCGACAGCATAGGCCGCGGCATCTTGGCACGCCTTACCACGGCAGGGGTGCAGGGGCTTGGCAGTGATGCGCCCACCCAAGACAGCATTATAGCCGCTGCATCGCAGCAGATTAACGCCTCATCCAATACTTCGGCGGTGCCCTCTATTACAACCGTTGACCCGACCCAGGATACCCTGCGTGCCTATGGCAACAACGTCATGCTGGCCCTTGGCAGGCACACCAAGGCAAACTCCAACGATACACTCGGGATAATTGCTAAAGCTACCGATACAAGGACAAACGCCCCCTTGGCAGGCCTCGTAGCTATAGGACAGGAATACGCCGCACTAGCCCGTGACTTGGCCGGTGTGCCGGTCCCCAAGACCATAGCCCCCTTACACCAGAGCGTTGTGGCGAACATCTCGTCCATTGCGGCTATATTCCCCAACCTGCAGAAGGTCGTTGATGATCCTGTCTTGGGGCTCACCGCTGTCCAGGGATACCAGGAGCTTATGGCAGAGACCGGCAGCGTATTAACAAACATCGCCGAGACGCTTAAGAATGGCGGTATACTTTTTACTAAGGACGAGCCGGGAAGCGCGTGGGAAATTTTCCTGTCCGCGTCCTAAACGCCCATTATTTTCATGTCCAGGAAGATCATATTTATAATCATCGGCGCACTGCTCTTCCTGGCACTCTTAGCGCTCTTGTGGTTCTGGCTTTTGCACCGCTCGCCCGCCGCCGACACCGGCAGCCCAAGCGGCTTTGCAACCTCGTCTGACCGAGGTGCCGCAACCGGAGCTCCTGCCGGAGGCGGCAACACCCCGGGCAACACCACCGCCACCCAAGGCGGCAACTATGTCGTAACGCTCGGCTCTGACGGATACATACTAACCTCGGCTACAGGCAACAACGCCCTTCCGTCTGGGACCTATAGGGTAAGCCAAGGCGGCAAAGTAGTAGGCACCTACACTGTCGGAACCACCGATATAGGGGAATACGCCCTAACCTCGCAGGGTATAACCGGAGGTACAACCCTGCCCAACGGCTCGTACGACTTTACCCCTATAGCGATAGACAACTCTGGCATCGGCAGCAACATAAACAACGGGGGCGGCATAGACACGGGGCCGCAGGGCACAACATCACCCACCAATACAGACCAGCAGACGGGTACTGCAACCTCGACCCAGCAGCAGACAGGCGCCATTACTACAGGGGCATGGCTGGGGAGCAATATATCCGAGCGTATCTTTAGCCCCAGCGACATTGCCGATATTACCAACCCCGGCACCATAGGGGGTGCGCCGCTTATCTCGACCACGCCCCAAGCGGCAAACCTCAGCACCTCCGGACTTGTCCTGGGGCTCACGGCAGCGGGATGCCTGGCACAATGGGCGGCCGACCAACTCTTAAGCAACATTTCCGACGTAAACGTGTCCGACGGCGTCTCTCTTATTGCCGGAGCCGTGCTGACCTACGACTTTAAGGCATCGACACAGCGCGCCGCGCAAAAAAACCAGACCGTGTGGCAGTGCATCGTTAAATCTATAGCGCAGGCGGCCATAGACCAGATTACGCGCAGTATCGTCAACTGGATCAACTCGGGCTTTAACGGCCAGCCGTCGTTTGTCACCAACTTTAACCAGTACTTTGCCAACGTGGCCGACCAGGCGGCGGGCGAGTTTATAAAAGGGTCGGCGCTCTCGTTCTTATGCTCGCCGTTTGCCCCGCAGATAAAAATAGCCATCGCGCAGAGCTACGCCAACCGCAACGGCGGGGGCGCATCCTGCAGTCTGAGCAAGGTATCCAACAACATCAACGGGTTTCTTAAGGGCAACTGGGGCGCCGGCGGCTGGGCGGGGCTCCTGCAGCTGACCACTATGCCGACCAACAACCCGTATGGGGCCTATGCCTACGCCCAAATAGGCCTGCAAAACTCCATAGCAACCGCGCAGAACAACGCCAACCGCAACATATCTCCGGGCGGATTTATATCGGTACAAAAGTGCGACGCCAGCAAGGGGCAGAGTCCGGGCAAAGGGAACTGCCCCGTGACCACTCCCGGCCAGGTTATCCAAGACTCTCTCAACAAGAGCATTGGCTCGTCTATAGACCAGCTCAATATCGCGCAGAGCATAAACGCCATCATAACGGCGCTCACCAACCAGCTCATACTCAAGTCGCTCTACGGGGGGCTGGCCAACGCCAACACCGGCGTGACAAACCCCCTGGCACCCGCGGTAGACCAGGCCGCGAGCGCGCAGGCGCAGGCCATGCTGGCAACCCTGCAGGCAAGCGCCAATGCGGCAGTGCAGTTTGGCTCGGTCAAGCAGGGGAGCGCCCAAGACATCCAGCAGGTGCAGAACAACTTCAACACCCTGTTTAACTGCTGGGAGACTGCCGCGTCGTCAACCGCACTTGATGCGGGACAGCAGGCGCAGGCCAAGCAGAGCGCCACGGCCGCCGACGCGCAGATTGCCCAGCTGCAGGCGCAGGTAGATGCATTAAACGCCGACATTACCCGGGCCAATGCGTCCTTGGCCGCGATACAAAATCTGCAGTCGCAGGTGCTGTTTGCCGCAACGCCCGAGGACGTTGCATCGGCCAGCTACGCCGTGCAGGCTGCCACCCCGACGCTTATAACCCCGGCAGACGTCACGACCGCCCAGCAAAACCGCGCCGCCCTGCAGACCCAGCTGACCGCAACCAACAGCCTAGCCCAGAGTGGCCTAACACAGTGCCGCGCCCTTGGCGCATAACTTTTGTGAAATTACTGAACAAAAAATTAAATGGGGCTCTCGGCTTAGCGAGCAAGACATTAGTTTTATTGACACTACTTACAATTGCCTTCTCGCCGCTTACCCAAATACCGGCAATTCCCGTAGCTCAAGCAGCAACAAAATGTGTTCATAAAAATCTTACCGCAAGCGAAAAGCAAGACCCGACAAACTGGGTTGATGCAAACTCAGACGGCACCTGTATGAATTGGATATATGAGGTGGTGCCCTCAACCCTAAGCAACCCTGCTGCGAGAAAAGCTATTGAAGACGAGCGGGCAGCTAATACAGCAAACCACGGAGACTTTGGATGCGGTTCTTCTGGATTTGCTAGCTACAGCGAGGGCTTTGCTGTGTGCGTCGCATCATTGGTGTACTACATTGGCCCGGGCTTAGCCAGCAACGTGGCATACGTGTCGGCATACTTTTTCAGTTACACGATATCGCTGTCCTTAAACAGCGTGGCGTACGCGCTCGACTTCCTCTCCTCGGGGTGGACCACGGTGCGCGACCTGGCGAACATGGCCTTTATCCTCATATTGGTTTACATCGCGTTTATGATCATGTTCCAGGCGGAGACGACCGGCACCATACGCATGCTTGCGTGGGTGATATTTATCGCACTTATCATCAACTTTAGCTTCTTCTTAACGCGCGTGGTCATAGACGCCGGCAACATATTATCGGTGCAGTTTTATAACGCGATACCGCAGGGAAAGCCTTTGCCCGGGACAGAGGGGCTTACCGCTTTCTCCGGCAGTGGGGTAAAAGACTTGTCTGACAGCGTGATGAAAGCGGTAAGCATCCAGAGCCTCTTTAGCGCCAAGAGCTTCCAGGACGCCAAAACTGCCGCAGGCAACAGCGTTATGGGCGGACTTATTGTCCTGACGCTTGTTTATTTGTCGGTCGCAATAATGTTTTGGATACTCTTCTTTGTATTCCTGCAGGTGGGTATCAAGTTCCTGTTCCGCGTTGTGGTGCTGTGGTTCATCATTATCTCGGCCCCGCTTGCGCTTGTTGCCAAAGCGGTGCCGCAGGACTCTGTCAAAAAATACTACGACATGTGGCAGAGCTACCTTATCAAGTTCTCCTTCTATCCGGCGATATTCCTCTTTATATACCTGATAATGGTCAGGTTTATTAATCAAATGCTTGGGGGAGAGTCGGGCAACCTGGTAAGCACCATATTTAACAGCGGGACATTACAGGGTGCCGTTGCTGACCAGACAGCAACAGTAACGGTAGCCAGCGCAATTGCTCAAGTATCTATCCGCATGGGCTTTATCGTGGCCATGTTCTATATCGCGCTTAAGGCATCGGACTGGATAGTGGAGGAGGGCAGCAACGCCGCCGCAAATATTACCGGCAAGCTCACCGGAGCCGCGCTGGGCACCGCCGCGTTTGCAAACAGGACCGCCTTTGGACACGTTATCGGGAGTGGCTTAGCCAACAGCAAAGCCCTCAAAGACGGGGGTGTGCTCTCTCGCGGGCTGTGGAATACCGGCCGCTTATTAAGGGACAGGACATATGACGTAAGGAATGTCCCGGGTATTAAACGTGCTGCCGGAGCGCTGGGCGGCGACCTGATAAAGGGCACCAAGCTTGATGTGGGCCAGGGCCACAAGCAGACCGGCGGGGAATTGACTAAGAAATTTGAGGCAGTTGAGAGCTTTGTCCTAGACGGACGGTCTGAGGCGGCAATAAAAGATGCCGCCGCCCTGGACAAGAGAGTTGCGGATATCGACGCGCGCGAGGATGCCAAAAAGCTCGGCAAGCTCAATAAAGAGTGGGACCCGAGGCAGAAAGACATTGATGCAATTAAAGACAAGCAGAAGCCTCTCAAAGAGGAACTTGACCAGAAAGACAGGGAATTTAGTGAGATCCTTAAGAGAAATCCGTCTAATGCGCGTCTGGGAGAAATTGAAAGCATGCAGGGGCCACTTACTCCCGCCCAGATTGCTGAACGCGACACCTTAAGAGCCGAGGTAGCAAGACTGAAAGCCGGGGCGGACTCAAGTAAAGCGCCAATCCAAAGCCAATACGACAAGCTTGAGGCAGACAAAAAACCTCTCGAGGCGTTGCAGGAAAAACTCCGCACTGAGCGCGAGCCTCTTGTTAAGCGCGTAGAGAACATGAGCGGCAGCCAGATTGCGACCCTCGGCACAACTGACATTGGCGCAATAATCAAACAGATATCAGACGGTCAGCTTAAGGCCATCAAAGAAAGCCAGAAGTACACCGGTCAGGCCCTGAAAGACCTTTCCACCAAGTGGCATGAGGAAAACAAGAAGGCGCCGATGGTTAAATCTAAAGAGGAACTCGGTAAGCTTGAAAAGATACATGCGGAACTGGAGAAGATCGGCATAGACATCAAGAGCGTACCGGAGCGCGGCAAGCAGCCCGGCGGCGAGTTTGTCATTACCACCAAGGCGGCAAAGGATGTTAAGGAGGCGTTTGAGAACGAGAAGGACGCACAAGACGCCAAGAGGCAGGGCGCCAGGACGCCGGAGGAGCGCAAGGAGGCGCAAATGGCTATTAACCAGCTCAACAAGGCTATTAAGAAGATCGATACCGTTATTGAGAACCTGGACAAGGTGCCGGAAAAGGTCGGCGACGCGGCCGCTCCGGGAGAATACAAGACAAAAAATATTCCGGTGTAAAATAAAGCTATGGCTAACGAAGGATTTTCCCCTGAGATACAGAAGCATATAGACGCCACGCCGGCGGCGGCCCGTGCGTTTATATCAAGCGGCGAGATGGGGAAGGCGGTCCACGCCATAGGCTCCAAGCACCAGTTGCATATAGACCAGATAGGCGCGCTGGAGGCGGAGATTATGGCCGCCATGATAGGCATTACCGACCCAAACGACCTGGTGGAAAATATTGCCGCCGTCTTGAACATTGACGAGCAGAAGAGCACGCTTATAGCCAACGACGCCAACAGCGAGATATTCTCCAAGGTGCGCGAGTCGATGAAGGGCTCACCGCAAGAACCTAAAAAAGAGCCACTTGCTTCCCAGATACCCATAACTACGGGCAACACGCCCATTGTGCCGACCCCCTCAGTGGCAGAAAAGCCTGCGGCCATGCCTGCTCCGGTGCCCACACCTGCCCCTATAGCACCCGCTGTTCCAGACCATATGGCGGCGGCCGACACGATGCTGAGCGAGAAGAAAGTAACACCTCCGCCAACTCCTGCACCAGCGGCCCCGGCACAGCCCGCCGCAGCACCCGGCCCGGCCGCTAGTGTGCCGCCGGCAAGCCCAACAACCCCCGCAAACAGTCCCGTACTAAAAGTAGACCCCTCACAGCCGCAAAACTACAAAGCGGACCCGTATCGCGAGCCTGTTGAGTAGAAAAAGACTATATACTAAAGGGGATGGCTCAGTACCAGGTACCCCAATTTATCGAGGTTGAGGACAAGATATTCGGCCCTATTACACTCAAGCAGTTCATCTATCTTGCCGGGGCAGGGGGGCTCTCGCTTATATTCTTTACGCTCCTACCCCTTTTGCTGGCACTGCCGCTTGTGGGCCTTGCCCTGGGCATAGGCGCCGGGTTTGCCTTTTATAAGGTCAACGGCCGGCCGCTTATTGTCGCGGCCGAGCACGCCTTTGGCTACATGCTGGGCAACAAGCTGTACTTGTGGAAGCAGCGCGAGGCAACAGCGCCGCAAGCGCAGGAAAAGAAGGTTGCGGCCGACCCCACGACGCTTACCGTACCGAGGCTCAGCCAGAGCAGGCTCAAGGACCTGTCGTGGTCGCTCAACATTAAGGACCAGAACCAGCCGCAGGAGGGCGCCCCGCGCAGCAACCTAGAACTATAGTTCGATATGACTCACCACAAATAACTATGGCTACTACCGCAACTCAAGCAAAGGCAACGCAGGAGTTCGTCCCCATTAAAGAGGTACGTAACGGCATTGTCATACTCAAGGACGGCAGCCTGCGCGCGCTCCTTATGGCCTCAAGCATCAACCTGGCCCTTAAATCGCAGGACTAGCAGCAGGCCGTTATCGGGCAGTTTCAGAACTTTCTCAACTCGCTGGAGTT
>CAYRYM010000003.1:0-24487 GCA_964428705.1 uncultured Candidatus Saccharibacteria bacterium | reverse complement strand
GGCCCACCTGCAAAACAATGTCCTCGACCACGGTGGTAACCTGCTCGGCCGGGAACTTAAAAGCAACGGCAAAGCGTGGCGCCTTACCGGTGTATCCCATCTGCTCCTGCGCCCTGATGTCGTTTACCTTAACCACCACACCGTCTATCCAGTAGCCTTGGGACTTGGACTTTTTCTGCCACGCGCGCCAGTACTCAATAGCCTCCTCGATAGTACGGGCAATCGCATGGTGCTTGTTGACCTTAAAGCCCAGCTCCTTTAGATACTCAAGCTCCTCGTGCTGGGTTTGGGGCAGCGGCTCGCTCGAGCGCGCCACGTCATATATAAATGTGTCCAACTTGCGGGACGCGGCCACCTTTGGGTCGAGCTGGCGTATGGAACCCGCCGCGGCGTTGCGCGGGTTGGCATACAGCGGCAAGCCTTTTTCCTGTTGGCGCATGTTGAGCGCCTCGAGCTGTGCCTCGCTCATCCATATTTCGCCCTCGACGATGCAGTCTATAGGCCGTGCGAGCGTGAGCGGTACCGACTCTATAGTGCGCACGTTGTGCGTAACGTCCTCGCCCACCACGCCGTCGCCGCGGGTCGCCGCGGTCACCAGTTTGCCTTTTTGATACTCGAGCACCACCTTAAGTCCATCAATTTTCAACTCGCAGGTGTAAGAAAGTCCGGAAAAGTCCTTCAAGCTTCTTTTTACTCGTGTATCAAAGTCCTTTATATCCTGCTCGCTAAAGGCGTCGTTGAACGACCATTGCGCCACTTTGTGCGGCACTTTTTTAAACTTGGCCTGCACCTCGCCGCCCACGCGCTGCGTGGGCGAGCCTGTGCTTTTGAGCTCCGGGTGTGCCTCCTCAAGACGCCTCAGCTCATCCTCCAGCTCGTCATAGGCGCTGTCGGCAATCTCCGGGGCGTCGTGCACGTAATAAAGCCTGCGGTGGTACTCAACCAGCTCCCGCAGCTTCTCGTGGCGATCTTTGGCCTGTTTGGATGTCACCCTACCAATATACCAGCCACACTCTTTTTTAGTAGGAAACTCTCAGCGTACGCTCGAGCCGCGCCGCCCCGCTCACTCCGCAGTTGTTGTACCCCTTGGATATGATGGTGGTGTAGAGTATGCCGCCCACTGTCACCTTGCCCACATCAACAACCGAGCAGTAGGGCTGGGCGGGCAGCAAGGTAAGCGTAAATGTCGTGGTCGCCGCGCTTGCGGTCGATGTTATGGTCCACGCACTCCACCCTGTCGGGAGAGCCTCCAGAGGAGTAGGCGGCGTGCCCAGCGTGGCAATGTTCTGGCCGTTGCATATAACGTCACTGCCCCACGTCGAGGCGCTGGAGGTGCCAAACGCGGTCCCCGTGCCACCGTACTTAGAGTCCCAATACAGCGCGCACTCAACCCCGGTGTCCGCCGCATAAATGGCGTACTGCGACTGGCTGGCCGCGGCCGACAGGTCTATCTCGCGCACCGTCAGGTCGTATATCGCAAAGCCTATGGAGAGAGACAGGCTCCCCACCAGCATCGCAAAAAATATAGTAAATCCTTTCATGTTTGGTTACTGCCAATCCAGCAGGTTCTCCCGCACCGATATGGTGCGCGTCACGCCCGACTGCGCGCGCCACGACACCGCCACCGTCAACACCGTCTCTGTTACCTCTCCGGTAGAGGGTGTAGCAAGCGTGACAGTGCGCCTAAACTGCTGCGGTGTCACCTGACCCAGCACCCCGTAGGTAAAGTACACCAACCCCGAGCCGTTATCGAACTTTTTAATGAGCGCACACTGCCCCGAGCATGCCGCTATGCTGCCCGCCAGAGGGTCAATGGTGCAGCCGTCGGTGCCGGTACAGCTGTCCAGGCCGGTAAGCCAAGGGTCATTTGCAAGCTTGTTGCTGTCGCGCACAAACCGCACGTACTCTACCGCCTCCTGTGCGAGGTAAAACGCAACCATCTGATCGCGCGCGATAAGGGCCGCCGACAGGCCCTTGGCCGCAATAGTCAGCGGCCCTGTTATGGCTGTGGCCAAAAGCAGGACCGCCACCAGGGTCTCTATAAGTGTAAATCCCGTTAGAGATCCGATGCGCCTGAGCATCGGCAAAAATCGGAGATTTTTTATCTCTAACGGGATAAAGCCCTTAATTATTTTTATAATTCTATTGATCATACAGGCGCTGGGTTACAGAGGTCTGGAGGTCAAAGACGGATGTCTGCGAGCCGCTCACCGGCACCTCGCCCGACAGCAGTATAACGGTGTGCGGCTGAAGTGTCGGGTCCTGTGCACCCACTACATAAAACCGCAGGTTGGTAATCGTAACCTCCGAGGCGGTGAGCGGCGCAAAAGGACTGCTGCCTTTGGAGACTAGTACTGCAGTACCGCCGGAGTCGCACGTGCTGTCGTTGCCTCGACAGTAGCGTATTGTCTGGCCCTCCGCCGACAGGAACGCCATAGAGGTTGCGCCGGAGCTTGCCTGGTTGCAGTCGCGAGGGGTTGTGTAGGGTTCCTGGGTTACGTCGCAGTGGTAGTTGACCCCTGTGCGCATGGAGCGCGACATCGCATCAAGGGAAAAGTTGAGGTTGTTTATGACCGACTTGAGCGTCTGGGCCTTGCGGTCGCTCTCCGACATAGCAAGCAGGGCGCCCAGGGCAATGACCATTACGGTCGTAAATATCGCAACCGAGACGAGTATCTCGATAAGCGTAAAGCCCCTGGGTTGTAAGGTGCGGTGGCGCATATCAGCAGTCTTCAATTTCGACAGAGCTGAGGTTGGGTCTGCATACGGAAATCTGCCCGGTGCTGGTTACTTTTATAGTGCGCCAGTCGGCGCCTCCAAACGGCTTGATCTGCATATAGGCGTAGTCATACACCGGCTCTGTTGTTGCTGTTGCACAGGCATCCGGACTCACGCTTGTGGCAAAGCAGGCGTCAGGGTTAGGCCGGCGGAAGTAGACCGTAAGCGACGCGATGGTGGGGCTCGTAACTGTGCATAGCGCGGCATTACTGCAGCCGCACTGGTCGGAGTTGGAGGATATGGAATGCGCGCAGAAATTCCTGATGAGGTAGTCAGTGCCGCGGCCGTTGCCTATGGTAAACGTGTTTATCGCTTCACTCAAAGCATACTGTCCGTTGTTGTCCGCATCGGCAAAAAGCGCGTAGTAGGCGTTGTAGGGTGTTGGGAGCAGTGAGTTGCCAAAGTAGACGCCATACCCCGCGGCAAACACGCCGCTGCCCACGGCGCTCTCGCGCACCGAGACGCCGTACACTTGGGCCTGGCGCACCGAGAGCGCGATACTGTAAGACAGGCTGCGCAGGAGTGTCGCGCTGTTAAATCCCTGCTGGCGGAAGAGCACAAACGCGGTTATAAAAACGATAATGAGCGACACCACCAACAGCTCGACAAGCGTAAAGCCCTTCGACACGCTCAGGGCAAGCCTCCGCGTCGAAGGAGCGCGCTTAGAAAAGTAACGGTAGATACGGGAAAAGGTCGACATGTAAAAAGTAGGCCGCGGCGCACCCGGCGATAAGGAACGGGGCGAACGGCACTTCGCTTCTCATTGTATATCTATTTTTAGCCATCAAGAGCAGTACCACGCCCACGACCGCTCCCGCCCAGAAGGCCAAGAGGAGTGCAGTGAGGCCGAGGCTTATGCCCAACAGCCAGCCTAAAGAAAGCTGGAGTATGCCGTCGCCCCAGCCCATCCACCGGCCCCGCGAGACTAGCGATATCAGCAAGAGAGGCGCACCAAGCGCCGGCCCCGCCCACCACTCGCCCATAGCTCCGCCCGGCTGGCCTGCCGTAGCAAGCAAAACGCCTCCGAGCGCCAGGCCCATAAGCATGAGCGAGGCCGACCACGGGATAATAAAATGCCGCAGGTCGTACACCACAATAAACAGCAGGACTAACCACACTGCCAGCCAGTACGCAAACCACACAGTGGCATCCGTCTGCAGGTAAACAAGCACCGCCAACAGGCCCGCCAGCGCCTCGACAAGCGGGTACTGCCAGGAGATACGCGCCGCGCAGTGGCGGCAGCGCCCGCGTAGGAATATAAACGAGAGCAGAGGCACTAGTTCAAGCCCCCCAAGCGTGTGGCCGCAGCGCATGCAGGCCGACCGGCCCTTAAGTACAGACCTGCCGGTGTTAAAGCGGAACAGGAGCGCATTAAGAAAGCTCCCGAGTATGACGCCTAGCCCTGCCACAAAAACTAGTGCAAAAGGCGTCATCACGGCGCAACATCATAACAGGCGTCAGGTGTTGCTGCAGTATCCCCCGTGCAGCCAGTAGCGTTACCGTTGAAAATATTTGATCCGGTCCCAAGACATTTAACAAAGCCGGTATAGACATACGTTCCGCCATTGTCGGCATCAACATCCTGCAAAAGCCCGCCGCTGCCAGTGGTGTCCTCCATAGCCGCGCCCAGATGGTATGTTACCGGTACGTTAGTCGAGTTGGTGGCGGTGCAGTTGGCGCTGCCGGTGCTGTAGGCAACATACTTGTAGCATTTCGTGGGACCGCTGTCCGCACAGGCACTGGTGTTTTCGGGGTCGCTGGGCACACTGGGCAGGTAGGTGGGTGCCAAGCCGCTTGCAGGCGCCGTGCCCGCTCCGGCGTAGATGTTCCGGGGGTACATCCCGTTGTCGCTGTAGTACAGGGACAGAGCGAGCTGTATGGACTTTATGTCGGCCTGGCGCCTTGCGTCGCGCGACTTTTCCTTAGCGCCCGAGAGCGACACCATAACAATGCTCGCCAATATGCCTATGATGGCAATGACGACCAGGAGCTCGATAAGGGTAAAGCCTTTTGTGCTTCGCATACCGCTTTAGTATACAGCGTGTTTTAAGCAGCTAGCGCAAGCCTATGATAAGCCAGTAGGGCTCCAAGAGAGACTCGGAGCCGTAGACTGCGGCCTCCTGACCCTGGTCGTTGATAGTCATGACGTAGTAGTCGCCCTGGTTAAACGTGCGGTTAAGCGCCGAGAAGTCGGCGTCCCAGTACTTGCCGTCGCTCGTCTCGTTGGCTTCGTCCGTTATAGTCGACCAGTCGCCGCACGGGCTGGTGTGTGCAGGGTCGGTAAAGCAGCTGATGGTAATCTCCCACGGGAAGAAGAGGTCCATCTCTCCCGCAATGGTTACTGTCTGTATGGTGCCGGTACCCATGGACGAACCGGCCCCCAAGTCTATAGTCGCAATGCCGGACTCTAGGCCGCCGGTAAAGCTTGTGGTGAGCGTCTCGTCGCAGTAGCGCCACGAGTTGGTGTCCTCTCCGCACAAGAACGATTCGTCAGGCTGAGTGCCCATGGTGTAAGGCGAGGGCTCGTAGGGAGACTCAACCTCGTCCTGCTCGACGACAACCAGGAACGTGCTTGTCGCCTCGTTGCCGGCCGCATCCTCTGCACTGCAGGTGACTGTGGTGGTGCCCAGACCAAACTCAGAGCCCGACGCCGGGGTGCACGAGACGGCAACCGAGCCGTCTGTGTTGTCCGTGGCGTAGGGCGTAGTGTAGGACACTGTTGCCGTAGTACCCTCTGTGGTTGCGTGCACATCCGCGCTTGCCTCTATAACCGGTGCTTCTGTGTCGGTGGGCGGCGGAGGCGTCGTGTCTTTGTAGATCGTGACAGAGGAGCCGTCGGTGGTCGGGCAGTACTTGATAAACGGGAGGCGCGCCGATGAGCATATGTAGCTGTTTTTGGCCGTGTCTGTTACAAGCAGGAGGTAGTCTACCTCACCGGTGCGGTCTTTGCTGTTGACCACATAGGAGGCGCTCCAGCTATTGCCGCTGGTGTTGTTGGCCCTGACAAACAGGGTTTTTGTCTCGATAAGCACTATAGGAGTCACCTTTTCGCTTGCCTCAAAGGTAAGCGTGACTGTGTCCCCTGCCGTGGCCCGGGACGAGTCGGCGTTGTCGGACTCTATGTGGATATAGGAGAGCGAGGGCGGCACCTTGTCTTTAGGGGGCTTGTTAGACGAGTGAGCCGAGACAAGCACGGGGACCAAAAACCCGAGACTTATAAAGAGACCGGCAATTGCTTTATTCATATAGCTTTACGGTAGCACAGCCCCTGCAAGTTACAAGCGGGTTTATTGAGTCTTAATACAAAAGCTCCCGACCTTGGCCGGGAGCTTTTGTTGAAACAGCCCTAAGAACTAGCAGCCGCTTCCCTGGTATGGAGTTGAGGTGCCGCTGCTGATGCAGGTACGGCCTTGGCTAAGAGAGCCGGCGCCAACCTCGAGATAGCTCCTGACACGCCAGTCACCGGTAGTGCCCGCACCTGTACCCGCTGTGTCGGAAACTGAGTAGCCGCAAACTGCTGTGGAAGCCGAGGTGCAAGCAGCCGGATTTCCCGCCTCAAAGAAGGAGGCAAGGCCTGCCACAGCGCCGGTACACGCGGTAGTAAGGTCGTCCTGCTGGTCGCAGCCACCAAACGCTACTGCCGAACCGGTGTCTGCTATAGCAACCACGCGGGCCATCTGCTGGAGCTCCGAGACGCGCTTGGCGTCGCGGCCCTTTGAGCGGGCGCTGTTAAGGGAAACAAGCACGATGGAGGCCAAGATGCCGATGATGGCGATGACCACCAACAACTCGATGAGGGTGAAGCCCTTTGTGAACTTTTTATGCATAGGGTTAAACTAAGTAATAAATCTGCGTTTTTAAAGGTTAGTCGCAGGTAGCCCTAGTATAGCGGGCCTCTGGCCTGCCCCGCTTACAGCCTGTGGATAAGAGCTAGGTACTAGAGCGCACTCGCGGTGTTGTATATAGGCAGAAGCACGGCCGCCAGGAGGAAGCCCACGCCAAGTGCGAGCGCGACAATAAGCGCCGGCTCGATAAGAGAGACAAGCGTGTCCACGGCGGCATTAACCTCGCGGTTGTAGAACTTGGCCAGCCGCTCCAGGAGCGTACCCATCTCGCCCGTTTCCTCGCCTATCTGGATCATCTGCGCAAATATCGCGGGGATATCGCCCGGGCTGTAGCGCGCCATGGCTTGGGACAGGGGCAAGCCGCCCTTAACCTGCTCTGTGGCCTCGTGGAGTATGCCCTCATACACATCGTTCTCCACCACCTCGGCGGTGATCTCAAGCGCGCGCACCACCGCAATGCCGGAGGTGAGCATCACATGCATGTTGTCGGCGATGCGCGCCAGGTAGAGCTTTTGGTACAGCTGGCCCACGTACGGCAGGGACAGCTGGAGGCGCGAGATGGCCATGTGCCCCACAGGGGTCTGTATGTAGCGCCAGATAAAGTAGCCGCCTACAATGATGGCGATAATGATAAAGATGCCGTAGTCAATAAGGAAGGTGCTAAACCCGAGGATGATCTTGGTGTAGAGCGGCAGCTCCTGCCCGGAGTCGGTCAGGATACCGCCTATCTTGGGGATAACGACCGTGAGCATGAGCGTCATAACGCCCACGAAGGTCAGCATAATAAATGCCGGGTAGATAAGCGCGTTGCGCGCCTTGGCGGTCAGCTCATACGAGCGGTCTATGTAGTCGGCCAAGAAGAGGAACGTCTGGTCGAGCTTGCCCGACTCCTCGCCGGCGCGGACCATGTTGACGTAAAAGCTCGAGAACACCTTGGGGTGGCGCGAGAGCGACTTGGATATACTGTTGCCTCCCTGCAGGTCGTCGCTAATTTGTGCGAGCACCTGGCGCAGGTACGGCTTGTCGGCCTGCTCGGCCAACAGGCGGAAGATGCGCAAGGCCGAGACCTGTGCCTCGAACAGGGTCGCTATCTGGCGCGACAACAGCACCAGGTTGCGGCTGCTAACCCCCTCAAAGAACGACATCTTGCCAAACTGCTGCATCAGGCCCTGCTCCTCTCCCCCGGTTACGGAGGTAATAGTGATGCCCTTGCGCTGGACCAGGTCTATGGCCGCGTCCTGGGTATTGGCGTTGACCGTGCCGCTTTGCGGCTTGCCTGCTGCGTCCAGTCCTTCGTATTTAAATTCCATAAGCTAGTGAGTGAGCGAACAAAAACGCGGTTTTATTTCCGAGCGAGCGACGCTTATATGAGATGTATTCATGCTCATATAGTTTTACATCAAACGCTGGAGGACGTTGGGGTTGAGTGAGCGGCTGTAGGCAGACTCCACAGATATCTCGCCGGCGCGCACCAGGTCGGCCAGGCAGCGGTTCATATCTATCATGCCGTCCTGTGCGCCCGTCTCTATCACCGTCTGTATCTCGTGGCTGCGCTTCTCGCGTATCAGGTTCTGTACTGCAGAGTTGGTCACCAACAGCTCATAGGCCGGTATAAGCCCGCCCGAGACCCTAGGCACCAGGCGCTGGCTAAATATGCCGGTTAAGGAGCTTGCAAGCTGGATGCGTATTTGGTCCTGCTGGCTGGCCGGAAAGGTGTCTATGATGCGGTCTATAGTCTGCGCGGCGTTGTTGGTGTGGAGCGTGGAGAACACGAGGTGGCCGGTCTCGGCGGCGGTCACCGCCGCGGCCATGGTCTCCGGACTGCGCATCTCCCCTATCATAAGCACGTCAATGTCCTGCCTAAAGACGCTCGTGAGCGCTTGCGGGAAGTCTGCCGTGTCTACGCGCACCTCGCGCTGCTCTACCAAAGACTTTTTGCTCTCAAACAGGTACTCGATAGGGTCCTCTATGGTCACGATGTGCTCGGCGCGCTCTTGGTTTATCTTCTCTATCAGTGCCGCAAGCGTGGTTGTCTTGCCCTGCCCCACCGGCCCCACCACCAGGAAAAATCCCTGCTCGCGGCCAGCAAAGCTCTCGAGTATGGGCGGCAGGTTAAGCTCGGATACTGTGCGTATCGAGCGCGGAATAAGCCTTAATGCCACGCCCATATTGCCGCGCTCAAAGTAGGCGTTGCCGCGGAAGCGCGCGACGTCGGTATGCGCGTAGCTAAAGTCGGCCTCTTGCGACTTTAGGAACGCGTCTTTCTTTGCCGCGGGCATAAGCTCCGTAATGAGCCCCATCATGTCCTCGCCCGTAAGCTTGGCCTCCGAGAGTATCGGGGTAAGCGCGCCGGAGACGCGGATGATGGGCTGGGAGCCCGTGGAGAGATGCAGGTCGGATGCACCCTGCGCTATAACCATCTCGATAAGCTGTGAAAGTTTTTGCTTGTAGTCCATGGGTACTTGTAGTGAGTGGGGTCGAACTATACTTCGACGTCGGCGCTCTTGTCGGGCACTATCGGCGCGGTAGTCTCCTCGCCGCTCTCGGTAATGGTCGTGGGGCTCGGGGCCGCGGCCGCCTTAACGTCCTCCGCCAGGTCAAACTCGCCGCCGAGCGTGTTTACCTCCTCAAACGGCACGACACCCTTGGCTGATTTGATGATAGCATCCTCTTTCATAGTCAGCATGCCCTGCTTGCGCACAATCGCAAACATGTCCTCCTCGGGCTTGCCCGCCAAAATGGCGCGCTCCAGGTCCTGACTCATATCAAACACCTCAAAGCACGCAATGCGGCCGTGTGTGCCGGAGGGGCACTCGGGCGTCGGGTCCAGCCGGTACACCTGCGTGAGGTCCGGTATGTCCTTGCGGTGCTCGGCGGGCACGTCGGCAAACTCTTTCTCAAGCATCTCGCGCGTAGACTCGTCTACGGTTACCTTCTTGCCGCCTCCCTCGCACAATGTCTGCACCAGACGCTGGGCCACGCCAAGTATAAGGACGGGCGGGATAAGGTAGGGCTCGACACCCATGTCCAGCAAGCGCGGCACGATGCCGACCGAGTTGTTGGTGTGGATAGTGGAGAGCACCAGGTGGCCGGTAAGTGCGGCCTGCACCGCCAAGTTGGCGGTCTCTGAGTCGCGGATCTCGCCGACCATGATGATGTTTGGGTCTTGGCGCAGCGTAGTGCGCAGGCCGTTGGCAAACGTGTACCCTATCTCCGGGCGCACCTGGCTTTGGCTAACACCCGGGATAACGTACTCGACCGGGTCCTCCAAGGAGAGCACGTTAAAGCGCTCGCGGTCTATCTCGTTTAAGAGCGTGTAGAGCGTTGTGGACTTACCGGAGCCTGTGGGCCCCGAGATAAGTATCAGCCCGTACGGCTTTTTAATTGCGGCCTTGATAAGCTCGAGGTTGCGCGGGGTCAGGCCCACGCCGTCCAGCTTCCAGTCCTTGGTCTGTACGCCCAAAATACGCATCACCACCTTCTCGCCGTAATAGGTGGGGAACGTCGACACGCGGAAGTCCACCTTGCCGCCGGATATGCGCGCGCTAAAGCGGCCGTCCTGAGGCTTGCGCTTCTCGTCGAGACGCATGTTGGACATAACCTTGATGCGCGCCACCACCGCGCCGTGCACCTTGGGCGGCAATGTGATGTTGGTGATAAGCACGCCGTCTATGCGGAAGCGCACGCGCGTCTGGTCTACCAGAGGCTCTATGTGGATGTCGGATGCGCGCTCCTCGGAGGCATGGCGCAGTATGGTCGAGACGATCTTGGTGACAGGCGCGTCCTCGGTCATCGCCGATGACTCGGTCTCGTTTACAAGCTCCTCGTCCAGTATGTTCTTGGGAGCGTCGCCCTTTTTGGCCTGCGCGCGGTCGGCCGCTACCGTCTCAGTCTCAAGCTCGCCCAAGGCCTTGCCCACCTCGCCGGAGAGCCCCTTGTATTGGCTAAGCAGTTTCTCAAAGTCGGTCTCGGATATTAAAAACAGCTTGTAGGGCATGCCGACCTTGCTCGATATGAAGGTAAGCGCGTCGCGGGCCTCGAGGTTGTCCGGGTCTACAATGCCGACCTCCAAGACGCCGTCTTTAATGCCTATGGGCGCCAGCCGGTAGTGGCGCGCAGACTCCTCCGGCACATACGCCAATATCTCAAACGGTACCGCAGCCTCGCCTACCTCGCGCGTGGGCACGCCGTAAAACTCGCCCTTAACCTTTAGCAGGTCGGCAAGCTTGACGCCGGCCTTCTCCAGCTCAAACTCCGGCTTGGCATCGGGTTTGGCCAGCAGCACCTCCAGCTCGGGTATCTGTCCCCTCTCAATGAGGCGCGCGTCTGCCAATAGCTCCAGAAGGTTCATATATATAGTATAAACCCCGCGCGGGTTCTTTCTCCTCCAATATCAACAAAATGCGCTAGAGCGCAGGCGCCGCAGTGCCTGTTGTGGTTGCTGCCGGCGCCGCTGCGGGACCATTCTGTCCAACAGGCGCAAACGGGTTGCGGCGGCCGGCTGCTGCCGGCGGTATGGTGACTCCAAAGTCGGAGAGCGACATAAACAGCGGGTCGCTAAAGACAGAGTTGTCGAGCCGTATCGTGCGCAGATTGCCGAGCGTCGCCAACAACTCCTGCGACACCGGCGACTCCGCGTCCTCGGAGCTCGTGAGCAAGGGGGCGTCCCCGCCCGAGGAGTAGAAGTAGAACAGCGCCGCAACCGCAGCCGCAAGTACCGCTACGAGGACCATATTTTTTTTAAGTAGGGCTAGCATGGGTTATTTATAGTGAGCATAGTCGAACTAGTGGAGCCAGTACGTGCGGATAGTAAGGTCAAACGAGTATGTGCCGCCCTGCCCGCCCGAGAAGTTGAGCTTCTCTATGTCGAGTATGCGCAGGCTGTGCTCGAGGTCCTGCAAAAACGCCAGGAAGTCCTCGTACGTGGCGACAACCGAGAACCCGAGCGATACCGAGCCCACCGGGTCCGAGGATGGCCCGACCGCCAGACTGTGTGCGGCCGCAGACGACTGCGACACCTCGCCTAAAGCGACATTGGAGAGCACGAGGTTGCGTCGCGCGGCAATGTTGTTGATGTCTATGATAAGGCGGATGTTGTCTACCTGGTCGGGCAGGAGGCGCAGCAACTTTTGCTCGTCCTGGGGGCTAAAGGCGTTGCGGGCCGACTGCAGCTTGTCGCGCAGTGCCTTTAACTCCTGCGACTTGTCGAGCGCGTCATTGTAGGCGCTCACCTTTGCCTGTGTGGCCTTAAGCCCCTGGTAGGTCGGGTTGGTGTACATCACAAAGAGCCCTATGGCGGCTATCACGAGGATGACTGGGAGTAGGAGTCGCATAAATTATTGGGCTGGGGTGCCTGCATCTTGTACGGCGGCAGAGACACCGCCGCCGTTCTGCCTGGCATAGCTCAGTATGGACGGGTCAACGCTCGCCGAGACGGAAAATTGCACAAAACCGCCAGCGCTCGTTGAAATGCCCGAGAATACGACGTCGCGCAGGACCTTGGCGGCGCTAAATTGGTCGGACTGGAGCGCCAGGCTCGAGAACGAGTCCGCCACACCACCCATCATTATCTTAGCCGAGCCGTCCGTGCCGACATCAAGGGTAAACGAGGTAAACTGCACGCGCTCGAGCGTGGTGGCCGACAGGAACGTAAACACGCCGGAGGGCGCCACGTGGCTCTGCAGCAGCTCGCGGGCCTGGCCCAAGCGGATGTCGAGCCGGCTGAGGTCTATTATCGAGGCTGTATCAAAGGCGCCCTCGGCCTTCTTGAGCGACTCGTTCTTGTCGGCAAGAGCGCGGTCGAGATACTTGCCGTAAGCAAATGCGCCGCCTGCAGCCACAATAGACGCGACAAATATAAGAACAGCCAGCAGTACCAAGAGCCCGCCTCCGCCGCCGCGACTAGCCTCGCCGACGAGCGGCTTCTTGGGTATGAATGATGTCGGGACAACCGGGTCCATTTAGATACAGTATATAGGTATAAATTCGGCAAGGGCCGCTATATCAACACGATAAGGGGACAAACTATCCCAAGTCCTGCAGGCGGCGCAGCGCCAGGCCCACCGCCACGCTAAACTCCGGGCCGGCCTCCTTTAATATTGCCTCAAGGAATGCGGGCGCCTGCGTCTTGCCAAACGGGTCGGCCAACCTCAGCTCGTTTTGCACTTTGCCCTGCATAAACTCCTTAAGGCCCTTGAGCGTTGCGCCTCCGCCGGTGAGGACTAGTGCCGAGAGCGCCTGGTTGTGCGCCTGCTCCCACGTAGTGGCGGTGCGCGCAATCTCGGATACTATCGGGCCTAATGAGAGCTCAAGCGACTGCTTGATGCTGTTTTCCGGTGTGGCCACCAGGCCAAACTTGCGCTTGCGCTCCTCGGCCTGCGCCACGGTAATACCAAGCGCACGCGAGGCGGCAAGGGTTAAGTCTTGGCTGCCGTGGTTAATGATGTGGCTCTCGCGTATTAGTCCCCTCTCTACAACGTAGAACTTGGTGGTTGCCGCGCCCATGTCCACCACCGCCACAGGGGCCAGGCCGTGGTCCAGAGCCGCCCGCACCGATGAGAACACCTCAATCTCGAAGAAGGAGACGTTAAGCTTGGCCTCGGCCGCCATCGAGCGGAACTTGGTTATCGTGTCGTTGTGTATGGCCACCAGCAAGACCTCTATCTTGCCGTCCGCCGCCGCGGCCGCCTTGCCTCCCGTGACCACAAACCAGTCCAACAGCACCTCGTTAATGGGCACGGGGATGTACTTGCGCGCCTCTATAGGCATTACCTGCGCCAGCTGGCTTTCGAGCGAGGCCTGCAGCTTGACCAGCGAGATAAGGCTGGATGCGTACGGTATAGAGATAGAGGCGTCCTGTGTCGTCACATTGGCCTCGCGGATGACATCCTTAAGCGCTTCTGATATCTTCTCGGCAGGCAGGCTTGTTGCCCGGCCAATCTCGACCCCGGCATAGGGGCCCAAGGCAATGGCGCCATACGTCTCGAGTATCACGCGGCCGTGCTCGCGCCTAAGTTGCACGATTTTTATGGACGACGTGCCGATGTCTATGCCAAGCACGCTTTGTGTTGGCTTGGAGAACATCGAAGAGAGCGACGAGAGAGAAAACGCCATACCTCAAGTATATAGTATATATGACACCTAATTTCCTCTTAAAACTTTTTAACACCATACTGCCGCCCCGCCGCACGCAGCTGCTGGTCGGCGCACTTGCGCTTGATGACCTGCTGGTGCTGCAAACCGCCGAGGGCCTCCCCTACGCCGATGAGGCCGTAAGGGCGCTGGTGTGGGAGCTTAAGTATTACGGCAATAAGCACGCGGCGATGCTTGCCGGCAAGATTTTGGCAGAGGAGTTGCTTGCAATAGCGGCAGAGGAGCTGGGACGGCCGCCGTTGGTGCCGGTGCCGATGCACAAAACGCGTAAACGCGAGCGCGGCCACAACCAGACCGAGCTGTTGTGCGAAGCGGCGTTGGAGGCTTTGGGAGATTTTCCCGCCGCTTTCGACTACTCTCCTAAAGCACTTAGCCGAACGCGCGCGACGCCAGAGCAGCAGAAGCTTTCGCGCACGCAACGCCTGGTGAATCTTAAAAACTCCATGGAGGCCGACCCGAATATCGTAAAAGGCCGCGTGTGCGTGGTGGTAGACGACGTCACCACCACGGGCGCCACCCTAGCTGAGGCCAAGCGCGCACTAAAAGCGGCAGGTGCGCGGCGCGTGCACACTGTTGCTCTCGCGCAGTCATAGTTAAAGGGCGGGGTTGCTTGCGCAACCCCGCCCACTCTTGTCTCCTACTTCTTCTACAGCATGCTGCGTACGGCATCCCGCATGTCATGGTCAATGTATACGGATACATTCGGGTCGCCGTCGTGGCCGGTGCCCGGACACGGGATATTGAGGAAGTTTCTGTACCGTATGTACGTGCCCTGCTCGGCAACATCGGCGCCGTAGCGCTCTATAACCCACGCACCGTATTGGCCCATCCGCTCGCTCAAGCCAAACGCCGCGGCAAGCTCTTCGTCGGTAAATACCCTCTTGCCGCGCACCGCCTCGTCGTAGGCCATATGCTGTATGACCTCCCAGCTGACAATCCAACCGGCCTTTTGGGATAAGCCGGAGGAAATAATTTTGCGGATAGTCACTGTCGCGCCTCCCTCAATACTCAATGAGGATTGCGGCCTGTCTATCAGCTTGAGCTTCATCTTGTGACCGTGGTGATGCCACCAGTCCGGATGGCCTTGTACCATCTTGGGATGCCTCATCTTCAATACTGCACTGTCCATGTACGTCTCCTTAGGATCAAACTGCACCCAAGCTACCACAGCCGAACAAAAATGAAAGCGGGAGTTTATTAGCCCACACTATTTTCTACGGTCGTAAATAATAGTGTATTTGACCCTTATGTGTTTCTGAGAAATCTAGAAGACAATCTTGGTCAGGTACTCAAAGTGCTTTTGCGACACGGGTTGGACCGACAGGCGTGCGGCTTTTATAAGCGCCATGCCGGCAAGGTGCTTGTCGGCTTTAATAGTAGCGAGTGTGACCGGATTCTTAAAAGTTTTAACGTACGCAACATCAACCACGGTCCATGCAGGGTCCTCCTTGTCTGCGTATGGCTTGCCTACCACCTTGGCGACACCAACAACCGCCTTCTCATCTCCTGTGTGATAAAAGAGGCACAGGTCCCCTGCTTGCATAGCGAGTAAGTTGTTGCGCGCCTGATAGTTGCGCACCCCGGTCCACGCCGTCTTCTTCTCGCGTTTAAGATCGTCTATCGAGTACGTGTCGGGTTCGGATTTTAGGAGGAAGTAGTTTTTCGCCATGCCTGCAGTGTAGCAAACACAACTACCTTTCGGAGGGATTCGGTCACACATAAAAAGAAAGCGGCACGGCCCTGGAGTGGGCCGTGCCGTTGTTGACTATAGCGCTTGCCCGCACTCGCGGTAAAGCTGTACCGACTCGCGCAGATAGCTACTGGCGACAGTGATGTCGAGATGGTCGTCTGCGTCGCGCAGGTTGCCCTCGGCATCAATGCTGAACTCAAACTCCTCAAGCAATGGCCTGAGCCGGTCGAGGTTGTCCGGGCTTAACCCGCCTGCGATACCTATCCCCATTGTCTGAGGGGCGTCGCAAAAGAGAGTCTCCAGCGTCGCGTACATGTCCGCGTAGTTGAAGTCCTTGCCCAGGCCACCGCTCGGGTCAACAAGCACGTAGTCAGCGAGCCCGTCGTATCTACGCAGGCGCGTTGCCAAGCCGTGCACATTGCCCGCCTCTTCTATTGCCTTGCGCCCACACTGGAGCACGATAGTGTTGTTGCCGCCCGGTGCCTTCTTATATTTCTCGAGCACCTCAGGGTCGGGCCAGGCAATGTTGAGCTGAAAGCCGTTGCACGCCGGGCCCGCAAGCTCTTGAGCGACACGCATGTGGTCGAGAAGGAAAGGAAGGTCTTTGATATTGGTATTGAAGTGGATGAGATTGAGCAGGCGCTTGTCATTCACAAAAACATGCTCCAAGTCTCCTGGCTTGGGGTAGCGATTGGGCCACTTGTTGGTCTCGCCGCGCATAGTGCGGCTACTAATCAAGAGCCCGACCATCACGAGTTGGTCAGTGACCGCCGGCAAGCCGTCGGCGAGGACCGCGTTAATCTGGCTGCGAGCAGTAAAGCCGGTAATGCCAATGTAGGGTTTGGGGCGCATGGCCACCTCCGTCGGTTGGAACTAAAGCGAGCTACAAAATAACACTAAAATACAACCCCGTAAAGATAGTGCTACGCCACCATATTTTGGGATTTTTGCGGCCTTATATAAAGAAAGCGGCACGACCTCGCGGGGGAGGTCGTGCCGGTATTGGGGCAGGCTTAGGACATTACCTCTAGGCTAACAAACTCAAAGCCGCTCTCTTTTGCGTTCTCTCGAGCAAACTGCTCGACCTGTGCCAAAGGCATGGCCGAGTCGACGTCTGCCCGCTTAAACGTGGTTACCACTCCTTGCCCGCGGAATGGGTTTTGCTTGGGGTCGCGGACAGTCACTTTGTACCTCGTCTTCCCCGCGGGCACACATGGGGGCACTATGTCGCCTTCCATAACCACTTCCTCCCTGTTTCAACCTGCGGACACTATGTCAAAAATGCAGGTAAAAGAAAAGCTCGCGGAGAGGGAGGGATTCGGTCACACATAATTTTTTGCTAAAAATTTGCGCGACCCCGGCTCGGCCCCGTCGGGCCTGCGCCCTTCGAATCCCTCCCCTTTTGCTTAGCAAAAGCGCCCCACTACTGGGGCGTCTCCGCAAAACTGCTGCCTACTGTCGCACTTTTGCGGAGAGGGAGGGATTCGAACCCTCGATACGGATATTACCCCGTATGGGGGATTAGCAATCCCCTGCTTTCAGCCGCTCAGCCACCTCTCCGTTTACTTCTCCTTTGCTCCACCAATTTACACCAAAAAAGGCCTTAGCGCATCTTGCGTAAGGCCTTTTTGTTTTTCCTATTACAGCCCCGTGGGGAGGATCTCAAACGCCGACTCCTCGCCGGTGGCGTTATGCAGTATAGGGGTGATGATGTTCTGCTTGAGCCTTGTTTGCGCCCTCAGGAGCACGTCTATCTTGGTGGCGCGCCTCAGCGCCTCGGCGTAGTCGCCCTGAGCCTCAGCAAAGTGCCCCGTGGCAAGCGTAGTCGAGCCCAGCTCCATAAGCTGCTCTATCGCGGCAAACTCGCCGGACACCTGCGTTACTGCAGAGCCGGGCAGGTCGTCTTTGTTGTCATTAAACTGCGCGCGGGCGGCTGCCACCTGCTCTAAGGCGCGCATCTGCAGGCGCAACGCGGCCTGCGCCTGAGCCTCGTTTGCAGGAGTATCTACTATCGTCATGTCGGCCTCAAGCATCACGGTGCCGGTGGCCTCGCTCGAGCTGGCAGTGTCGGTGGCCACGCTTAACGACATGGCCATTGTAGTGGCCTGCTCAGTGGGTGCGGGCACAGTCTTGGCCGAGCGCATGAGGTTTGCGGGCGCGCGCGCAGGCAGGGCCGACGCTATAGTGCGCGACAGTACGCGGGCGGCCACAACGCCTGTAGCCTCCTGGTTTGCATCGGCACCGCCCACCGTCAGCATCGCCAATATCTCGCCGTGGGCGGAGAGTGACGAGTCGAGCTTGGTGCGCAGGCTCTCGGCCGCGGCCGGGTCCTCTGCCTCCACCTTCTCGGTCAGCTCGCTTGCGTTTTGTGCGTGCGCCTCAAAGCTGGTTGCAAGCTTCTCTCCGGTCTCCTCTGTCAGCTCGCCGCGCGCGGCCAACACCTCGGCCTCCTCAACGCGGCGCACGGCCTGCTTAACGGAGACTTCCGCGCGGGCAACGGGCGTTGTAGCAAGCGCCACCTCGACCGCCTCGTTTACTGAAATTTTGACCGGGTACAGCACGTCGCCGGGCAAGGCGCCCTGGGCGGCAGCGGCGGTGCCGCCACCGGCAAACACCACAAGCACCACAGCCAGCGGTGCGAGCACGCGCGCCTGCATAAACTGGAAGGAAAATATAAAATACGGGCTTCCCTCGACCTTGCTCGGGACAAGCTGCGCGGGGCTCGGCATGCCGAATATGCGCGCCTTCATCGTGCTCTTTTCCGCCGGGGTCATCCGGAGCTTTGCTGATTCGGTTTTTAGGTTATTGAGTTCCATCGTTGTCTAAGGCTGCCTTCAGTTTCTTGAGCCCCCTGTGCACCCGCACCGAGGCCACGTTCTCGCTCTCGTCTATAAGCTTGGCGATCTCCTGCGGGCTTAAACCGTCTACATAGCGCAGGGTTACGGCCTCGCGGTAGGGCTCCGGCAGCTCCTGCAAAGCCTTAAGCGCCCGCACACCCTCGTGCCTCCCCACCGCAGCCTCCAGCGTGTTGCTCTCGTCCGGGGTCATAAAGTCCTCCACGTCCATCTGGGCCCTCTCTGCCATCGCCTCGAGCGATGTCGCCTTGTGCTTGCGGTACTCGTCAATGATGAGGTTGCGCAGTGTACGGTAGAGGAAGGGGCGCAGCTCGCGGATGTCCGCAGTACCACGCTGGGCGTATACCCACACCTTCATAAAGGTCTCCTGGGTCAGCTCCATAGCCCTCTCGCGGTCGCTCAGGCGAATGGACGCATGGCGAAAGAGCTCGTCGCTGTACGCCTCAAAGGCCTCCTCAAAGCTGTGTTGCAGGTCATCCATATGTATAGACGCGCGAGTTGGGCGCTCCTTTCCTCTCCTTGTACCCTTATTTTACCCCGTTTGTCTAGCGTATCGCGCGCGCTACCGCTTTGGCTATCCCCTTCTCAAACGGGCCGGGTACCACCTTAGCCGCTGTGGGCCTCTTAACAAGCGCGGCAATATTCTGTGCGGCCTTTATCTTCATGGCGTCGGTTATCTTTGTAACCTTGTTGTCGAGCGCACCGCGGAATATCCCCGGGAACGCGAGCGAGTTGTTTATCTGGTTGGGGTAGTCACTGCGGCCGGTGGCCATAACCGCCACTCCCGCTTTGTGGGCCTCCTCCGGCATAATCTCGGGCGTCGGGTTGGCCATCGCAAACACAATGGGCTTCTGCGCCATGGTGTGTATCATGTGGCCACTCAAAACGCCTGGCTTGGACACGCCGATAAACACATTGGCGTCTACCAGGGCCGCGGCCAAGTCTCCGCCTTTTTTGGCAAAGATAATCTTGTCCGCAATCAGCTTTTTCTTGGTGTCGTTTAAATCTTTCCGGCCCTCCCACACCACGCCCTCGCTGTCTACGGCCAAAATGTTTACCTTGGGCGCGGCAAGCTTGATAAGCCTCATAATGGCTACACCCGCGGCGCCCACTCCGCTTACCACTATCCAGCAGTTGGGGTCGTTGAGTTTTTTGCCCACCACCTTGGCGGCGTTAATAAGCCCCGCCAAGACAACAATGGCCGTGCCGTGCTGGTCGTCGTGCATCGCGGGGATGTCGAGCCGCTTCTTTAATTCCTCCTCAATGTAGAAGCACTTGGGCGCCGCAATGTCCTCGAGGTTAATCCCGCCAAAGCCCGGCGCTATCGCCATCACTGCCTCAATAATTTTGTCCGGGTCTTGCGTGTCGAGCACCAAGGGGAACGCCTCCACGCCCGCAAACGTTTTAAACAGCGCGCACTTGCCCTCCATAACCGGGAGTGCCCCAAGCGGCCCAATGTTGCCCAGGCCCAGCACAGCCGAGCCGTCGCTTACAACGGCTATCATCTTGCCTTTCATCGTATAGTCGCGCGCAAGCTTGGGGTTTTTGGCCACAAGCGAGGATACAGCCGCCACGCCCGGCGTATATATTAAAGACAGGTCGCCGCGCGTCTTGGCCTCCATGGTCGGGCTAATGACAATCTTGCCCCTGAGCTTTTTGTGCAGGGCTATCGCGGCTTTGGATACATCTTTTTTGGCCATCCGCAGAGTATATCAAATATAAAAGAAAAGGCCGTCTTATTCAGACGGCCTTCGAAAGATGATCCAGCGACTTATGGGGTAATTTTGCCCTAGCCCCAGTGCGATGCCCGCCAAAGGGTTTGCAATCATTGGAGACATCCCCCCATACTCGACGAAAAAGATGACGAGCAAAGGGGCCGCACCAAGATTGTTCCATAGCTTGAGCGCGCCATGCGAGAGTGTTTGGAGCGAAGTCGCCTTCTTTGTCCTACCTTCGTCACGGAACGTCCACCACTTATGCAGGGGAAAGTTAACCATCCACGCCCCCACCCCGCCGATAGCCGTAGCGACGGCATACTGGACGCCAAAGCCCAGGTAGAACAGAGAAAAGATGCCGTAATTAAGGATGCCGGTTACGCCACCCGCGACGAAGTAGCGGATCATTTTGTCCTGCAGTAGGCCTCTACCCCACTGCAACACGTACAGGTACGGATGCATGTGAGAGTCTCCTGCTATTACATCTGCACTATTGGTATACTCTGGCCATGCTGCTGTCAAACAAGCTGACCGAGCACTTTAGGCTGACCGACGCGCAGAAGTCGGCGCTGGAGAGGCTGGGGCTGCGCACCGTGCGCGACCTCCTGCACCACTTCCCCACCCGCTACGAAGTGGCCGGCGAGGGCGCCGAGATTGCCGGCTTGGTGGCGGGCCAAGAGGCCTCTATAGTGGGCACGCTGGAGAAGTTAGAGGCTAAAAAAGGATGGAAGTCGCGCATCCCCATGACAGAGGGCTACCTGCGCGACAACACAGGGCGCATCAAATGCCGATGGTTTAACCAGCCCTATATATCCAAGATGTACGCCGACGGCACCCTTGTGCGCGCCACCGGCAAAGTGTCGGGAGCGCCCGGCAAGCTCTACTTGGCAAACCCGCAATTGCAAAAAGTGTCTCCAACTGAGGCGGGACTTTTTGAGACGGACGGTTCCCAAGGTTCGACCTTAGCTCAGGGCTCTTCAAGGTCGAACCTTGAAACCGCGTCTCCCGACCTCTTTGCCGTCTACCCCGAGAGCCGCGGTACGACATCACTCTGGATGCGCCATGCGATCGCAAAGTTCCTCACTCAAGAGGTACTCGACGAGGTAGAGGACCCTATTCCTGCCGATCTGCTTAAAAACTACAACCTACCCACTCTCCGTACTGCTTTAGTTTGGGTGCACACCCCGCACGAGCTCAAGCAGGCCGAGGCCGCGCGCAAGCGCTTTGCGTTTGAGGAGGTGTTTATGATCCAGCTGGAGCGCGGCCGCGAGCGCGCTCTGCAAAACAAAGAGAAGAGCTTTGCCATAGAGACCCCCGAGCACAAGACGCAGGGGTTTATAGACGCCTTCCCCTTCCAGGCGACAGACGCGCAAGTAGATGCGGTAGAGGCGATACTCAACGACATGCGCAGCGGCCGGCCCATGTCGCGCTTACTTGAGGGCGACGTGGGCTCGGGCAAGACTGCCGTTGCCGCCACGGCGGCACATGCAGTGGTGGAGACTCGCCCGGCCGGCCAAAAGTCCGGCACGCTCCAGGTGGCCTACATGGCGCCAACAGAAATTTTAGCCAAGCAGCACTTTGAGTCGTTTATAAACTACTTTGACAAGTTCCCCATTAACATCGGGCTCATTACGGGTTCGGGGTGTTTTAAGTTCCCCTCTAAAATTAACAAGGACAAGTTTACGCCGATATCGCGCACGCAACTTTTAAAGTGGGTTGCGGGCGGCGAGATACCGGTCTTAATAGGCACGCACGCGCTTATACAAAAGTCGGTGGCGTTTAAGCACCTGGCCCTGGTGGTGATAGACGAGCAACACCGCTTTGGCACCAACCAGCGGCGCACTCTGGCGCGCCCTTCGACAAGCTCAGGGCAGGCAAAGCCGCCGCCACTGCCGCACCTACTGAGCATGACCGCCACACCCATACCGCGCACACTCGCGCTGACCGTGTACGGCGACCTCGACTTAACCCTGCTCGACCAGATGCCGCCGGGCCGCAAGCCGATAATTACCGAGATTGTGAAGCCCGCCGAGCGTGCAAAGGCATACGCCACAATGCACGAGCAGCTGGCGCAGGGCAGGCAGGCATACGTGATATGCCCGCGCATCGACGAGCCGGACCCGGACAAAGCGTTTGCTTTGCAGGCCAAGTCTGTGGTGGCCGAGGCCAAGCGTCTTAAAAAGAGCGTCTTCCCCGACTATGAGATAGATATCCTGCACTCCAAAATGACGCCGAAGGAAAAAGACGACGTGATGGCGCGCTTTAGCAAACACGAGGTGGATATCTTGGTAGCAACGAGCGTGGTCGAGGTGGGCGTTAACGTGCCCAACGCCACGATGATATTTATAGAGGGGGCCGAGCGCTTTGGCCTTAGCCAGCTGCACCAGCTGCGCGGGCGGGTTGTGCGCTCTAGCCACCAGGCATACTGTTTTGTCTGCCCCGAGAGCCGCGGCGAGCCTACACTCGCCCGGCTTAAGGCGCTCGTTACAGCCAAGAACGGGTTTGAGCTGGCGGAGCAAGACCTGTTGCAGCGCGGGCCCGGCGAGCTTAGTGGCCGCAAACAGTGGGGCATCTCCGATATTGGCATGGAGGCCCTTAAAAACCTCAAGCTTGTCGAGGCCGCCCGCACCGAGGCCCTGAGCATTATTAAAAAAGACGAGACCCTCGCTAAGCATCCCCTGCTCTCGCAGGCCTTGGCAGCCCGAGCCTCACAGATGCATTTGGAGTAGGAGTACGCTATATTTGCTCAATCGGGCGCGTAGCTCAGTGGTAGAGCCGTCGTCTTATACACGACTGGTCGCAGGTTCGATCCCTGCCGCGCCCACAAGACACAAAGTACCTGCCCTGCGGCAGGCTTTGTGCATGTGGGCGGCACATGATTTTCTTTTCTATTTTTATCCTGTATCGTAACAACAGACTTCTTTAACAACGCGAGGTGTTCGCAATGCAGCCGCTTAACATCAAGATGCCGACAACTGCTTTAAGACGACAACTCCCGGCTTTCGAACCGGGGTTTTTCTTTTATAAAAGTGTGATACGTTGATGTCGGAAGGACAACCGCAAACCCCGGAGGCCTCGATGGCACAAAAGGCACCTGTGCGCTTATACGACACAACCAAGGCTCGCGGCAAAACCTTGGTGCTCCTCATACTCGGGGCGCACGCAATCGCCGCCGGACTCTGGGTACTTCTGGGCATGGCACTCTGGTGGGTCCTCTTCTTGTTTGAGAGGCCCCGCCTGCAGCAGTCGTACGGCGACAGTATCGACTATCGCCCCGACGTATGGCACTCCCTGTGCGCCGGCGCCACTCTGCTCTGTGCCGCGGGATTTCTGGCCGCGGCTCTCATCGGCTCTCCCGCGTCATGGTTTGGCTTTGGTGCGGCGCTCGGCTTGTATACTATCTTGAGCTGCTGGCACTACGCCAATGTAAAGGAGAACCCCAAGCACTACGGATGGGACTAAGCCTCCTTGCGACGAAGACCCCGGCATCTACGCCGGGGTTCTCTTTTTGCCCCTGCTGGTATATAGTGCCCTCAGCCTCAACGAACCTTGGAGATGCAACGTGGATGCAGCAAGCGCAGAAAACAGCCCGAAGATGGGCTGGCCCGACATTGTCGGAGAGATACTATTGGCGTTCTTTAACTGGCCCCTTACCGGCCTTGCAAAGAGCATCCTGAACTACGAAGACGTCCGCCGGGACAGGTGGCTCGTCTTCCGTCTCTCTTTGGCCGGACTGGCAACCTTGGTACTGTCGGTTGCCGCCCTTGGGTGTGCGCTCACCTCAGGAGAAGGCAGGTGGTGGACGCCTCTTGAGGAGTACGGCTGGTGGGTCTTTGCCGGCTTAACTTGCGCCTTTCTCCTCCTTACGCTGGTGCGCGCAGGTGTCTGCGTTACAGAGCCGCCCACAGGCGCATAAAGTGGACTCGACAAAAACGCCCCGGCTTGCCGGGGCGTTTTCTTTTTACGGTTAGACGAGCGGGGCGTGCTCTATATCCTTTTTCTTCTTGGGTACTATGCCGCCGGCTATGAGGAGCTTCTCGAACTCCTCGCGCTCCAGCGTCTCCTTCTCTACAAGTACCTGGGCGATAGTGTCCAGCAGCGGGCGGTGCTTGGTGATGATGTCGAGCGCTTTTGCGTACGCCTCGTCAATTATCTTTTTAACCTCGGCGTCTATCTCGCCCGAAATTTTTTCCGAATACTCCTTGCCGTCTACCCCACCGCCAAACAATGCGCGGCCGCCGTCGCCCTCCAGGGCCACCGTGCCCATTTTGTCGCTCATGCCGTAGCGGGTTACCATTGCGCGCGCCAGGTTGGTCAGTACCTGCAGGTCGTTAGAGGGGCCGGTGGTGATGTCGTCAAACACCTCCTTCTCTGCAATGTAGCCGCCCAGGGACATCGCAATGTCATCGAGGAACTCCTTCTTGCTCTGCATCTTTTTGTCCTCAAACGGGA
>CAYRYM010000002.1:0-27545 GCA_964428705.1 uncultured Candidatus Saccharibacteria bacterium | reverse complement strand
TTTAATACCGCTTCTCCAATATTTCGCCAAACGTCTGCGCCAGCTCGCTCACTCCCGGTATGACGCCGAGGATGCTCAAGAGCCAGCCCACCAGCACCACCGCCACTATGGTGCCCAGCACTATGCCCGCGCCCTGCAACATCCCGTTATAAAAACTCTTGCTTGGGCGGGCCTCGGTATTTGATTTAATTTCGTCCAAGAGCGCCTCTACCTTGCGCGCCTCTTTTTGTGTTTCTGGGTCCATAGTCTAGCGAGTGAGAGAATAAAGCTCGCTTTAATTCCGAGCGAGCGACGACTATATGGGGTCCTCGCCCATATATACGTCCATTATACTAGAGTCATGATACGCGCGTTCATACATGGCTTGCCGATGGGGTTTGCGCGCATATTTGCTCCGCGCTACCTGGTGTGGCATGTGGTGATGATAATACTCACCTACCTGTGCGTCGTCTCCGGGTTTGACTGGTACTACTTTACGCAGACACGCTTTGACAACCTCTACGCACTTACTATGCCGGCGGCGCTGCTGGGCTTCTTTCTGCCGATAGTCGGCCCCATAGTGCTGTATTACTGGGGCGAGTGGCGAAGCAGTACTAAGGTAAAGCATGTGGCCATTGCCGTGGCGCAGGCCCAGGCGCTGGGCTGGTTTGTCTCGTCTTTATATAAGTCGCTTACCGGCCGCATCCAGCCGGAGTTTCTGCCCAGTACTGTTATGGAGGATATCAGCCGGCAGTTTAACTTCGGCTTTTTTGAGTACGGGATATTTTGGGGCTGGCCGTCATCACACACCACGGTGGCCTTTGCCGGCGCAGCCGCGCTCATTTACCTGTACCCTAAAAACAAGCCGCTCGCGCTTTTGGCCGGCGCCTACGCGCTCTACATAGGCCTTGGGGTCTCTGTTTCTGTCCACTGGTTTAGCGACTTTTTGGCCGGCGCCATCCTGGGCACACTTATAGGTGTCGTTACTGCGCGCGGTTGTGCAGTGAGGGCGCGCATTTAGCACAGCGGCAGCCTTTGGGCTTTATGTACTCCTTCCAATAGTCTTTGTCGTAGTCGTAGTTTAATTCCTCGCCGGCCTTGATGTTCTTTTTGGCCATCACATACACGCGGTGCTTGTAAATCTCGATCTCTGAGTTGGGGCGGCAGCTGTGGTTTATGTAGCGAGCGGTGTTCCACCGGGGTGCGCCGTCTATAGTCACGCCTCCCTCGGCGTCAAACAGGTACAGGCTGTTGCTGTCCTCCTCCTGCTGCTTGGTGAGTATATTGCCTCGGTACTCTATAATGCACGCGCCTTTTGGGATGTCGGAGAGCGTAAAGAGCCCCAGGCCCGCCAGCGAGCGCTTAACCTTTAACGTAAAATCTCCGGGCACAAATTTACCCCGCTTGGCGGGGGCCTCTTTTTTCTTCTTTGTCATACAAGACCAAATTATACACGTTATGAGGGTGCAGCAAAGGAAAAGCCGACACCTTGAGGGTGCCGGCAGTCTTAGAAAAGACTAAGTTGCTTAGGTTGGGTCCGCAGATATGCATCCGGAAGCTCGAGGTCTCCCAGTTTGGCGAGCTGTTTTGCTGCGGTTGTGAAGTCCCACGCATGCAGGAGTCTGGCAAAAGCGATAACATCGCCGTGCCGCTTGCACTTGTGGCAGTAGAACGAGTTTTGTGCGGGGCTTGCCGTAAACGTCTGCCCCCGCGCGTGGCAAAACGGACACGGGCATCTAATGCCGCTTGCTTTAGGTGCCCACGTGTATTGTGGAAGCTGAGAGCGGATATAGGGTATTATCCCCACCCGCATTCGCAGCTGGTCGAGCCACTCTTTGGGAAACTTGCGGCGATCTCTCCGCATTTTCTTCAGGAGCGGCCTTGCCCTCTCTACCCTGGGCCCGAGCCTGCGTAACTGCCTATTGCTACGCACACCCAGGAGTTTTGACTCAAGACTGTCGTACCACGCGATACCTCCGCGCAAATTCGACACCCTGTCGTCGTCGAGCTTGCCCTGCAAAAAGAGATTGACGTCACGCTCAAGCGAGGCGTAAAACTCCTTTGCAAGCGCAGCCGGGCGTTTAAGCAGGAGCCGCCCGCCTGTGATAGCTATCTTTTGCCTGCCCTTTTCTCGGAGGGTGGTTTTGCTATCTTGGATGTGGAATCCTGCTTCTCTGATTATTTTCTTGAGCTTTTCGCGCAGTCGCAGGCCCAGCTTCTCTTTGGACGAGAAAGTCAGGTCGTCGACGTAGCGGGTATAGAGCACGTAGCCCGGCTCGCCTTTTGGGACACTGAGCAGCCCCCGTATCGGACGATCGAGATACCAGCGGCAGTACAGGTCAAACAAGAGAGGGGAAAGCGGTCCGCCTTGGGCCAAATTGCCCTCGTAAGAAAGCATGCAGTAGCGTCCAAGAAACGCTACAACATCCTCGTAGTCTTCGGCTTTGAACACCAGCCTGCATACAACACCCGCAAGCCGCTTGGTCTTGATGCTTGGGAATGCGTCCTTAAGGTCGGTCTGGAAAAAGTGCGTATGCTCGCGGTGCGCGAGCAGGTTCTTGACAGGCGAGATCGAAACGGCCCCCGCCTTTTGTTCGAACAGCTCCTTTGCCCGGAGCTGCAGTGCCTTAAGAGCCGGTGACGGCTCAGCTATTGGACGCAGTTTTTTCCTGATGCGCCGTTTCTTTACGACAAACTCCAGAGTTCCTTGCGGGCGCTCCGGCACAAGGTCAGATAGCCTCATGAAGAGCCTCCTTTGTACACGCTGGGTCCGAGTCTACACGAGAGGCGGGCCTTTTCAAGCAAAAACCCCGCAGTATGCGGGGGCCTCCCTCTCGGCCTGGGGGCCAAAGGGTGGTGGGGAGAGGAGCCGACAGGCTGATCCGACCGGCGGCATGCGCCGAGCCTGAGGGTAAGGAAGGGCAGAAGTTGCGCCAGGCCGCCGGCAAGGCGGCTAGGGCAGTGGGTCTGTCCTTATTGAGGGTTCCGCAGCGCACATCCGGGGAGCTCTACCGGATGATTTTTGCCCGAATTCCTCCACCAGGAGACAAGAGTCATAATCCTGGCGTCTCTTGGTAGTCGTAGATGTAGAGTAGAAAGAACACCACCATGTTTCGGCCCGAGAGCCGAACCCCCCAGGCCGTCCGCGAACGGACATATGCACTATAAGACAAAAATCGTGTGCTACCAAGCGGCTGTGCGGCTTCATACAACGGGCAGGCGCAGACGTCATACTTGCACGTGTGTATCGGCCTGGTGCGAGTGCAAGGCCGTAGGGTAAAATACAAGGATGAATTACAACATAAAGGGCACCGAGGTCCCCGTTACCGACGAGCTGCGCACCTACGTTGAAAAGCAGCTGGCCCACGCCGACAAGTTTGTAAACGGCGACACCACGGCGCACGCGGACGTCGAGCTTGCATACCTGGCCGACGGCCGCTCGGGCAAGTACCGCGCCGAGTTTACCGTGAGCCTGGGCGGCGAGATTTACCGCGCCGAGCACTGGGGCAGTTCCATGCACGAGGCTATAGACTTGGCCGGCGGCGATCTGTCGCACGAGCTGTCCCGCAATAAAAAGAAGAAGCAGTCCGTCCTGCGCCGCACCTCCCTGCGCGTTAAAGAATACCTGCGCGGCTGGCGCTCGGACCTCTAACCCTCTTTTACCTTTGCCCCCGTAGGTAATCGTCGTATCCCATCTCTTTTTTGCCTTCGGGTAATACCTTGAGAATTTTCAGTTCGCCGTTGTTCCACTCGGCGTCAGTCACGACGACCCTTTTACCCTTCTCGGTTATAAAATGCGCGCGGGGGCTTTTGTCGAATGCCCTGATTTTGAGGAATGCCTCGCGCGGCTTAGTTAAATCAAGCAGTGCGTCTGCGTCGGTAAATTTTTTGGTGTAGGTAGCCCCTGCCTCGTCTTGGGCTGTGAGCGTCAGCTTGCCGCTTAAGTAGTCGGGCAGGACCTCTGCCAGCAAGTTAATACCCTCGGTAAAGAGCATTTGCGAGAGTGTGAGCCCCTGCGGGGGCCAATCTGATTCCTCTATCTCGATGCGCGCTTGGGCAAGCAGGGGGCCGGCATCCATTTTCTCCTCCAAGAGCATCACTGAGACACCGGTCACTCTCTCATCGGCCAAGATGTTGGAGACGTAGGGCGAGGGTCCGCGGAACTTAGGCAAAAGGGACGGGTGGATGTTGATGACGCCGCGGCGCGGATGGTCCAAGAGCTTCTTGGGTAAGATTTTTCCGTACGAGCAGACAAGTATAAAGTCCCACTCGGTGTTGTACAGCTCGTCGGGCAGCTCTTTGGTGTCAATAACCACAGCCGGCTCGATCCCCACCTTGGCCAGCGCCTCTAGAGCGTACTTCGAGTCTATTGATGTGCCCAAAAAGGCAAAGAGGGGGTTGCTCATATTATTGGGACTCGTGCAGGTCGCGCGCCTTGTCTATAAAAAGGATGCCGTTTAGGTGGTCCACCTCGTGCTGGAATATGTGGCCCAAGAGCCCGGTGGCGTTCTGGGTCTGTTGCTTGCCGTGCTCGTCAATATAGCTGAGCGTTACGCGCTCGTGGCGCATCACCGTGCCGTATACCGAGCGCACTGACAGGCAGCCCTCGGACTCCTCTAGCTTTTTGCGCGAGGCGCGGGTTACCTCGGGGTTGATGTACACGCGGTTGGCCGGGGTGGGCTGCGTGTCCTCCTCGCCCTCCTCTACCTCGTCTTTAAACACGCGGCCTGCAACCACAAATATCCTCAGGGAGGCGCCCACCTGTGGGGCGGCTATGGCCACGCCGTACTTCTCGGGTGCCAGGGCGGCGTGCATCTTCTTTATAACCTTCTGCAGGGCGGGGGAGCCGATGTCCTTTTTGGGCACGGCGGCGGCCACCTGGCGCAATACCGGGTCTGGGTCCTGGACGATTCTGTCTATATTCTTTGCCTTGGCCATATTGCTATACTTATAGCACAAGAGTATGCAACACATAGGCAAGCACATAGCCGGCAAGCCAAGCCTTAAAAAGGACAAGGCCACCGAGCGCGGCGAGATGATGCAGTACTTTATGCAAAAGTTAAACCGTGCGCGCCTGCGCGACGGGCTGGCTGCCTTAACCATGGGCCGCATGGGCCGCCTGCTTGTCGCTATACCCACCCCTGACCTCTACTTTTTAAAGAGTATCTGCGACGAGGCAGACAAGCGCAGCGGCATAGACGGATTTTCCAAAAAGTTCTGGTGGGAGATAAGCCCCAAGAACCACACTCCCGAGGCAAAAGCGGAGCAGGAGAAAAAGTCCAAGCTCAAGTTTAAAAAATAAAAGTGGGGGCGGGCGCTTGCGCGTCCGCCCCCGTGCTTGTGGTCAACTTGGGTAGAACCGTCTTTCGCCACCATGCGGGGACACAGTGGTATTTATAAGCGTATCAAAGTATTATTCTTACGCAATGTCCTTCTTTGCTCCAAAACTCGGCATAGACTTGGGCACCTCCAACACCTTGGTGTTTGTCCCGGGGCGCGGCGTGGTGGTCAACGAGCCGTCCGTGGTCGCCATAAGCGAGGTAGACAGGCGCATCTTGGCCGTTGGCGCCTCGGCCAAGGAGATGATAGGCCGCACGCCCGGCGAGATTATCGCGTACCGCCCCATGCGCGACGGCGTCATAGCCGACTACCGCGTCACGCAGGCCATGCTCAAGTACTTTATAGGCAAGGCCACCAGCCGCTGGTCACTGTTTAAGCCGGAGGTCATGGTGTCTGTCCCCACAGGTGTTACCTCGACAGAGCGTCGCGCCGTGGTCGAGGCCGCCATTAAGGCCGGCGCCAAGTCGGCCTATGTTGTTAAAGAGTCTGTGCTGGCCGCGATAGGCGCGGGCATCCCGATACAGGAGCCGCGCGGCCATATGGTTGTCGACCTCGGCGCCGGCACCGCCGACGTGGCGGTTATATCCTTGGGCGGCATAGTCGCCTCTACATCCATCAAAGTGTCCGGCGACAAGCTCGACCACGCCATAGCCGACTATATTAAAAAGACGTTTAACCTGGCCATTGGCGACAAGACCGCCGAGGAGGTCAAGATTGCCATAGGCTCGGCGGTGCCTATGGACGAGGAGCTGGTGGCGCACGTGCGCGGCCGCGACTTTATCACCGGCCTGCCGCGCCAGGCCGAGATTAAGACCAACGACATTGTAAAGGCGATGGGCAAGGAGCTGCGGGAGATAATAAAGGCTATACGCGACGTGCTCCAGGAGACGCCGCCCGAGCTCGCCTCCGACATTATTGATAGCGGCATTACGCTTACCGGCGGCACGGCGATGCTGCGCAACTTTCCGGAATTAATACTGCGCCGCACCGGCGTTAAGGCGCAGGTCGCCGATGACGCCTTATATTGCGTGGCCAAGGGCACCGGCATCGCTCTTTCTCACCTCGACACGTATAAAAAAGCCGTCATAGCTAAGCGATAAGCACTGCCACCCACGAAAAGATTGCGAGTAGTAATGCGGCAGGGAGCTCTGTCCATGCGCGCACGCTCTCTTGGCCCCATGTCTCCTTAAGCCACATGTCGTGCTTGGCGGGAAAGCGCACGTGCCTGCCGCGGTGGGTCCAGTAGTACGGCGAGAAGGGCCTAAGCCACCGCACGCCGTCCGGGGTGTCGTGCACATAGTGCCACAGCACGCACGCTATGGCGACAACTGCCCAGTATGCGCCGCCGAGCACAAACGCAAGCAGGGCTACAAGCGGCACCACCACAAGCGGCGCGTGCCACCAGGTGGCGCGGTGGTCCTCTACCACGCGGCCGCGCAGTATGGCCGGCACAATGTCGAGGTCGGGCAAGAGCGCGAGCGCGGCGCCAATAGCAAGGGCCCAGGGCTCCACAGCCATCCCCAGCGCCCAGCTAGAGCCGGCCACAATAGCCATGCCCATAGCCGCGTCCAGGAGGCCGGCCAGCGCGTTGTAATACCACCAAGACAAGGGTCTCATGACCCTTATATACTACACATCATGCACCATGCCTACTATATAGAGGGCCCGCTGTCCGCCTTTGATGCGTATAAGGAAGTAGTGAGCCCTTTTTATGCGCGGGAGTATGAGCGCTTTGGGATAGATGAGGCGCGCGAGCTGAGTGCAATAGCCTCGCTCAAGAACTATGCCGACGGCGTATTTTTGCTCGGTATCGCTTCTCTCACTAGCGAGGCCCAGCAGGCCATGCTCAAACTTTTTGAAGAGCCTCAGGAGGGGACGCAGTTTGTGCTGATGGTGCCGCACGGCATGCTCTTGCCGACATTGAAGTCCCGCATGCTGGAGTATCCGGAAAAGTCCGTGATTGATGAGAAAAATAGTCTGGCCAGCCGAGCAGGGCTCCGAGGACTTTTTTATCAGCAAGCACGGACTTTTCTTTCGGTGTCGGGCAAGGAGCGCAGTGATGTTATCGCCAAGCTCTTAAAAGACGACGACGGGGTGCGCGAGCGCGTGCGCGACTTTGTAAACGCGCTGGAAGCCGAGCTGTATAAAAAAGCGGGTGAGCCAAAGGTCCGCCAGGGGCTCGAGGACATTGCCATGGTGCGCCAGTACCTTGGGGACCGCTCACCGTCTCTTAAGATGCTCTTGGAGCACTTGGCCGTGGCCTTGCCAACTATATAAAGCGGGTGCATAGTAAGTTCAGCTATAGTTCAGGGAGATTTCCATGAATCAGCATGTTCGTCTGTCCGGGCTGGCGAAACTATCCTACGACCCGCAGAGCCGCAAGCTCTCCAACGGGCCTAGGTCTGTAAAACTGTCATTGGTCGAGGATGTCATCTATCTGGAACTGTTGCGGGGGCCTGCAAATTGCGAGGAGCTTCTCAAAAAACTCCAAGAAAAATGCGGGCACCCCTATTCGACCGGTACTATTTTTGCCTCAGCTAGTACGCTTAAGGAGAAGATGAGGGAATTGAAAGTGGGTAAATGCCTCAAAAAGAAAAAGAGGATAATCCACATTACAACGTACAGCCTGGCTCTCTAACAAAAGGCGTCGCGAAAGCGGCGCCTTTGCCCTTTTGATACTATGCAGCCATGACCCCGGCCAAACTTAAAATTAGGAAAGAGCGTGTGCAAAAGCTCAACCGGGCACTAAAAAAGCTGTACCCGACTGCTCAGATAGAGCTTAATTTCTCGACGCCGTGGGAGCTTATGGTGGCGGTCCAGCTCTCGGCACAATCGACCGACAAGGGCGTTAACAAGATAACAGAGAAGCTGTTTAAGAAGTACAAAAAGCTCGACGACTACGTGCGTGCGGATGTGCGCGAGTTTGAGCAGGATATTTTTGCCTCGGGCTTTTATCGCAACAAAGCTAAGAACATCCTTGCAGCTGCACGGATGGTTAAAGATGAGTTTCAAGGCTTGCTCCCAAAAACAATAGGGGAGATGCTGCGCTTGCCTGGCGTGGCGCGCAAGACAGCCACGGTGGTGCTTAAAGAGGCGCACGGCGTAGTCGCGGGTATTACCGTAGACACGCATGTTATACGGTTTGTACAGCGCTACGACTTAAGTGACTACAAAGACGCTGTGCGGATTGAGCGCGACTTGATGCAATTGCTGCCCAAACGCGAGTGGGGGACGTTCACTCATAGGGTCATCCACTACGGCCGCTACCTAGCCCCCGCCCGCCGCTATGACACAAGCCAAGACCCACTGGTTAAAATCTACCCGCCAGCCGCCAAGCGCTTCCGGACAAACTCCGGGAAATTCTCTTTAAAAAACCCTTAGCCCCACGTTTTATAGTCGCTTTGCTTCTTAAAACGCGGCACGCCCCCACCTGGGTTTTTGTAAAGAAAATTTCCCTGCATTTGGTATACTGTCCACATGGCATACGACTTTAAACCTTTCGAGAAGAAGATTAAGGATATAGAGGAGCGGCTCCAGAAGGAGCTCTCGGGCGTGCGCACGGGCAGGGCAACGCCTGCGATACTCGACGGCATACAGATAGAGAGCTATGGCAGCCGCATGGGCATCTCGCAGGTCGCCAACATTTCGGTAGAGGACTCGCGCTCTCTGCGCATATCGCCCTTTGACCCGGCAAATATTAAAGAGATAGAGAAGGCTATTACCGTCGCCAACCTGGGGCTCTCTGTGGGCTCTGACGAGAAGGGCGTGCGCGTCTTCTTCCCCGAGCTCACATCAGAGCGCCGCGTCACCCTGCTTAAGGTCGCCAAAGAAAAGGTAGAGGAGATACGCACCATGCTCCGCTCTGCGCGCGACGATGTGTGGAACGACATCCAGGCTAAGGAAAAGGCCAAGGAAATGTCCGAGGACGACAAGTTCCGCGCCAAAGAGGAGATGCAAAAGCGCGTAGACGCCGCCAACGCCAGCTTTGACGCGGCACTCGAGCGCAAGGAGAAAGAAATAGCTGGTTAAATTACAAATTACAAATCTCAAATAACAAACAAATCCCAAAATCCAAAAGTTTGAAATTTGGAGCTTGAGTTTTGGAACTTACAACTAAAATGGCCTTACTTATCTTCATTGTCATTTTAGTTGTTTTAATCTGGGTGCATGAGCTGGGGCACTTTAGCGTGGCCAAGTTCTTTAAGGTGCGCGTTGATGAGTTCTCCATCGGCTTCCCTCCGCGCCTTATTTCAAAAGTGTGGGGCGAGACGCGCTACACGTTTGGTCTCTTGCTGTTGGGCGGGTACGTCAAGATTTTTGGAGAGAATCCGGGCGATGGTGTGGGCGACCCGCGCGCCTTAACGAGTAAAAACCGCGGCATCCAGGCCGCCGTCATGCTCGCGGGCATCGCGTTCAATCTTATATTTGCGTGGCTCGTGTTGTCTGCCGGCTACATGAGCGGGCTCCCGGCCGCGGCAAGCGACAACGCACTAGGGCCTATCACTGCGCCGCAGGTCGTTATATCAAACGTGCGCCCCGACTCGCCGGCCGAGCGTGCTGGCATCAAGCCCGGCGACGTCATAGAGCGTGTACAAACGGGCACCGAGATGCTCGACACCAATACGCTCAGTACCAACAAGCAAGCCGATGCGGTGCAGGCGTTTATCACCGCTCACCAAGACGAAAGCCTGGTCATTGCCGTCACGCGCGACGGCGCAGAAGAGACTTTCTTGGCCAAGCCACAGGAGGGCATTGTCCCGGATAGGAAGGTCATTGGTGTCGAGTTTGGCGACATAGGGATACTCAAGCTCCCGCCGCACCTGGCCTTGGTGCAGGGCGCCATTGCGTTTAAAGATTTAACAATAGGCACCGCACAGGGCCTGGGGAGCTTTTTTGGCAATCTATTTATTGGCCGCGCGGACTTCAGCCAGGTGTCGGGCCCCATAGGTATTGCCGGCGTGGGGAGCGACGCCGTTAAGGCGGGCTTTGGCTCGGCGGCCATAATAGCCGCGCTCATCTCCATTAACCTCGCCCTTATAAACCTCCTGCCCATACCGGGGCTCGACGGCGGGCGCCTGCTTATCATCATCATCGAGGCGGTTATCCGCCGCCCTGTGCCCGTGCGCATCACCAACGCGCTTATGCTCGCGGGCTTTGCCGCAATAATCCTCCTTATGATAGTCGTGTCCTACAACGACATCGCCCGCCTGGTCGGCTAGGCTGCCACCTACTTGGTTTTGCAACAAATTACCTATTACTACCTATAGGGCACAATAGGTAAAACACTCTTACATTCTACAGAATGTGCGAACGTTGTTTTGAAAAGAAAAACTCTGCCATTTCTGGCAGAGTGATAGGTGAGACGCTGGCTTTACCATTGCTGGCCCTGCTTCATCGTGAAATCTCCTGCGATCGCCACGCGCTCCAATGGAGGGGGTGAGATGGCAGAAGCCTTTCATCAAATGTCCCGGTTACCAGCGTCTCATACTTAATGTACATCCGAATACAATCTTTGTCAAGCGGGGTGGCGTGGGGGTCAATTAGGCCGTAAAATAGCCTCTATATATGCGCCAATCTAAGCTCTTCACCAAGACGCGCCGCGAGGCCCCCAAAGACGAGGTGTCTAAGAACGCCCAGCTCCTTATCCGCGCCGGCTATGTACATAAAGAAATGGCGGGGGTGTACTCGTACCTGCCGCTTGGGTTGCGCACGCTCAATAAGATAGAGAACGTCATACGCGCCGAGATGGACAAGCTGGGCCGTGAGATTGTCATGCCTGCACTGTCGTCGCAGGATGTGTGGAAGGAGACAGGCCGCCTCGGCACCGTTGACTCGCTCATGCGCACCACGGGCGCCAATGAACTTTCGCTTGCTAAGAATGATGCGTCATATATTTTGAACCCGACGCACGAGGAGCTGATTACGCCTATCGCCCAAGAAAACGCGCAGTCGTACAAAGACTTGCCGGTGGCCTACTACCAAATACAGAGCAAGTTCCGCAACGAGGCTCGCGCCAAGTCCGGGATACTCCGCGGTCGCGAGTTTAGGATGAAGGACCTCTACAGTTTCCACCGCGACGAAGCCGACCTTTTAAAGTATTACGAGCAGGCCAAGGACTCCTACCGCGCCGTGTTCGAGAAGGTCGGGCTGGGTAAGGATACGTTTATTACACTCGCGTCCGGCGGCGACTTTACGACAGGGTTTAGCCACGAGTTCCAGACGCTCGTGGAGAGCGGGGAAGACACTGTGTATTTGGACCGCGCAAACAACATCGCCTACAACAAAGAGGTGGTGACAGAGGAGAACGCCAAAAAACTCGGTGTGGACTTTGACTCCATGGAGCAGGTCAAAGCCTGCGAGGTTGGCAACATATTCCCGCTCAACATAAAGTTCAGCAAGGCGTTCAACTACACATACGTAGATGAGAAGGGCGAGGCGCAGCTGGTGTACATGGGCTGCTACGGCATTGGTTCCTCTCGCTTGATGGGCGTCATTGTTGAAAAATTTGCAGATGAAAAAGGCCTCGTGTGGCCCAAGGAGGTGGCGCCGTTTGGCGTGCACCTTGTTTCTTTGGCCAATGACAATGCGGATGTCGTCGCCGAGGCCGACGAGCTGTACCGCGAATTGACCGAGGCCGGCGTCGAGGTCCTGTACGACGACCGCGACGCCCGCGCCGGCGAGAAGTTCGCCGACTCGGACCTTATTGGCATACCCCTGCGCGTGGTAGTGAGCGAGAAGACGCTGGCTGCCGGCAAGTTTGAGTGTGTCGAGCGTAGCAGCGGCACCACACAGCACAAGAGCCTGTCTGAGTTGATAGGGGAGCTTACCGCACGCTAGTTCTCTGTACCGGTCGAAAACTCATCATGGCAAACTACTTCCAAAATAGGATACTCCCCCTGCTGTCCAACGATGTCGGCATCGACTTGGGCACGGCCAACACGCTGGTGTACCTGCGCGGCAAGGGGATAGTGGTCACCGAGCCCTCGGTGGTGGCTGTTAACCAAAAGACCGGCCAGGTCGTGGCGGTGGGCACCGCCGCCAAGGCGATGCTCGGGCGCACGCCGGGCCACCTGGTGGCGGTGCGGCCGCTTGTAGAGGGTGTTGTCTCGGACTACGAGGCAACCGAGGAGATGCTTAGCTACCTTATGAACCGCGCGCAGGGAGTAAGCAAGAAGATGCTGGGCCCGCGCGCGGTCTTGGGCGTGCCCTCCGGCATCACCAACGTGGAGGTGCGCGCCGTTATAGACGCCGCACGCGGGGCGGGTGCACGCGAGGTGCATATTATAGAGGAGCCGGTTGCGGCGGCGCTTGGCATCCGCATGCCCATACGCGAGGCCATGGGCTCGATGCTCGTGGACATTGGCGGCGGCAACACCGACATTGCGGTGATGTCCTTGGGCGGCATTGTCCGCTCCAAAAACCTGCGCATCGCCGGCGACAAGCTTAACCAGGACATCATTGCCTACGTGCGCTCGGAGTTTAAGATTTTAATAGGAGAGAAGACGGCCGAGCAGGTCAAAATGGCCATAGGCTCGGTTGTCGAGGGCGACGGAAGCCTGCAGGCGGTGGTGCGCGGGCGCGACCTTATTACCGGCCTGCCGCGCGAGGTTATTATTACCGACCAGGACCTGCGCGAGGCCATAAGCCAGTCTATAGACACGCTTATAGAGAGTGTGCGCGAGGTCTTAGAGACCACGCCGCCCGAGATTTTATCCGACATCATGCGCTCGGGCATTGTGCTTGTGGGCGGGGGCGCGCAGCTGCGCGGGCTCGACACGCTCCTGACACAATGGCTTAAGGTGCCGGTGATGGTCGCCGACGACCCGCTGACGGCCGTGGCGCGCGGCACCGGCGTTGTGCTCGAGAACCTGGACATGCACCGCGACCTGCTAATTGAGAACGATGGCGATATCTCCTAGCCCTTTTGACAGGATGCCAAGGCGCCAGCACGGGCGCTCGTCTTTCCCTTTTGCATTGGGCGCGATGGTGCTTGTTGCTCTAGTCGTACTTGTTGTCCTGTTCCGTACGCCTCTCTCGGGCATGTTCTGGCTTGCTGCAGCGCCGGTTGTCGAGTGGCGTCAGTCGCTTGGCGCCACAGAGGCGACGGCGCTGCGCGCGCAGCTTGCAGAGGCTACGGCAGCATTGGCCGACCGCGATGCGCTGTACCGCGAGGTCGCAGACTTAAGAGAGCGCCTAGGCCGCACAGACGTACCTGCGCCGCGCATTTTGGCAGCAGTGCTCATGCGCCCGCCATGGAGCGCGTACGATACCCTGCTTGTGGACGCGGGCTCTAGCCACGGCGTCGCCCTAGGCGACCTTGTATCGGCGGGCCAGAGCGGGATTATCGGCCGCGTGTCGGAGGTCTATGCGGCGCAGGCGCGGGTGGAGCTCTTCTCGGCGCCGGGGGTGACCTACCAAGCATTGCTCAACGGGACCGTGCCCGTGGCTGTCGAGGGCCAGGGCGGAGGCTCCATGCACGCCGACGTGCCTGCGGGCACCATAGTGGCGGTAGGAGACACGGTCGAGTTTCCGGGTCTGGCCGGCGGCATTGCGGCCGCGGTGTCAGCGGTGGATGCTAAAATGGGCGAGTCGTTTATAGGCATCTACATGACCCTTCCGGCTAATCCACAAGAACTGCGTTATGTGGAAATCTGGAAGGAAAACTGACAAATCTCAAGAGCCAAATAACAAACAAATGAATACATTTGAAATTTTAAAGTTTGGAGCTTGTTTGAGTTTTGATGCTTGATACTTGTTATTTATGACATTGTCATCTAGGTACATTTACGCTTTAAGCTTTGCCATCGCGGCGGTCGGGTTTTTGTGGCCGTTTTGGCCATTGTGCATCATAGGCATTCTTATAGCGGCGCTCTCCGGCCGCTACGTGTTTGCCATCATCATGGCGCTGCTCTTGGACCTCGGCTCGGGCGTGCCAACGGGACTGTTGCACTACTTGTTTGTGCCCTTCACGGTCTTGGCTATAGCGGCGTCGCTGCTGCGGGTGTTCGGGGGCGCCTATTTCTTGGACAAGACCCCTCCCGATACGCTTTAATACATGGATGCTGCGATGGTGGTTTAGAAAAGGCAAGATACGCTCGGAGATCCACCCCGACGAGATACTTATAGATTCAGAGAATATATCGGAGTTCGACACCGACCAGTTTGAGGGGCGTATCGAGAGGCCCATATCGCGCCGCCAGCTTGTGGCGGCGGGCGGCGCCATTACCTTGGCTATAGTCCTCTTGTTTGCGCGCGCCGGGATGCTGCAGGTGGTGCACGGGGCCGAGTATGCAGAGCAGGCCGCGCAAAACCAGCTGCAAGAGCAGACCGTCTTTGCCGACCGCGGCGCTATTGTGGACCGCAACGGCACCCCTCTGGCCTGGAGTGAGCGCGTGCGCGTCGAGGACGACTTTGCACAGCGCGCCTACGCCGCGCTGCGCGGGCTCGCGCACGCGGTGGGCTACACCAAGGCGCCCGCCAAGGACTCGTCCGGCAACTACTTCAGGACCACGTTTGAGGGCCTCGACGGCGCAGAGCGCGCGTACAACGAGCGGCTTGGCGGCCAAAACGGCGTCGAGCTCACCGAGACAGACGCGCTGGGCCGCATTGTCTCGCAGGCCACAACGCGCGCGCCTGTTGCCGGCGATACACTCCGGCTGTCTCTGGACGCCAATGTCACGCAGGGGCTCTATGACGTCTTGGCTCAGAACGCGAGCGCGGCCAACTTCCAGGGTGCGGCCGGCATTATTATGGATGTCCGCACGGGCGAGCTCGTCGCGCTCACAAGCTACCCGGAGTACAGCCAAAACGCGATGGTTGAGGGCGACCGCAACCTGCTTGCGCAGTACAACCAGGACAAGCGCCAGCCGTTCTTGGACCGCGCCGTGGACGGGCTCTATGCGCCCGGCTCTATCGTCAAACCCATCATGGCGGCGGGCGCTATAGCCGACGGCATCATAGACGAGTACAAGCAGATAGAGTCCAGAGGGCAGATAAGCATCCCCAACCCGTATGACCCAAAGAATCCGAGCATCTTTAGAGACTGGCGAGTCAACGGATGGACGGACGCGCGCCACGCCATCGCGGTCTCATCGGACGTATACTTTTACGCCGTGGGGGGCGGCTACCAGGACCAGCGCGGCATGGGCATCGCTACCATAGACAAGTGGCTCCAGGCGTTTGGCTACGGGGCGGATGCCGGGCTCGCGGGCTTCTCGTCCAAGCAGGGCACCATCCCCACTATCGAGTGGAAGGCCAAAACATTCCCCGACGACCCCACGTGGCGCTTGGGCAACACTTATCACACGGGCATAGGTCAGTACGGCGTACAGGTGACGCCCTTGCAGGCGGTGCGCAGCGCGGCCGCTTTGGCTAACGGAGGTACTCTTGTGGTGCCGACTTTATTAGCGAGCCTGTCCGCCAATCCGGCGGACTCGACCCCGCAGGGTACAAAAATAGATATCGACGCGCACGCGCTCCAGGTTGCGCGCGAGGGCATGCGCCTGGGCGTCACCGAGGGCATCGCGACCGGCGTTAAGCTCCCGTACGTCTCGGTGGCGGCCAAGACCGGTACCGCCCAGATAGGGATGAAGAACGAGTATCTCAACGCGTGGATGATAGGCTTTTGGCCGTTTGAGAACCCCAAGTACGCCTTTGCCGTGATACTTGATAGGGCGCCCGCGCACACCGGCACCGGCGGCAATGCCGTCATGGGCCAGTTCTTTGCCTGGATGCACGAAAACGCCCCGGAGTATCTGGAGTAGATTTATAAATATTGATAGATTGTAGTTTTTATTGTATATTACGACCGGCTTTAATCTTGGTCTTTGAAACAAACGGAGGAAAGTGTGACTCTCAAACGAGACCGTTATTTGCGGGTGCGAGGTGGTAAGGCCCGGATAATTAATATCTTCTGTGGTGCCTGCAACACTCTTGTGCTTACTTATCAGAAGGATGGCCCTGGCCAACTTCTGCGTTGCTATCTCAACCGCATATTTGCTCCTCCCGAGCTTGAGCGGCTGCAGCACGACTCGGCAATCACCGAACCCACTCATATGCCCAACCTTGAATGCCCAAACTGCAAAGCGCTAATCGGAACGCCCATGCGGCATTTCGACAAACGTCTCGCGTTCCGGCTGAGGAAAGGCGCATACTATGCCAAGACGGCAAAGGAGAACTGACATGGAGCTGGACTTCGCAGAAATAGGCGGCCGCACCGGCCGGAATGTCGACGAGGTGGCTCGCCTGATAGCTCAGGCGAAAGACTCGATGATCCCCCGAGGCAAGCAGATCGCCGTGACAGAAAACGGCGCAACCCGCTGGCTCATCGTCACCCGCCAGGGAGTCGGGCTCATCCGCACCGACTATGGCGAGTTCCACCAATTCGACTTCGTCATCGACGATGGCTGGGGCAAGTACTCGGTCATCTTCAACGGCGAGCTCGACGCCGACATGATGCCCGTCTTCAAGAAGCCGGACCTACTCCTTATACGGGTGGACTCCGGCTGCGAGACGGGTCAGGTGTTCGGCGACCGCACGTGCGAATGCCGCGAGCAGCTCGCTCTGGCACTCGAAACGGTTGGCGATGCAGGAGAAGGTATGGTCATCAACATCCCGCGCCAAGACGGCCGGGGGCTGGGACTGCCCTTCAAGCTGGCAACGCTGCGCCTCCAGACGCTGCTTAAAATGAATACGGTCGAGGCGGCTAACGCGGTCGCACCTGACGGTATCATCGACATGCGGACGTACGGCGGCGTCATCGGCATACTCAAATTCTTCGATGTGCCGACGACGATGCAGATTAACCTCGCCACCAATAATGTACACAAGGCGAGTGTGTTCGATGAGAACGGCTTCTCGGTAGAAGGCTTTACCCCTGTGGTGATTCCGCCCACCGAGCACACCAGCCACCACCTCTACGCCAAGCAGGAGCATCTGGGCCATGTCGGCCTCGTTGCTTCCGCACAGGACAGGCCAGCGAGAAAGGCGATGACCATCTTGCGAGACGCGATGGCGAACAAAAACACCTTGGCGTGCGTAGGGCTCGACCCCGACCTCACCAAGATGCCGGTATCGATAACCGGGCAGCACGCGTCCGACGAGGTGAAGGTGGCCCGCTTTCTGCGCGAAGTCATCAGCATCACTGGGCCGCACGTCTGCGCGTACAAGGTGCAGAAGGCGTTCTTCGACGTCTTCCCGAAGGGCCACGAGCTTCTCGCGAAGGTCGTCGCGTACGCCCAGGAGCGCTATCCGGAAGTGATGGTGTTCATCGACGCCAAAGTCGGCGACATCGACAACACGATGGAGGCATACCTCCGCAACATCTTCGATGAGATCCGTGCGGACGGGGTCGTCGTCAATCCTTATATGGGAGACGACGTGCTGCGGCCGTTCGAGTCGCTCGGCGACAAGGCGGGAGTCGTGCTGGTGAAGACCAGTAACCCGGGAGCGGACATTGTTCAAAACGCCGTCCTTCCTGACGGGCGGATGTTCTGGCAGTACGTCCTCGGATTGGTCGTGGAGAGATGGAATAAAGGCTCCAACCTTATCCCCGTGCTCTCTTCGATCGCTGATATCGATCTCAGCGGGGTGCGCCAAGTAATCCCCGACGATATGCCAATCCTCTTCGCCGGATACGGTGTGCAGGGCGGTAGCCTCGACCACTTCCGGCAACTGCTCGATTCCAGCGGCCGGGGCGTGTTCGTAAATTCCTCGCGGGGCGTCTTGTATCCCTACAATCCGGCGGAGACACAGTGGCGGCAAAGAATCCTCGATGCCGTCATTGAACTGAAGGAAATGCTTGACCAGGGGAGAAGCGCAGATGCAAACTAAATTCCTGCTTCTGCTCGGACCTTCGGGTGTTGGCAAGACGTCCATCATCCAGCGGCTTCGGCAACTGGACAAGCGTTTCGTCTACATCTCCCCGTACATAACAAGAAACTTGAGAACAGGAGAGACGGACAAGGTGTCGGTGATCGATGAAAAACTGGATGAGCTGGTGCGCGACGGAAAGATCCTCGTCGTAAACCAGCTCTACGGCATCCGCTATGCAACGCCGCGTGAGCCCATTGAGCAAGCCTTCGAGGCGGAGCAGTTTCCGCTCCTCGATTGGCCAATTGATAGGCTCGACGTAATGAAGCAGCACTTCCACGGGAGGCTCTTCCAGGTCTACGTCGAAGTCGATCCCACTATACTCCAAAGCAGATTGCAATCGGACGATAGAGATCCGGTGCAATCGCGCCTCCGAGCAGGGCTCGTCGAACTTGAGCGATTGAAGCTCGGCGAGTACGACCACCTCATCAACTACCGAATCACCAATCCCTCGGGAGAAGTCGACATGGTAGCTCAATCAATCTACGAACAGTACCTTCAGGTAATCGGCTGAGTCGCAAGACCACGCCGTTACCGGGCCCCGATGGTTCGGGGCCTTTTTCTTTGGAAAATGCTAATATTATTTTGTATGGCCAAATCAGTTTTCAAGAGCGACAAGTACAAGAGGGCCCGAGGCGGTTACTCGCGCCTGCTCGATATTTCGTGCTCCAAATGCAATACGCACCTTTTTTATTATCAAAAAGACGGCCCCGGCCTGCTCAAGCGCACCTACTTGGACCGTGTTTACGGCTCAAAGAAGTACTCAAATTTGGAGAATGAAAGCCTTAAAAATGTGCCTCAGTTAGTCTGCCCTCACTGTAAAAAGCATATTGGTATGCCCTTTAACTATGCCAAGGAAAATAGATTGGCCTATAGGCTTTTTGTGGGGGAGATAAAGAAGTCTTTAGTTGATAGTAATAAAGTAATATTCTGATTCCACTCCCGCTTAGTATTGACTTGTGCCGCATTTCGGCTACACTTATCCCGACGTAACCTAACCCCGAGAGGGGACTTTTCAATCCCATCTGGAAGAGATGATGTCCCAGGAGAAGTTTGAGGAGCTGACCCAAGAGCTAGACGGGCTGCGCACTACCCGCCGCAAGGAGGTGGCCGAGCAGCTCGAGTACGCGCGCTCTCTGGGCGACCTCTCGGAAAATGCCGAGTACCAGGAGGCCCGCGAGATGCAGTCTGCCGTCGAGGAGCGCATCGGCAAGCTCGAGACGATACTCAAGAGCGCCAAAATTGTTAAGGCCGGCAAGAGCGACGGCGTGGGCATGGGCTCGACAGTCACCGTGCAGAAAATTGGCGGCGACGACAAGCACACCTACACTATTGTGGGTGCCGAGGAGGCCGACATTATAAAGGGCAAGGTCTCCTACCACTCGCCGCTGGGCGCGGCGCTTTTGGCCAAGAAGAAGGGAGACGACTTCTCCTTTAACACCCCGCGCGGCGTGCAGAAATATAAAATCCTCAAGGTTGAGTAGAAAAAATCCCCGGCTAGGCCGGGGATTTTTGAACCTGAGCCGCACTCAGTGGTCGGGGTAGTCGTCGGGGATTTCCGCATCGGGGAAGAAGTACTCCACCTCGACGCCGTTCCTGTCGGCCAGGGTGTGGAGCCTTGCCAGACATGTCGGCTGGCCTGCTTCCAGCCTTGGGAGCAGTGCCGGGGTTATCCCGCACTTACCGGCAAAGCTGGAAGGGCTCATAGTGCCCCGCAGCTCCCTTATCTGCTGCCCCACATATTTGTGGATGTCGGTTGTCTCTCTGGCCACTGCCGCACTTTTGCCCATCATATTTGCTTCCCTAGTGTTTTTGCCCCGTAGGGCAGGTTGCGATGATACGCTCCTGTTTACTCTTTAAACGCCTTATTCCAGCTTACTCATGCCGCTTGATAGCGTACTACTCTTTTTATCCACGTCAAGGAGCCAATCAAAGTGTTAAAAGGCCCAAATAACGCTACAATAGCTACATGTTTTGGCTCGACAGGGTATTTGAACAGGCTCAAGTGCAGCTCAAGGATAAAATCGCCTCGGGCAAGACGCTTGTCATCCGCGACGAAAAGACCGCGTCGGGCCGCGTGCATGTGGGTAGCATGCGCGCGCTTGCCTTGCATGCGGCCATAGCCGAGCGCCTGGGGGAGGCGGGCATCCCGCACGTGTTTAAGTTTGAGATAAACGACATGGACCATATGGACGGCCTGCCGAGCTACCTTGATAAGGCGGAGTACGAGCAGCATATGGGCAAGCCGCTGTACGCTATACCGTCTCCCGACGGCAAGGCCAAGAATTTTGCCGAATACTTCGGCCAGGAGTATATAGAGGCGATACGCGCCGCCGGGTTTGTGCCGGAGTTCTATCGCGCCAGCGAGCTGTACCTTTCAGGCCAGATGAACGGCCCTATCCGCCTCGCGCTCGACAGGGCAGGTACGGTGCGCAAAATTTATGAAGAAATATATGGTCAAGAGCGGCCGTCAAACTGGTACCCGCTGTATGTAGTGTGCGAAAATTGCGGCAAGCTCGGGACCACTAAAGTTACCGCGTGGGACGGCGAGAAGGTTACCTATACCTGTCATCCTAAGGGCGTAGAGTGGGCCGTGGGCTGCGGCCACTCCGGCACCGTCTCGCCGTTTGATGGGCGCGCCAAATTCCCCTGGAAGCTCGACTGGGCGGCAAAATGGCTTGTTGTCGGCGTTGATATCGAGGGCGGCGGCAAAGACCACTACTCCAAGGGCGGCGCGCGCGATGTGGCGCGCCGCATATCGCAGGAGGTGTTTGACTACCCTGAGCCGTTTGGCGTTGCCAACGAGTTCTTCCTCATTGGTGGTGCCAAAATGTCCTCCAGCAAGGGCTCCGGCGCGTCGGCTAAAGAGATAGTAGAGCTTGTGCCCAATAAAATATTCCGCCTGGCGCTTTTCTCCAAAGATATAAACCAGCAGATCAACTTCGACCCGCAGGGGGACACCATACCCGTGCTGTACGACCTGTACGACAAGCTCGCTACCGACTACTGGGCGGGGACCAGGGACGACTTTGCGCGTTTGTTTGAATATGTACACCCAAACAGGGCGGTGCCGGCTGCGTCTGTCTTGCCGCGCTTTAGCCAGGTGGCGTTTGTGGTGCAGATGCCGCACATGGATATATACAGGGAGTTCCCGGAGGCCGACAGGGCGGAGCTGGACGAGCGCGCAAAGTATGCCAAGCACTGGCTTGCGGCCTACGCACCCGAGAAGTTTGTATTTAAGCTGCAGGACACTCTGCCCGAGGCTGCAAAAAACTTGCCGGACTCTAGCAAGGCGGCACTTAAGGCCCTACACGACTTTATTGCCGCACGCGATACTATGCCCACCGGCGAGGAGCTCCACGCCGAGCTCCACAAAACCAAGGAGTTTAAGGCGATCTACCTGGCGTTTTTGGGCAAGCAGAGCGGTCCCAAGGCAGGGTGGTTCCTCTCGGTACTTGAGCGCGGCTTTGTGCTTAAGCGTCTCGCGGAGGCAAGTGCATAATCCATAGACATTAAAGCCCGCCCTGATGCATCAGGGCGGGTCTTGAAGCTGGCATGAAGCCAGGAACTTGATTCTCAGCTCCGGCGCAGTAGCGCGGAGAGGGGATCCGGAGAGACTCTGGTCAGGCCGCTGGATGCAACGGCTAAACGAGAATCACTGCCATGCGGCGGTTGTTTTGAAGAACTGCGCTTTTCTTTTGCCTTGCATGCGGGGCCGGGGCCTCGCATATAGTGGCATTCCGGCTTGTAGAGCTCGCCGTTGTAGTAGGTAGGCGTCTGCGACGCCATTGCTCGTTCGAGTCGCTTTAACAGACCTGCCATGGTCCGATCCTTTCGTTGGGGTTTCTTTGTGGGCGGAACGCAAAACTAGACTGTCCTTTCTCTTTGTACCAGACGAGCCAAGTTTGTAAAGCTTACCGAATGGGGGATATCTCCGATATCAGCTGCCCTCGCTCGGAAAAGACAATGAAATTGTCGTTTCGCTCACTCGGTTGCTGATAACTCAGGAAGTAGAAAAGGCCAGCATCGCAGAGCGAGGCTGGCCTTGTGCGGTCAAAAGAATATGACCGCGAAGAGAAACGTTCCGCCGGCAACTCCGGCGAGCAGGCAGGCGCTGAATTTGATCTTGAACCAAAATTCGCGCTTTGCCTGGGCTGCACCCTGTGCCTCCAAAAACTTGCGAGCTGCTTGTTGATGGGGCGCAACAGTGTTTATAAAGGGCATTGGTATTCTCCATTGGGTTGATTGAACTCAACTCCTGGGAACACTCTGTTTGACTTAACTCCGATTGCTAGTATACACCCATTTAACCTTGTTGTCAAGCACTCAAATACGCTTGTATATAAAGGTTTTTTGGCTACTTTACACAAGTGGGCGTACTCATCCTTAAATCAGCCCAAATGTGGATAAATAAGCCACAGAGTAGGGCGCGGTGGAGTAAACTGGGTAGTAGTGGGATGAAGTGGGATAGTCCCACCCCACACAAGCACACCCACAACACCATATGCTGATCGGCGAATACCTCCACACCCTCGATGCGAAGAAGCGCTTGTCGCTTCCTTCCAAATTTAGGAAAGAGGTCGGCCGCAAGGTGGTGGTGACGCGCGGCTTAGACTCTTGCCTCTTTATGTTCCCGGAAAAGGCATGGCTCAAGATCGCGCAGAAGCTCACTGAGCTGCCGGTGGGGCAGGCAGACACCAGGGGCATGGCCCGGTTCCTCCTGGCAGGGGCTGTGGAGACCGAGGTAGACGGTGCGGGGCGCATCCTCATTCCGGAGTACCTCAAGGAGTTTGCGGAGCTGCGCTCCAGGGTTGTCTTGGCCGGCGTCTCGGACCGGATCGAGATCTGGAACGAGAAGACCTGGGAGGAGTACAAGCGCCGGATTGAGAAGGGTGCAGACCAGATGGCTCAGGCACTGGGGAACATGGGGATTCTTTAACATATGACTGCTTCTGCAATAACTTTGGCTCGTGCTTCGCATCGCTCCCGTCGAGAGGAGGGCGGCGTGGGACATGAGTCAAAGTTATCGCATAAGCTGGATGCTAAACACGTAAGCGTCATGCCTCACGAGGTCCTGCGCGCTTTAGACGTAAAGAACGGCGAGGTGGTCGTAGATGCCACCTATGGGCAGGGCGGACACAGCGCGCTCTTAAAGAAGGAGGCCCGCGTAAAACTAATTTCTATTGACGCTGACCCTGCAGCGGGGGTCATTACGGGCAATTTTGCAGATTTAGAGCAGATAGTCACGCGGCTAGGCATCACGAAGGTTAATAAAGTGTTGTTTGACCTGGGGTGGAATCGCGGCCAGCTAAGCCAGGGCCGCGGCTTTTCCTTTATGACGGACGAGCCGTTGGTGATGAGCTATGGCCCCGCTCCGCGCTCCGGCTTTACCGCGGCGGAGATACTCAACACGTTTAAGGAGACTGCGCTGGCCGACATCTTCTTTGGCTACGGCGAGGAGCGCTATGCGCGCCGCATTGCCTCCGCGGTGGTAGAGCGCCGCGAGAAGAAGACGTTCGAGACGACCTTGGAGTTGGTCGAGGTCATTAAAGACGCCGTGCCGGCGGCCTACCGTCGCGGGAGGCTCCACCCGGCGACACGCACATTCCAGGGCCTGCGCATTGCGGTCAACAACGAGTTGGGTGTTATCGAGCAGGGGCTAGCCGCGGCCTGGCAGCTTTTGGCCCCCGGCGGGCGCATTGCGGTCATTACCTTCCACAGCATCGAGGACAGGGTAGTTAAGAGACTGTTTGCCCACTGGGCCAAGGGCAGCAAGGATGCGAGGCTCTTATATAAAAAACCCCTTGTCCCGACCGCCGCAGAAGTTAAAGCCAACCCCGCATCACGCTCCGCCAAGCTCCGAGTAATTGAAAAGATATGCCACGAAAATTAAACCCCATAGCGCTCTACCACCTGTATGTCAGGCGCGCCGTCACGCTCTTGGTGGCCCTTATCGTTGTCAGTGCGTTTGCCTACGGGTTCTTTTTGCTCGAGGCCGTGTCGCACGCCGCCAGCCAAGCAGAGGCGCGCCGCGAGATAGTGGCACTGTCCTCCAAGGTAGGGTCTCTGCAGTCGCAGTACCTCAGTGCAACCCGCGCCCTGACCCCGGAGCGCGCGCGGGCCATGGGCTTTGTGTCGCCCACGCATGTGGCCGTGGTGTATGCCACCGAGCATTCGCTCTCGCTGTCGGCAAACAGATAATAGATATAGAATTGACCTGATGTCGTCCCGATTTGTCCTGCGCGTCCGCCTCCTGACGGCGGCCCTGATACTCATGAGCCTCATCATTGTCGCCAAGCTCTACCTCCTGCAGGTGGTGCACGGCGCCGAGTACTCGCGCCGCGCCGAGGCCCAGCTAACCGCAACGCACAACCCGCTCTTAACCCGCGGGTCCATCTACTTTACCGACAAGGACAGCCAGCCGATACTCGCCGCGACCCTGCGCGAGGTGGGCACTTCTACCGACCATCAGCGCTACTACCCCGGCGGCTCGCTGGCCGCGCGCACACTCGGCTTTGTGGCTTACAACAACGACGACGAGCAAAAGGGCCGCTACGGGCTGGAGCGCTACTACGAGTCGGTGCTTGGCCGCTCGGGCGAGGGCCTGTACCGCAACTATTTTGTCGAGCTGTTTGGCGCGGCACAGGGCGCACTGAGTGGCCAAGCGGACAAGGGCGACCTTATAACTACCATAGAGCCCTCCGTGCAGGGCGAGCTTGAGAGGACGCTGGAGGAGTATGAGCAGGCGTGGCACCCGGGCCTTAGCGGCGGCATAGTTATGGACCCGCACACCGGCGCCATTGTCGCGATGGCTCTCTCCCCGACGTTTGACCTCAACGAGTTTAATAAAGAGGACGACCCGACCATTTATGCCAACCCCATGGCCCAGAACGTGTACGAGATGGGCTCTATCATGAAGCCCTTAACCATGGCCGCCGGCATAGACTCGGGCGCGGTTAAGGAGACCACAACCTACAACGACACGGGCTGCGTTACCGTGGACACCAAAAAGATATGCAACCACGACGGCGAGGCGCGCGGCGTCATACCGATGCAGGAGGTCCTGAGCCAGTCGCTTAACCTTGGCGCCTCGTTTGTGGCACAAGAGATGGGTCCGAGCACCATGCGCGAGTACTTTCTGGAGCACTACAAGCTGGGCGAGGAGACGGGCATAGACCTGCCGGGCGAGGTGCGCGGGCTCACCGACAACCTTTCCGGCAAGCAGGCCGTGGAGTTCTCGACGGCGTCGTTCGGCCAGGGCATCGCTGTCACGCCTATAGAGATGACGCGCGCCTTGGCTGTGCTGGCCAACGGCGGCAAGCTGGTGACCCCGCACCTGGCAAGCGCTATTAAAGAGGAGTCCGGCATTACGCGAGCTCTGGGCTGGGGCGAGCCCACGCAAGTGCTAAAGCAAGAGACCGTCACGGCAGTGACGCGCATGCTCACCAAGGTTGTCGACACCGCGCTAGCCAACGGCGACCTTAAGCTGGAGCACTGGAGTATTGCCGCCAAGACCGGCACGGCCCAGATTGCCAACCCGGCGGGCGGCGGCTACTACAAGGACAGGTATCTGCACAGCTTCTTCGGGTACTTCCCGAGTTATGACCCGAAGTTCCTCGTATTCCTCTTTGCAGTCGAGCCGCAGGGCGCGCCGTTTGCCAGCCAGACTTGGGCGCCGCCGTTTAAGTCCCTGACCAAGTTCCTCATAAACTACTACAACATCCCCCCGGATAGGTAGTAGAATAAGGGTACCGATGCGGGGGATTTTAAAGAACGTTATTGTTTGGATTTTGCAGGCCGAGGCCAAGGCCGTTTTGCGCAAGTATAAGCCCCACGTGGTGGCTATAACCGGGAGCGTGGGCAAGACCTCGACCAAGGACGCGGTCTATGCGGTTTTAAGTCGGAAGTACCATGTGCGCAAGAGCGAGAAGAGCTTTAACAGCGAGGTGGGCGTGCCGCTGACCATACTGGGCCTGGGCAACGCGTGGGGCAACCCACTGCACTGGCTGCAAAACATTATCGACGGGCTCTCTTTAATCATCACAACCCGGCCGTACCCCGAGTGGCTGGTGCTGGAGGTCGGCGCCGACAGGCCGGGCGACATTAAGTCGCTGGCGAGCTGGATTAAGGTAGACGTGGCTATTATTACGCGCCTGCCCGAGGTGCCGGTGCATGTGGAGTTTTTTGACTCGGTGGAGGCGGTGATAGAGGAAAAGGCTGCGCTTATGGACGCGGTTAAGCCGGGCGGGGCGATACTCTTGTATGCCGACGACGAGCGCACCCGCAAGCTGGAGCAGCGCCTGCCCGCACCCGACGCGCGCATCGTGCTCTTTGGATTCCACGATGAGGTGGACGTGTGGGTGCATAAGTTTGAGGTTGTGCACCAAGAGGGGGGCCACAACTGGCCTATTGGCATGCGCGCCACCATAACGGTAGAGGACGAGTCGGCGCCTGTGCAGATTATCGGCTCTCTGGGCCAGCATGCGTTTTTGCCGGCGGTAGCGGCCGCCGCGGCCGGGCACGTACTTGGGGTATCCTTGCCTGACATTGTGGCGGGGCTCGAGGCCTATGAGCCGCCCCCGGGGCGCGTGCGCCTCCTGCCCGGTATTAAGGACACGCTGGTGATAGACGACACCTACAACTCCTCGCCTGCGGCCACAGAGGCCGCATTAAGCGCCTTGGCGCTGTGCAAACCCAAGCGTGCCATCGCCGCACTCGCGGACATGATGGAGCTGGGGCGGGTGTCTGTAGAGGAGCACCGCAAGGTGGGCGCCAAGGTTGCCAAGGTCTGCGACGTCTTAATAGTGGTGGGGGTGCGCGCACGCGACATTGCTATGGGGGCACTCGACAACGGCATGAGGGATGAGAACATTTTGCAGTTTGAGGACGCCGGCAAGGCGGCCCAGGAGATCCAGAATATGCTGCAGGAAGGCGACGTTATTTTGGTCAAAGGCAGCCAGAGCATGCGTATGGAAAAAATTGTGGAGGAGATAATGCTGGAGCCCGAGCGGGCAGGGGAGTTGTTGGTCAGACAGGACAGGGAGTGGAAGAAAAGGTAATTGATTACCTTTTCTTCCGGTGCCAAAGGCAAGCTCCGTTGCTGCTTTGCAGCAGGATCTAGGTGGGACACGCCGGTAGCTCTTGCTTTTTTATAAATATGCGTTACAGTGTGTGGGGTCAAGTCCTTGAAGCGCGGGGTGTCTACGTCATCGGAGAAGGGGAGTTGTAGGGATGGAGCAGCCTCTCCGGGCTCAGAAGTCCCTTCTCCCCTTATGACGTTTACCCTACGGGTCACTCCGGAGATGAAGGGGCTTGGCTGGCCGGCGCGTGCAAACGCGTCGGCCTTTTAGTTTTTA
>CAYRYM010000001.1:0-47872 GCA_964428705.1 uncultured Candidatus Saccharibacteria bacterium | reverse complement strand
TCTCGGGCACCAACACCTTCTCTAACGCCATTGTCGCTTCTGTCACAGGCAACGCAGGCACCGTCACCGATGGCGTCTACACCTCTACCTTCAACTCATTGTTTGACCCTCGCTTCATCACCCAGCTTGCGGGCACCTCCTCGATCTCGAGCATCATCACCTTGCCTAACCTGTCGCTACCGTACTCACAGCTGAGTGGTGCGCCGTCTATCGCAGGCTACCCGTTTGCAGGCACCGGCAACTCCACCTCGACCCTGACACAGTTCAACGGCGGACTTACTGCGTATGCGTCATCGACAATCGGCAACGGTAGCGCCGGCCTTGTTATATCCGGCAACGCGACAACTACGCTTGATGCGTACGTTGGCGGCAAGGTGGGCATAGGAGGCTATCCTTCGAGCATGGCGCTGCGCGTGTACGAGCCGGTGGGTTCTGTTGTTGCGTTGTTCGAGTCCAATGATTCCAGTAATGCGGTTTTCAAATTCCGGAACATTAACCAAAACGACACAGACGGCATGCAAATAGGTGCGCGAGCCGATGAGTTCCGCTTTGACAACCGCCAGCTCAACGGCGTTATAACGTTTTATACGGACAACGGTTCGGAGGCAGAGCGGGTAAGGATAACTGCAGCCGGCAATGTAGGCATAGGCACCACCTCGCCGTATGCAAAACTGTCGGTAGTAGGCGAGGCAGTTGCGGCGTACTTTACGGCCACGACCACAGCCGCCTCCACATTCCCGTACGCGTCCACAACGGCGCTGTCCGCAACCACCATCTGCATATCCGGCGACTGCCAGTCGGCGTGGCCATCGGGAGGCTCATCATTTGCCTACCCGTTCCCGTCTAATGCCACCTCAACGCAGATCACCTTTAGCGGCGGCATTGTAGCCAACGTGACAGGAGACATAAGCGGCAACGCAGGCACCGTCACCGACGGCGTCTACACCTCTACCTTCAACTCGTTGTTTGACCCACGCTTTATCACCCAGCTGGCAGGCACCTCATCAATCGCCTCGATCATCACACTGCCAAACCTGTCACTGCCGTACAGTCAACTCACCGGCACTCCGAGCATTGCAGGGTATCCGTTCCCGTCTAACGCCACCACAACCTTGCTCGCGTTCAACGCGGGGCTGACCGCGTATGCCAGCTCGACCATCGGTGCCGGCGGTGCCGCGACCGGCCTCACCATCTCCGGTGGTGCGACCACCACGGGCACAGCTTACTTTGCGAGCAACGTCGGCATCGGTACCATGAGTCCTGGGGCCGCACTCGACGTTTCCACCAATGCCGACAGCCCCTCCGGGCTGTATGTCAGGAACTTTAACAGCGGGTCCACAGCTGCCGCATCAATTTATCTTGAGAATGACGATGACGTTGGCGGAGCCCTTGTGCTTGCCGGCACGAATTATTTTGAGACGCTGCTTCAGAACCGGGTTATACTCGCCGGCCTTAACGGAATCGATCTTTCCTCTGCTTTTGGGGATATCCGCTTTTATACCGGCACGGATGTTGCGACCGGCGAGCGCCTGCGCATAGCCAGCGACGGCAATGTAGGCGTTGGCACCACCTCGCCGTACGCAAAACTCTCTGTAGCAGGCGAGGTGGTGGGCGCATACTTTACTGCGACCACCACAGCCGCCTCCACATTCCCGTACGCGTCCACAACGGCGCTGTCCGCAACCACCATCTGCATATCCGGCGACTGCCAGTCGGCGTGGCCATCGGGAGGCTCATCATTTGCCTACCCGTTCCCGTCTAACGCCACCACAACCTTGCTCGCGTTCAACGCGGGGCTGACCGCGTATGCCAGCTCGACCATCGGTGCCGGCGGTGCCGCGACCGGCCTCACCATATCGGGAGGTGCGACAACGACCGGCCAGGCCTACTTTGCGGGCAATGTCGGGGTTGGGACGGCGAGCCCCCTTGGCAAACTCCAAGTAGCCGGAGCCTTGAACGTGACGCGCCAGACGAACGCTTTCAATACTTCAAATATTTACACGGCATTTGTACTTGGCGACACGAGCGGTGCGACTGCCTCAAACGGCGGGCTGTACGCCATCGGACGCTATAACAAGGCAAACGAGCCGTTCACTGCTCTTTCTGGCTGGGACGATGGTGCGGGGCGTTATCTGTACTTTGGCGGTGGGGGCTGGAATGTGCCTGATGCTACGGTGCAGTATTTTTATGCGGCATCATCGTACAATGAGACAAACGACACGGGAGGGTTGAAGATGACAATAAACGGCAATGGTGTGGGTATTGGCGGCGCACCCGCATCCGGAGCTGCACTCAATGTGACGGGCCCGGCCAGATTTAGCGGAGCTTCGGATTCTACGCTCTTTGAGCTCTACAGCACGACGAACAACTCCGTAGAATGGCTCACGTATTTGAATGGAGAAGACATGCGGTTTTGGGATACTGCGGACAGACTCACACTTCAAAAAGGCGGCAATGTCGGCATCGGCACCAACGCCCCGACAGCGAAGCTCGACGTTAACGGCACCGCCTCCACAACCGCACTTGTCATATCAGGCTTGGGCGCAGGCGCCGGCGACTGCCTTACGACCAACTCCTCGGGCCTTGTGTCGGCGCAGTCGTGCGGCGGCTCCTCCTTTGCCTACCCGTTCCCGTCTAACGCCACCACCACATCAATTGCGTTTAACGGCGGACTGACTGCCGGCAGTGCGACCATATCGTACGCATCGACCACCGCGCTTACGGTCTCGGGCATCGGGTACTTTGGCAGCGCCTCGACCACCGACCTTGTCATCTCCGGCATTGCGTCCGGCAACCTGCTTAAAACTTCGACAGACGGCTTGGTTGTGGCAGCGGTGGCGGGCAGCGACTACGCCACGCCGGCCCAGGTTGCCGCGGCATACCCGTTTGCGGGCACCGGCAACTCGACCTCCACGCTGACGCAGTTTAATGCGGGGCTGACCGCATTTGCGTCATCAACAATAGGCGATGGTACGCAGACCGGCGGGCTCACAATATCGGGCGGCGCAACAACAACCGGTACGCTTGCCGTGCAGGGCGCCGGCACCTCAAGCTTTGCCGGCGGCATCGAGGCCACAACGTTTAACATGACCTCAACCTCGGCAACCTCGACTGCGGCAAACGGCATCAATCTGACCGGCGGTTGTTTTAGCGTAGGCGGCACGTGCATTGGCCAGGTGGCCAAGCTCACCGCGATACGGACGTACACGAGTGACCAGACATACACCAAGCCCTCCGACCTGGCCTACGTTGTTGTCGAGACATGGGGCGGCGGCGGAGGCGGCAGCGGCATGACGGGCGGCTTTGACGCCAACCCGGGTGACGGCGAATCCGCAATGCGCATCGGCGGCGACGGCGCGGCCGGCACAGCGTCGTCGTTTGGCGCGCACCTCTCGGCGGCGGGCGGAGGCGCCGGCACCAATGCCTCGACAACCTACTGCGTCCCCGGCAGCGGCGGCACGGGCAGCAGCGGCGATGTTAATTTGGCCGGCCAGAGCGGCTTTAAGCGCAACATGATAGTTCTCGACTCGGCCGTTAATCAGCAACTATTGCATGACTCGCTCGCGCCTTTTGCGACAACATTTGCTCATGGTGCGTCTCCCTCCACGTCTACGCGCACAACCAGCGATGGTTTTAGCGACAACACGTATACCTGCGGCGGCGGTGCGGGCGGCTACTCGCAAAAGGTGGTGCAGGCCGCAAGCATAAGCGGCACCGAGGCGGTAGTAGTTGGCGTGGGTGGCGGCGGCGGAGGCGGAGGCGGAATGGACGGCGACGAGGGCACAAGCTTTAGCACCACCCGGGGTGCAGGAGGCAATGGCACAGTAGGGGCAAGCGCATCCGGCTCGTCGGGCGGTGGAGGAGGCGGCGGTGGCGGAGGAGACGGATGGGACGAGACCAGCAACACCACTATCTCAACGGGTGGCGCCGCCGCTGCTGCCTCCGGCACCAGCGGCGGCGCGGGCGGCGGCGGCGGAGCCGCATCGGGCAACGACCAAAACGGCGCCACCATCGGCGGCGAGGGCGATGGCGCCGCTGGCTCCGGCACTACGGGCGGCGGAGGCGGTGGTGGCTCGGGCGCGGGCGCTACCAACACAGACTCCGGTGACGGCGCGTCTGCAGCCGGCATGGCGGGAGGATCGGGCGGCGGCGGGGCCGACGACCCTGATGGAGACGGCAACAACGGGGGGCCTGCCGGTGCCTCAAACAGCACCGGAGGTGCTGGCGGCGGCGGAGGTGGTGCCGGCAGCAGCGGTGCGGGTGCTACCGGGAGTGCTGCGACGGGCTCGGCCGGCGGCGCTGGTGCGGCCGGTGGCAGTGGCGCAACAAGTTCTGGTGGAGGTGGTGGCGGCGGCGGCGCCGGGCTCTCGGGCGGTGCCCTGGGTACCGGCACCAACGGCGGCACTAACGGCACTGCCGGCGGCACGACCAACGGCGGCAATGGCGGCGCGGGAGGTTCCTCCTCATCCAACGACCCGGGTGGCGGAGGAGGCGGAGGCGGCTTCAACGGCGGCAACGGCGGCAGCGGGGGCACAACAAGCAACGGCCAGGGAGGCGGCGGTGGCGGCGGTGGTGGTGGCGCCATGGGTGTCGGGGGCGGCAATGGCGGTGCCGGCGGTGATGGTGTAGCGGGGACCAACGGCTCCAACCTAAACGGCGGCGGAGGTGGTGGCGGCGGCGGCGGCGCGGGTACGGCCGGTATCTCTGGCGGACATGGTGGTGCGGGCGCCTATGGCTTGTATAGCGTGTCCGGAGCAGGCGGCGGAGCAGGCGGAGGTGGCGGGACTATTGGTATGAGTGGAGGCAGCGGCGGCGGCAGAAGTGTCGGAGTAGAACAGGTAGATGCGGGTGCCGGCGGAGGAGGCGGTGGCGGTGGCGCTGCGGGCGGCTCTCACGGGGCGTTTGGCGGCAAAGGCGGATATCAGTATGAGGAAGGAGAAGATTGTAGTGAAGATTTCTGCGGCGGCTCATCATACGGCGGCCCGGGCGGCAACGGCGGAGGCGGGGGGTTTGTGGTGGTGTACGAGTACACCTATGCCACCCCGGGCGCCGACTTGGCCGAGACATACCCCACTACTGACGCAACGCTTAGCCCGGGCGAGATAGTCTCGTTTGATGTCCTGAGCGACATACACGTTAAGCGCGCTGCGCGCACAGACACCTCGCCATTGGCGGGCGTTATCTCGACCGCGCCGGGTATGGTCTTGGGGCTTAACCCGGACAACGCGGCAGGTAGCAGGCCTGTGGCGCTCTCGGGCCGCGTGCCGGTGCGCGTCAACCTTACGGGCGGTGCAATCCAGATTGGCGACCGCATCACGCTCTCGGAAACTCCGGGTGTCGGCCGGCGCGCAACGCAGTTCGAGCCGTCGGTTGGTATTGCGCTCGAGGCATACAGCGGCGGTAGCCAGGCTACGGTCATGATATTCCTCGACCTGCAGGCGGGGGTGTCTATAAACTCCATTGCCCAAGGCCTGCTTGGTCTCGACGTCGGCACCTCCACCATGCCTGTGGACTTTGTGGGCGCGATGTTCGGCGCGCTTAGCGGCCGCATTGCAAGCACAACAGGCTCTATCGCCTCGACAAGCGCCGCGGTCGCAAGCTCGACCGCGCAGTTTGTGGATGCGCTGTTTGGCGCGTTTGTAGCCAAGCTCGCCGACTTGGGCGTCTATATATCCCAGGAGTTTACGCTTATTAAAAACTTAATAGCCTCGCAGTTTACCGTGGGCAGCAGCGAGCAGCCGGCGGGCATCACCCTGTACGACACGCAGACGCACGAGCCGTACTGCGTGCAGGTGCAGGCCGGCGAGCTGGTGTACTTAAGTGGCGAGTGCACGGCAACCTCGACACCACTCGTGCCTGAGGACGCCGCTACAACTACAGAAGAGTTCGACAATCCGTTTGAAGAAGATGCGGATGCCGGTGTGCAGGCAACAACCACGCAAGAGGTTGCGGATAATGAGGCAACATCAACGCCCGAGGTGGTAGGGGAGGGTGGTACAGACAACTCGACGTCAACAACTCCTACTCCTGAACCTGCTCCAGAGCCGGAACCTGAGCCGACTCCTGTGCTGGAGCCTGCACCGGAACCGGAGGGGGAACCCGAGCCGGAGCCACAAGCAGAGCAACCTGCGCCCGAGCCCGAGCCGGCGGCCTTCCCGGTTGCACCGGAGGCCGGTGAGGCAGTTGAAACTCTATGAGACTTGCTGCAGCACTGCTTATGTTGGGGGCGATGAGTAGCGCCCCTGCGGCCCTGGCGGCAACATCGCCTGATGCGATTTCCTACGAGTACCAAAACATTAGCGCGCGCTACGAGATACAACGCGACAGCTCAGTTAAGGTAGAGGAGCGCATCACAATCAGCTACGAGGGAACGTACCACTCGCTATGGCGCGGCGTATCGGTGGGCTCTGCCGCGGTGAGCAATGTTGAGGTTGTGGACGCCGACACCGGCGAGGTGCTGCGCCAGATTAAAAACTTTCCCGACCTGCCCAACGATAAGCAATATTACGGCACCTATGCGTGGATAAACGATGACGGGTACTTTAAGGCGCAGTGGTACTACGACGCCGCGGACACGACAAAGACCTGGGTGCTGCGCTACACCCTGCGTGGCGTGGTCGCGTTTGAGGCGGACCATGACGCGCTGGCGTGGTCGCTGTTTTCGCGCTACGCGGTGTCTGTTGCCTCAAGCAGCGTTGATGTCGTGCTGCCTGCCGCCGCAGAGATTGACGGCAAGCTTACCTCCGCACCGGGCCGCGTGCTGCACCCCGACCCCCGCACGCTGCGCTTTGAGATAGAGGACATACAGCCGGGCGGGGGAGTCTCGTTTGAGGCACGCTGGCCAAAGGGCGTGGTCCACCCGCACGTGCGCGGCTTTTTTATAACAACCCTGGTGCTGAGCTACGGTATAGTGCCGCTGGTGGCAGCGCTTTTGTTAGTGTGCGTTGCCGCGGGCGCTCTTGTATTTAAATTCAAAAAGCGGCCATAGCCGCTTTTTGTCCGGTGGTCAGGCGTTCCAAATGCGCCGTTGCGCATTTGGCCGCACGACCCTGCCTCGCGGATTCGCCTGCTGGCGAATCATCGCTCCGGCCACCACTCAGCAGAAAACCTGCCGCAGGGCAGGTTTTCTGTCTTTTGTGGTCACGGGGAGACTTGAACTCCCACGGGTTGCCCCATACGCTTCTGAGACGTACGCGTATACCAATTCCGCCACGTGACCGAGAATTAGAATATACAACTAAAATGGGTTCCTGTCTTTGGTCCACAGGCTGATGCTTGACATGAGCCATTTTTTGCGTTAGGGTGCTGTATCAAATCTGGTCGCGCTTCAGCGGGGCTTCAGGGATGAAGAGTTAATGTAACGTCACATGGAACGTATTTTTTCACTAGCTAAAACTGTTGCCGCGCACGTGCGCCGCGATATGCGCGTGCGCTGGGGCCTGGGTGCCGGCGCCTCGGTACTGCTCTCGGCGGGCGTGCTTGGCCTGGGCGGCTCTTTTAGCCCGGAGTTCCTCCATGCATCGGCCTCGGGCTCGCGCTCGGTAATACCGCAGGAGCGCATCGAGCGCAAAGGCATAGAGATAGTGGACATGTCCACCTCGACTGTCTATCAGATAATCGAGTCTCTGCCCCGCGCCGAGCGCTTTGAGATGATGCTGTACAACAGCGGAGCCGACGAGGTGCTTAAGCGCCGCGGCACCTACACCGTCTTTGTGCCGTCCTCTGCCGACTTTGACTATCTGCCCGCGCGCTACCTTGCGTCGCTGTCGCGCTCCGAGTCACACGCGCTTGCGCTTGCCCATATCACCCCGCGCGCCCTGCCTGTCGCAGAGTCTCTCAACGGCGACGTTATTACGCTGGGCGACACCCGCGTAAGCTTTACTGTTGACGCCACAGACGACACGGTGACCATAGGGGGCGCACAAGCCACCAAGGCCTACATAGGCTCCAACGGCATGGTCTACATAATCAACAAAGTTTTGGCGGACGCCAACTAAAACAAAAACTCCCGGGGTAGCCCGGGAGTTTTTGTTTTTCTGCGCTTATTCCTTTTTGCTAAACCCTTCGAGCGCCTTGAGGAGCTCCATCGGTACGGTAAACACTATCGTGTTGGACGCATCGCTTGAGATGTCGTTTATAGACTGGAGCGTGCGTAGGTGCAGAGCCCCGGGCGACTCCGCCAAGACGCGTGCGGCTTGCGCCATGTTCTGCGACGCTGCCAGCTCGCCCTCGGAGGTAATGATGACGGCGCGCTTCTCGCGCTCGGCCTCGGCCTGCTTGGCTATCGTGCGCTCCATGTTCTCGGGCAGGGACACGTCTTTGAGCTCTACATTATGGACCTTGAGCCCCCAGGCGTCTGTCTCCTTGTCGACAATCTCCTTAATGCGGTCGGCTATCTTGTCGCGGCTGCCCAACAGCTCGTCGAGCGTTACCTCGCCCACAATGTTGCGCATGGTGGTCTGCGCGTACTGCGATATGGCGTACATGTAGTCCTCTATCTGCAGCACCGCCAGCTCGGCGCTAAAGATGCTGTAGTAGATGACCGCGTTGACGTTGACCGAGACGTTGTCGCGGGTAATAGCGCGCTGGTCGGGGACGTCTACTGCCTTTAGGCGCATGTCCACCTTTTTATGGAACTGGATAATAGGCCACACCAGGCGCCATCCGGGCTCCATGATCCCGGTGAACTTACCCAGGGTAAAGCGCACTCCGCGCTCGTACTGGTTAATCTGGCGGATGCTGATAACGACTATAAACAGGGCGACTGCAAGGATGATCCAAATGACTGGCATACAGGGTTAGTCTAGCGGGTAAAACCTGCCTGCAGTATGAAGAAGTTGGGGCAGTTATGCAACTGTGGGGAAGTGCTTCTCCACCTCCTGAGGGATGCTCTTGATAAGCCCTCCTAGGTCGCCCGATGTCAGGAGCAGAATTGCGTCGTCCTCGCTCGCCTCGTCGAGTATCCGGCGCAAGCCCTCATCTACGGTCTGTATGGGCTCTACCAGCATTCCTGTTGCGCGCACGCGCTCGACAATCTCGTCCTGGCTGAGCTGGGCGTGCGTGCCGGCTCCCTGCGTGGCCGGCTCATATATATAGACTTTGTCGGCACCGTCAAACGCGCTGTCGTACTGCGCGAGGGCTTGCCTGTTGCGCCAGGTAAACGTGTGCGGCTCAAAGACAACAACGAGCCTCCGGGTGGGGAAGTGCAAACGCATCCCGGCAATAGCGCTCCGGGCCTTTTCATAACTAGAGCCGAAGCCTTCCAGTACGGGCACTTTGGAGTTGGGGGACAGGAGCTCCATGCGGCGCTTAACGCCCTCAAAGGTTGCAACAGCAGCCGCTAGCTCCTCTGCACTGAGCAGATGCTTGGCAAGCAGTAGTGCCGATATGCCGACAATGTTCTCGATGTTGTGCGCGCCCAGGAGTTTAGTAGAGAGGGCGGCAACTTTCTTGCCCTTATGCATCAGGTCAAAGGTGGTCGGCAGGCCATACACAATGTTGGCCGCGTGCCAGTCGTTGCGCTCATGCAGGCCGTACTCGACTGTTGTGCCCTCAAACTCTTGTGCCAGAGCGCGGGCAAACGGCTCGTCGTTTACGACCAGCATCCCATCGCTTGGGAGTATAGAGATAAGCTGCTTGAACGGCCTTAAGTAGTCGTCGTGGGTAGGGTAGACATTGACGTGGTCGTGCGTCGCGGATGTTAAAAGCACGTTGCGCGGGTTGTAGTGCAAGAACTTGGAGCGCTCGTCCCAGTTGGCCGAGGGGTACTCGTCGCCCTCCAGCACAAACACGTCGCCCGCCCCAAGCTTTGCGTGCGCATCAAAACCCTTTGTTATCTCGCCCACAAAGTAGCTGGGGTCCTTCCCGGCATGCATCAGGCACCAACTCAGTAGCGCGGTGCAGGTAGACTTGCCGTAGCTGCCGGCCACCACCAGTGTCTCTTTGCCCTTTGATAGGTCCTCTAAAATATCGGGGAATGACTTGATAGTGATGCCGGATGCAAATGCTGCCTTAACCTCCTCGTTTTCTTCGGGCACGAGCTTGGCGTTTTTGCCAATCACAATAAGGTCTGCGTCGGCCGCGATGTTCTCTTTTTTGTACCCGTGGGCAAACTCAATGCCGGCGTTTGCCAGATAGTCCGAGACCGGCGGGTAAAATCCCTCATCCGAGCCGCTTATCTGCCAGCCTGCCTCGCGCAAAAGCAGCGCGACCGCGGACATGCCCTTGCCTGCGATACCTATAAAATGCGCCTTTTTTACCATGCTGATATCATAACAGGCATGATTGGTATATTCGACTCCGGCTCGGGCGGGCTCACAGTCATGAAGGCGGTGCGCGAGGTCCTGCCCACCTGTGACATCGTCTACTTTGGCGACATTGCGCACGCACCCTACGGAAGCAAGTCGCAAGAGGAGCTGTCGCGCTACACGGCCGAGTCTCTGGCACTCTTAAAGGCACGCGGAGCCGAGCGCATTATTAGCGCGTGCAACAGCGTTTCGGCCTCTTTGGCACTCTCTTTGTTTGATGCGTTTAACTTAGAACCCGGTGACATTATAGAGATGGTCGGACCCACCGTGTCGTACTTTAAGGGCTCCGGCGCGCGCATCATGCTGTGCGCCACGCCCGCCACAATCAAGGCAGGTATCTACCAAAACGCATTTAGGATGCTCGGGAAGGACGTGGGCGCCGTGCCCATACCGGACTTGGCGGGCGCCATAGAGTTTGCAGAGGGTGAGGATAAACAGCGCGAACTTATTAAAGAAGCGCTTAAAGATATTGATTGGAGCGGCTATGACGTGCTTATATTGGCCTGCACGCACTACCCGCTGGCACTCAGTTTATTTAAAGAGATTGTCCCGCCGCACGTTGTCATATTTGACCCGGCCGTGGCGGTGGCCGAGCGTGCGCACAAGCAGTTCTGGCCCCAAGAGGTCCGCGATACCAAAACGACCTTTGTAATAAGCCAGGACTCCGCGCCGTTCCGCGCGCTGGTTGCCAAACTATTCCCCGATACGAAACATACTATTGAAGTGGTTTAAACAGCCACGCGCTCTATATGCATGCCCACCTTTTGCAGGCGCTCGGCAATGTTCTCGTAGCCGCGGTCTATATGGTGGATGTTGCTTATCTCTGAGGTGCCGTCGGCTACCGCGGCGGCGATAAGGAAGGCAAGGCCCGCGCGTATGTCCGGACTCTCCATGCGGCGGGCCTTGAGCGCCCGCGGGCCCTTAATAAGTACGCGGTGCGGGTCCATGGTGGTGATGTTTGCGCCCATCACGCGCAAGACTTCGACAAACGCCAGGCGGTTGTCCCATATGGTCTCAAACACGCGGCTCTCGCCCTGCACCTGCGTTAAGAGCGTTACCATCGGCGCCATAAGGTCGGTAGGGTAGCCCGGGTACTCGTGCGTTTTTATCTGCATGGGCTTAAGCGGTGCGGCTTTGATGCGCAGGCTGTGCGGCCCCGCCTCTATGCTGGCGCCCGCCTGGCGCAGTATATGTACCAGCGCCTCGAGATGCCCGGGCACGCAGTCCTCTATATATAGGTCTTTGGCGGCCAAGGCCCCCAGTATCAAAAAGCTCCCGGCCTCGATGCGGTCGGGTACAACAGCAAACCGCTCCGGTGCGCGCAGAAGATCGGTGCCGCCGACAATGGTAATGGTTGTTGTGCCCGCGCCCGTTATGCTGGCACCCGAGGCGTTGAGCATGTCGGCAAGCCAGACTATCTCTGGCTCGAGTGCCGCGTTTTTTATCGTCGTTACACCGTCGGCCAGTACGGCAGCGAGCATCGCCGTTTCGGTGCCGGTTACCGATTGTATCCGAAAGAACAGGTCGGCTCCCTTAAGGCGGCCACCCTGCACGCGTACGCCGTAACTCCCATCGTCTTTAACCACCTCTGCTCCCATCGCGACAAACGTCTCGAGAAACAAATCAATAGGCCTCTCGCCGATAATGTCGCCGCCCGGGTGTGAGAATATTACCTGGCCAAACCGCGCCAACAGCGGGCCCGCCATAACTATAGAGGCCCTGAGCGTGCTCATCATGCTGGCGGGTATGCTCGAGCCCGTCATGCCCGATGCGTCCAGTACGAGCGTGTGGCCGCCGCGCGAGGTGGTGGCGCCCAAGGTCTCTAAGATGCCGCACAGGGCCTCTACGTCGAGTATCGCCGGCACGTTGGTGAGCGTAAGCGGCGTGCGGTAGAGTATCGCCGCCGCCATGGCTTTAAGTATAGCGTTTTTGGCGCCGACGACCTTAATGGTGCCCTCAAGTGAGGGGGTAGGGCTGCCCGTAATGCGCAATATTTCTTGCATGCAGAGGCAGTATAGCGCACTCTTACGTGGTGGATATCCGCACCCAAGTTGCCCTAGCACCCCTGACCACCTTCTCTATTGGCGGGCCGGCTGCTTATTTTGCCGAGGCCGCCAACGTCGAGGATATTAAGGAGGCGTACGCATATGCCAAAGGCAAAAACCTGCCGGTTGTGGTGTTGGGCGGCGGGAGCAACATGGTGGTGCCCGATGAGGGGCTTAATGCCCTGGTGTTACGCATAGGCAATAAGGGCATTGCGCGCCACGGCGACATGCTGCGTGTGGCGGCAGGCGAGGTCCTGCTTGATGCCGTGCGTTATGCCGCGGGGCAGGGGCTCGGCGGGCTCGAGAGCCTGGCCGGCATCCCGGGCACCGTGGGGGGTGCGGTGCGCGGCAACGCGGGCGCGTTTGGCGTTGAGATTAAGGACGTGCTGGTGTCGGCCACGGTGTTTGATATTTATCTGCAGGAGACGAAAACATTCAGCAACGCGCAGTGTGAGTTTGCCTACCGCACAAGCCACTTTAAGGTGCACCCAGGGTTGATTGTGCTGGAGGCGGAGTTTGCGCTGACACCCGCAGAGCCCATGGAGGCCGACAAGAAGACAATGCACACACTCAGCGAGCGTCATAAGCGCCACATACAGGATATTAAAAGTGCGGGATCATTTTTTAAAAACCCGGTTGTCGCAAAAGAGTTGCAGATGATGTTTGAAAAAGAGAAGGGGGTACTGTCCAAAGAGGGCAGGGTGCCTGCCGGCTGGCTTATGGATAAGGCGGGCCTGCGCGGAGCGCGCGTGGGCGATGCAGTTGCGAGCGAGCACCATACCAACTACTTTTTAAACGCCGGTGCGGCAACCGCCAAAGAGGTTAAAGATCTTGCGAGTATGGCCAAAGAAAAGGTGTTTGTGGAGTTTGGCGTGATGCTGGAGGAAGAGGCCGTTGTTTTATAAAAAAAATAACTCCCCGCACAAGGCGGGGAGTGTAGCTATAGTTCAGAAGTGTCGCACGATGCCGGCGAGATAGCGACGATTATTGTCGCCATTGCGCGTATGCGGCATGGAGTCGGGCAGGTAGGCGTGCTCGAGGTTAATGTTTACCTCGGGTACGCCAAGCGCGATGAACTGGGCCTTTATGATGCCCGGCACATCAATGTAGATGCCCTTGTGGTCGACGGGTCCTGCCGCGTTGCCGTACTCACCCCTGAGCATTTCTGCCGCCGGAATGTTGTACTTGAGGTGCTCCGGGTCCTCGTCAACAAACCTATGCAAGAAGTCGCGTGACTTGATCGAATAGAATACGCCGACTTGGATTTCCTTGCGCAGAGACCAAGTTGGGGCAAGAGCGTCGACAATGCTATTGACGACGCTTTCCTTTTCGCGGCTGCGCTCCCGGCCGCGAGTCTTGATGCGCACCCGGTCGATAATGCAGTCGCGGCCCGCATGGGCTCCGACCATTGCCCTGCGACGGGTTGCCGCTATCATTGAGCAGCCGCCTGCGCTAAAGACGATAGCGCTGCCCGGGGACCTCAGGAGCGTGCCGTCTGCCGGAACCTTAGCATTGCGGTACATGATTGATTGCCATAGGGGGATTTCATCGGTGAGCAGGTCTGGCGAGACTATTTCACCGTTGAACCTGATCGGGCTTGGTGCGTATATGTGTCGCGCTCCAAATCCGCTCATTGCCAAGCCGACACGCAGCGCCAAGTCTGGCGCGGTGTTCTCGTCGCCGGCTTTCTGCAACGGCTTGAGCGACCAGTCGTTGCCCTCGAAGCACGCTACCGAGTAGGTAGGATGACCGGGGTTTGTGATTGAGTTGCTCACAAAGGGCTCGATAGAGTCGAGAATTGTTGCAGACATTCTTCCGCCTCCCATGAATGTATCCTTTCCGGGGTTGAGTTAAGATCAGTGGCTGAAAACAAACTACCACATTTTTGCCAAATATGCTAGGGTGGGGATATGCAGCCCCGGCTTTCCATTGTCGCCACGCCCATAGGCAACCTCGAAGATATTACCCTGCGCGCCTTGCGCATATTAAAGGAGGCCGACTTTGTGGCGTGCGAGGACACACGGGTTACCAAAAAGCTCCTAAGCCACTTTGATATCCATACGCCGGTCGTCACTCTGCCCAAGATCCCGTTGCTCTTGGGCCAGGGCAAGCATGTGGCGCTCGTTAGCGACGCCGGCACGCCCGGCGTGTCGGACCCGGGGCAGGAGATTGTCTCTCACGCGCGCGATGCGGGCGTCTTGATTGAAGCGATACCCGGTGCCTCCGCGCTTGCGGCAGCGCTGTCGGTATGCGGCCTACGGGCTGCCACCTTTGTGTTTTACGGATTTCTGCCGCTTAAGAAGGGGAGGCAGACGCTTTTTAAGGAGATTGCCACAAGCGAGCGCTCATGCGTATTTTATGAGTCGCCCCACCGGATTATGAAGACGCTCCAGGCGCTGGCCTCGGCTATCCCCGCGCGCCGCATAGGCGTCTACCGCGAGATCACCAAGATGTATGAAGAGCACCGGGTGGGCACTGCCGCGGAGGTGCTCGCGTATTTTGAGCAAAACGAGGGCAAACAGCGCGGAGAATTTGTCGTAATAGTAGAGGGGGAGTAATATAGGACTATGTCTAAAGAAATGACCGTCATTGCGCTGGGTGTACTTGTCGTGGTCACGCCCTACCTTGGCATCCCCGGCTCGTGGAAGACGGTTGTCCTGGTTGCGGCAGGGGCGGCACTGGCGGGTGTGGGCTTTCTTTTGCGCGGCGAGTCTCTGGCGCGCGGCACCAGGCACGGCCACGACCACTTTGTAGAAAACGCTGCGCCTACTACTCATCAGCGCGACAATGTCATCGGATCGCTCAACTAACCGCGGTGCCGGCCGCGGCCGCACCCTCGTGCATATACTCGCGCTCGTGCTGGGCCTGGCTATAGTGGTGGCCGCGGCCTACTTTTTCCTGCCGGCGCTTACCTCGGTGTCGTATGGCACCGACACAGCCACCACCACCTCGGCGCTTGCCAAGCTCCTGCCTAAAAAAGAGGCGCCAAAGCCCGTGCTTGATGTAGAGGACTATCGCCGCCGCCTGTTGGCGCTTGCACAGGTTGCAACGTCGAGCCCGTACTACACGGCGTTTATGCAAAACGACTTTACCGGAGTTACTACTACCAAACCCCTGTGGCCTGCGCGCACCGCCGAGCCCCTGCCGGGCGCAATACTCCCGTTTAAGCGTATAGTCGCTTACTACGGCAACTTTTACTCCACCAAGATGGGGATACTGGGCGAGTTTGAGAAGGATGTCGTGCTGGAGAGGCTGCGCGCCGAGGTAAAGGCATGGGAGACCGCCGACCCTACAACCCCCGTGATGCCGGCCATAGAGTATATAGACGTAACTGCGCAAGGTGCACCCGGCAAAGACGGCAAGTACCGCCTGCGCATGCCCGACACGCAGGTAGACAAGGCTATAGAGTACGCTAAGGAAATTGACGGCATTGTGATACTCGATATCCAGGTTGGCCTCTCGAGCGTGCAAGACGAGGTGCCGCTTCTGGATAAGTACTGGGCGATGCCGCAGGTGCACCTGGCCATAGACCCGGAGTTTGACATGCAGGGCACGGATGCGCCGGGCGACGTTATTGGTACGACCGACGCTGCGACAATTAATTGGGCCATAGACTACCTGTCTAAGTTTGTGCGCGAGCACAACCTGCCGCCCAAGATACTGCTGCTGCACCGCTTTACGCAAAACATGCTCCCGGACGTAGAGCTTATTGTGCCGACACCCGAGGTGCAGGTGGTGGTGCAGATGGACGGATGGGGGAGCCCGGCGCGCAAGAAGAATACCTACTACCACACGGTTGCGCCCGAGCCGGTGCAGTTTACGGGCGTAAAGATATTCTACAAAAACGACCTCAAGGAGGAGCCCCCGCGCCTGCTGACAAAGCAGGAGGTGCTCGACCTCAAGCCGACCCCCATCTTTATCCAATACCAGTAATAAAAAAGCCCGGCCTTGCGGCCGGGCTCTGGCTTTTCAAACCGTATGAGAGAGAGTCTGGAGTGGCTCAAGCTCGCTTCTGCGCGAATACCAGTCCTTCTCGTGCGGATAGATCTTGACGGTGAGTTTGATATCGAAGCTTCGCTTTTCAGCCGCTCCCATCCGCTCTAGTGCCTGGCGCTCTGCTGCGTTGAGCCATGCGTTGGCTCCTTCTGCAGATTTCTTGAGCGTCTCGTTCATCTTTGAGGTGACCCACACATACTCAACAAGCGTGGACGTGTGGAGAGTGAGCTCGCTCGCTCTCCCCATTGGCCTGAATGGTCCGCCACGTACATCGGCAAAACTCATGTTCTCCGCTACAGTCAGTGTCTTTGCGGCGACTTGGATGTGATACTTTGCCGCCCCTTCAAGTTTGGACGCGTTGTCGCTACTTTCGCCGCATGCTGACAGGCAGATCGCGACGAAGCGCAGGTGGTCAGTATTCACTTTGCTGCCCAGCGTTTTGAAGGCCCACTTCACCACACTATCGTTGCTTGCATCTCCCGCGCCAGTAAGGATACGCAGCAGCTTCTGTGGCTGATAGTACAAATGCTCCTTGCCGCACATCCGCAGCGCTTCCTCCAGTTGCCCTTTTTCTTTTTCATCCAGCTCATCAAGAGCCAGCAGGGCATCCACGATATCCTTTTCGAGCTTGGCGTCAATGAAGCTGCTAACCCAAGCCTCCAGAAGTGCGTCGAGCAGCACCCGGAACGTTTTTGGCATTGAGCCGCCTTCATTCCAAAGAGACAGTAGAGTAAGAGCCTCTTTGCCCGCCCTGAACTTATTTTTGTTATCAAGCTCGGCGTCGCTTACGTACGTAGTGCCGCTCTTCTTCTCGGCACTCTCGAGCAAGATAAATCTCGCTAGTGCAGCTAAGTCTGAGTCGGCAGGTGCACGTCCTTTTGCTTGCCGGGAGAATAGGTCGCGTAGGCTAGAAACTGCTGACATGGTACGCTCCTGTTTTTAAGGCCAAAGCCTCTGATCCACGAATGGAGTGGCCCTAGAGCCACAGGTAGTCCGCCACCACGCTACCATATGGCTCCTTTTGGGACAACGGCCGGTGTGCCTAGAGCGACTGACGGAGGATTTCCAGAGACACCCAGTGGCCGCCAAAGAGCGCAAGGTCTGCGACAAGCGTGAGCACAAGCAAGATTGCGAGGTTGGCTACGACTTTAAGTGCGGGGTGCAGGGACAGCCTCCACAGTACGCGCTCTATAGCGCGCGTGGCCCATATGCCGAGTGCAAGCGTGAGCACAGCGGCAATTGTTATAAGCCCATAGGCGGAGGTTACTGTGCCGGAGAGCGTGGGGAAGGCGAGTATGATCGGCTTGAGCAAAAAGAGCGCGGCGTACGACATGTTGTTGGGGCCCAGCGGCACAAACATACCCAAAAGATTAACCCACCACGCGCTGTCGGGGGCCACAACGGCGGTGCATGCCTCTAGGCAGTCGAGCGCCCAGCCATAGCCCATAAGCGCCAGCGCCCAGTATAAAAATGTAAGCGCCAGCCACCATACGCCCAAGCGCAGCCACAATGATGATTCCTTCATCGCGATAGTATAAAGGCTTGTGCGGGCGTGTCTATAGCGGGCAGTGGTACAATTAAAGCAATGCTTGAGGACGCAAATAAGATAACGTACTTTGCCGAGACCAACTCGCGCGGGAAACCCCTGCCGTTTGGCATCAAGCGCCGCGACCGCGCGCGCCACATGTACATCATCGGCAAGACCGGCATGGGCAAGTCCACCTTGCTGGAGAACATGGCCATACAGGACATCCGCAACGGCGAGGGCATGGCGTTTATAGACCCGCACGGCTCGACCGCCGACCGGATTATGGAGTACGTGCCGGCGCATCGCATTAAAGACGTGGTGTACTTTGCGCCGTTTGACATGGAGTATCCTGTGGCCTTTAACGTGATGGAGGACGTGGGGTACGACAAGCGCCACCTGGTTGTCTCGGGCCTGCTCTCGGCCTTCCGCAAGATTTGGGTAGATGCATGGTCAGCCCGTATGGAGTACATACTCTCCAACACATTGCTGGCTTTGCTTGAGTACGAGGGTGCGACGCTGCTCGACGTTAACCGCATGCTCATCAACAAAGCATTCCGCAAGAAGGTGGTCGAGAACGTTAAGGACCCCATAGTTAAAAGCTTCTGGGTCGATGAGTTTGCCAACTACACCGACCGCTACACGCAAGACGCGACCCCGGCCATACAAAACAAAATAGGCCAGTTTACCTCCAACCCGCTTATACGCAACATTGTGGGCCAGCCCAAGAGCTCGTTTGATATCCGCGAGATCATGGACCAAAAAAAGATACTGATCATGAACCTCTCCAAGGGCAGGGTAGGCGAGGTCAACGCGACGCTCTTGGGCTCCATGCTGGTCACCAAGATATACCTGGCGGCTATGAGCCGCGCCGATGTCAGCTCCGCCAATATGCAGACGCTGCCCAACTTTTACTTTTACGTGGACGAGTTCCAGAACTTTGCCAACGAGTCATTCTCCGACATCCTGTCGGAGGCGCGCAAGTACAAGCTTAACCTCATCATCGCGCACCAGTATGTCGAGCAGATGGAGGAGGAGGTGCGCGATGCGGTGTTTGGCAACGTGGGCACGACGGTGGCCTTCCGCGTGGGGCCGTTTGACGCCGAGACATTAGAGACGGTGTTTGCGCCGCAGTTTGAGGCGACCGACCTGGTTAACCTCGGGTTTGCCCAGATTTACCTGACTCTTATGATAGACGGCGTGGGCAGCCCGCCCTTTAGCGCCACAACCCTGCCGCCGTTTGACGCCACCCCAGAGGACAACACGCAAAAAGTTTTGCAGAGCTCGCGCGACCAGTTTGCCAAGCCTAGGCCCGAGGTCGAGGCTGCGATAGAGAAGTGGCAGAGCGTGGAGCCGCTTGTTGTCGAGCCTCCTAAGCCCAAGTACGGCAATACGGCGACAAAGACGGCTGCATCGCGCCCAGCGGCACCGGCGCCAGCGCGTGCAGCTCCCGCGCCGGCTCCTACGCATCACACCACCGTTGTTGTGCCGGTGCCCGCTCCGGCACCTACTCCTGCTCCCACTATCATACAAGCGGTCAGGGTAGAAGCGCCTGCGCCTCAGCCAGCACCGCAGGTGCATGTCCACAACCATACGCATATTGAAAAGGCTCCGGCGCCGCGCCGCCAACCGGTGCGCGCCGCACCCCCGCCCAAGCCCCGTCTTGAGCCGGAGGTAGAAAAGCCCGCACTCGAGGGCTCAACAAGCCTGCGCGATGCCCTTGCGGCCGTAACCGCCAAAAAGCCCGAGGCTCCAAAGGCAGGGGCGCCTAAAGCGGAACCGCACGCACACTCAACGCCACAACATTCCCCGGACCTCAAGGATACTCTGGACAAAGTCGCAAAAAGCTCGTCAAAACCCGCCTCCCTTCCCAAAGAGACTCTACATGCTATGCTCTCTGTCGACCCGGATATAGAGGGGTCGCACCATGACAAGAAGCATCGCGAGCCAAGCAGTTAAACTCTCCTTTATTTTTATATTTTCGTGCGCATTGCCCGCGGCTGCCCATGCTGCGGTCTCTATTAATGAGGTTATGTACAACCCCGCCGGCACGGATGCCGGGCGCGAGTGGGTCGAGCTGTATAACTCCGGCTCAGAGGATGTCATGTTGGTGGGCGGCTCGGGCTCCGGCTCGTGGCGCATAGTTGATAGCTCCAACCACACCATAACGGACCCTCAAGGCGGGGTAGGGCGCGGCTCGCTGACAATCCCCGCACACGGATATTTAGTGCTTACAAGCGACCCGTCTGTATTTATGGGCGAGTACACCGGCAGCTACTCGGTTGCCAAGGCATCTCTTACTTTAAACAACACCGGCACAACGGTCTCGCTGGCAGACGGCTCGGGCAGCACACTAGACTCGGTGACTTACACCGCAAGCCAGGGAGGCAGTGACAATGGCACAAGTTTGCAGATGGCATCGAGCACGTGGCTCCAAGCCTTGCCCACGCCGGGCGCCGACAATGCGACGGAGAGCTACACGCCGCCCGCGCAGGAGAGCGGCTCCGGCTCCTCGGGCAAATCAACCTCTAACCCCGGCTATGTGGCGCCGCCCCTGCCGCAGGTGTTTGCATCGGCCGGCAGCGACAGAGTGGTTATCGTCGGCGCCGATACCAAGTTTGTCGCCACCGCTTATGATCGCGACAGGGACGTTATAAACTACGCCAAGTTTTACTGGAACTTTGGCGACGGCACGACTGCCGAGGGCCCGTGGGTGATGCATCACTTTAGCTACCCGGGTACGTACGCTGTCCAGCTGACAATAACCAACACAAGCCTGCGCACCACAAGCCGTATAACGGTAACGGCAGAGCCGGCCTCGGTTGCGCTTGTGGCACTTCCGCAGGGCGGCGTGTCCGTACAAAACAACTCCGGTCGCGACTTAGACCTCTCGTTGTGGGTAGTTAAGCAGGGCGACAGTACCTTTGTGCTCCCGGAGCACTCGGTGGTGCTCGAGGGCTCGGCCATAAATATATCCGCGGCTACGCTCGGATTTGAGGCTACTGACGCAAAACTTTACTACCCGGACGGCACACAAGTCGTATACTCGGCGCCGGCCGCAAAATCTGAAGCATTACCAGCAGTTGTGCCGGCTGGGCCCGCAGCAACAGATGCTCCTTTAATTATTCCGGAAGTCTATATAGATGTACCGGCCGCCGCGGCACCTGAAGCATCATCAACATCCGGTATGTCAGAAGAGCCGGCGCCACCGTCACTTGCGGCGTCGGCAGCAAGCAGTAACGCTGTGCTGCCTTTGTGGACCGCGTTTGCGGGCCTGGGCGGCATAGTAGGCCTAGGCGTTGCGAGCGTCATGGTGGTGCGGCGCAAGCCGGTAACCGGGGGATCAGAAGATGAGTTTACAATAGAGTAGCCTATCAGGTAGGGTAGGGTATCTATATGGCCGCACAACAACTCATACTCGTGACCGGCGGGGCCGGGTTTATCGGCTCGCACCTGTGCGCGCGGCTTGTTGCTGACGGCCACAAAGTAATTTCCTTAGACAACTACTTTACGGGCTCGCGCGACAACCATGTTGCCGGCGTGGAGTACCGCGAGGGCCATACCAAAGACATTGCAAAGCTGGTCCCTGAGACTCCTGACATTATTTACCACCTGGGCGAGTACTCTCGCATCGCCAAGAGTCTCGAGGAGCCGGACGTTGTGTTTGATTAAAACATGGCCGGAACGCTTGCGGTGTTGGAGTTTTGGCGCGCCAAGGGATGCAAGCTCGTGTACGCGGGCTCCTCGACCAAGTTTGAGGCGCGCGACCTCTCGCCCTATGCCTGGGGCAAGGCGGCCAACTCGGAGCTTGTTGCGTATTACGGCGCTTGGTACGGCCTGCCGTTCGCCATTACGTACTTTTATAACGTGTACGGGCCGGGCGAGCGCGCAGGGGTCAACAACTACGGCACGGTCATAGAGACGTTTAAACAAAATTATTTGGCGGGCAAGCCGCACGAGGTGCGTGGCACAGGCGAGCAGACGCGCGCATTTACGCACATAGACGACACGGTAGATGGTATTGTCTTGGCGGGGGAGAAGGGGAGTAATGACGAGTATCCTATCTGCGCCAAAGAGGTCTACTCATTGCTTGATGTGGCGCATATGTTTGGAGGCGAGGTAGTGCACCTGCCGGCCACAAAGAGCTCGCGCTCTTCCGGCGCCATGGACACAAGCAAGCTAGAGGCGCTCGGCTGGCAGCAGAAGCATACGCTTAAGGCATATATAGAGGAGATAAAGAAGAACAAGGCATGAAAAAGATTTTAATATTCTCGCTCTCGTACTATCCGCGCAACGTGTCGGGGGCCGAGGGCGCCATTAAAGAAATAACCGACCGCATCCAAGACGTAGAGTTTTTGATGGTCACGTTGCGGTTTACCGCCGACGACACAAAAGAGGAAAAAATAGGCAACGTCATGGTCTACCGCGTAGGCGGCGGCTCGTATATGGGCAAGGTCCTTTTTCCGCTGCTTGCCGCGCTCAAGGCGCGCTCGCTTTACAAGGCGCAGCGCTTTGACGGGGTGTGGGCCATGATGACCTACATGCTCTTTCCGACCATGCTCGCCGGCATGCTTGGCATGCGCGTTCCGCACATACTTACGCTCCAGGACGGCGACTCGTACGATAAGGTGTTTGGCCGCCTGCGCATCAGGCCGTTTTTGCCGCTTATCAGTAAGGGCTTTCGCACCGCGGAGGTTATACAGTCTATCTCGGAGTATCTCTCCACATGGCCGCCGCGGCGCGGCTCTAGCGCACCCATAGAGCTCATACGCAACGGCGCCAACCCCAAGGACCTTAAGGAGAGCTTTGACCCGGCGATGGTCGAGGATATAAAGCGCAAGTGGGGCAAACAGGATGGCGATGTGTGGCTGGTAAACACCTCGAGGCTCGAGCATCAAAAGGCGCAGGACATAGTCATACGCGCGCTGCCGCTTTTGTCGAGCAACATAAAATTTTTAATAGTGGGCGGCGGCCAAGACGAGGCTATGCTCAAGGAGTTGGTGAAAGAGCTTGGGGTAGGGGATAGGGTCATGTTTGCGGGCCAAGTAACGCGCGACGAGGTTACGGCGTACCGCCGGGCCTCCGACATTTTTGTAGCCAACAGCCGCTCCGAGGGCTTGGGCAACGCATTTATATCGGCGCTTGCGTCGCGCCTGCCGCTTATTACAACCGGGGTAGGGGGCATTGCCGACTACGCCCGCGATGGTGAAACTGCTTGGATAGTGCCGGTGGATGACCCGCAAGCGCTTGCAGATAAAGTTAAGGAAGTATTGGCAAACCCGCAAAAGGCACAGGAAATATCGGAGCGTGGCCGCGCACTGGTTGAGGCTGAGTACGACTGGGACAAGATAGCGGTACAGATGCGCGAGAAAGTCTTTGCGCGTATAGTAGACAAGTAATGGAAGCGACTTTAATAGAGAAAGCCATACGCATGGCCACATCAGCGCACGAGGGCCAGATGCGCAAGGACGGCCCGCCCTACATCATCCACCCGGTGGCGGTCTCTCTCATGCTTGCGCGGCACGGCTTTGCCGAGGCCGTTATTGCGGCCGCGCTCGTGCACGACGTGCTCGAGGATACTCCTGTAACCGCAGACGAGATGCGTGAGGAGTTGGGCCAAGAGGTGTTAGGGCTTGTGCAGACGGTCAGCTACGACAAAACTCTCTCGTGGGAGGACCAACGCATAAAATACGTCGAGGCTGTGCGCGCGGGCTCAGATGGCGCCAAGGCAATATCTGTTGCCGACAAGATACACAATGCCGAGAGTCTGCTTATGGGCTACCAAAAAGAAGGCAAAACCATGTGGTCGCACTTTAACCGCAGCCGCGACAAGAAGCTCTGGTTTGAGGAGGAGATGCTTAAGATGCTCAGAGAGTCGTGGCATCACCCGCTGGTTAAGGAATATGCGGTGTTGGTCGAGAAACTAAAAAACCTCGAGTATTAGCCCTAGTTACTAAGTTAGTAGCTAGGTGGACGCCGCGTAACTTATTTGATCCTATAGGATAAAATAGGTTACAGGGCCATTTGCAATTAGGAGTATTCTGTGATATAATGAAACGAGGTTAAGGCAGGCACATGGGTGCCTGATTTTTGTTCCAACAGGAGAAGGACATGACAAAGCCGACTGGCGTGCTGTTGAAAGACGATGAAATGGTTGTCGACCGGCGCATCATGGACAACGACGAGGAGCGTGTGCGGGCAGTGATGCCCGGCGGGACGTCCTACATTAGGACTATCGCCGGGAGGGAAGGCGGTTGGCAAAACTCGCACTTCCATAAGCACACGGCCGAGTTCTTCGTGGTGGTGGCCAGGTGGATGGTGCTTGTTGACCGAGCAGAGCCTCTCCATGCCTTGAAGGTCTATCGCCCCGGAGAAACGGTTACATCCAAGCCGGGAGTAGAGCATAACGTCTACCTCCCGGCTCACGCCGTCATTGATACTCTCAAGTATCAGGTGACAAAGCTCCGGGATGGTGACAAGGAGTCCGACTGGTACCGCGCCGACGAGGCTTTTGACCAGTGGACCAAGTCGCTTACCGAGGGCGCTATCGCCAAGCATGCGGGCGTAATGTTTGAAACTCTCTGTGCGTAATGCTGATAAAGACATACTCCCGGCCCTGTGCCGGGAGTTTCTAATGTAGGCCCTCCTGGCGCTGTTTTTCCTCCTCGCTTCTTAAACAGTCGCGGGTTTTTTTGTAGTCCTCGACAAGGGCGGGGGAGACATCTTTATCATCAAGCACGACCTGTAGTATATTTTTCCAAAAGTTTATGCGGGCCTGCGCCAGCTCGTGCAAGTTGCCCTCGGTACGCGGCAGCCAGCCACTGTAGTAGCGCACCAGCTCGGCAAGGCGGTACACGCGCATACATTTAAGTGCCACCGACTCCTCGGGCGCTCTGTTGTCATTGACATACTGCACCAAGGCGCTTGCCAGCGCGGGGTTGTACAGCTCCATAAAGTTTATAAACCGCGCCCAGCCCTCGTACTTGTTGCCAAAGCGCAGTGACGAGTGATCCAGGAGATAAATCTCGCCTTGGTGCACGCGGATGTTTTGCGGCGTAAAGTCCCAATGGGTTAAAAAGCCGCAGTACTGCTCGAGCGTATCTTTATTCTCCTCTGCAAATGCCACAGCCCGCTCGATCCCGGAGGTTTCTCGCGCGTACCTATTCAGTTTCTCAATGTAATCGGAGGCACGCATCTCGCCAAAAGTGTTTACGATAGCGCGGGCATGCTCGTAGGTGGTGGCGTGCGCGCCCTCCTGCGCCTTAAAGGCCTTAAGTGCTAAGGCAAATTGCTCCTCCGCAGAACGCTCGAGAAACGCCTTGTCCTGTGCGACAAACTCGGTCACCAAAATGGTGTAGTCGCCGTGTTTCTCAACCGCCAGCTCGCGCGGCGAGTGGAACACCTCCGTTGCAAAGCGGATCTCCTCCAGCAGGTCGCGGCACACGCGCTCGTGCTGCATCTCGGCTATAGCTTTTTTGTCATTGCTTATCTTTATCACCACGCGTGTGCCCTCGGCGTTGTGGCCTAAGAGCAGGAGCTTGTGCCCGCCGCCTATGGGGCCCGTTAGTGCACGCTCGCCGGCGATGTGCGGCTGCACGGCGTCGAGCGTATAGCCCATTGCCTCGAGTATGGGTGTTACTTTGGCCAGCTCTTCTTTATTGTTTGGCATAGATAAAAAGGTCTTCGAGCATCTCGGTGTGTCTTATCCACGAGGCCTCGTACGCGGCAAACTCATTGATAGGGTAGTCGGCAAAAGGCAAAATCTCGGGACGCTCAAGGGGGGAGTCGGTCACGACTTTTTTGGCACTCACGAGTGCGGCTTTCTCTATGTTTTTAAGCGCCACACTGCCAGCGGCTTTTGCATGCGCGCGCTGGTCGCCCAGGTGCATAAGTATCGGCTTGCGCGTCAGAAAGCTCACAACAACAAGCGGCAGCTCGACCGATGCGCCGTTCTCGGCATATATAACGTCGGCCCGGCGCGCCGCGCGCCACAGAGCCCGTGTGTAGCCCATAAGCCGCGCGGCACGCGGCTGGCGCTTGCTGATTGCCACAATGCTCACGCCGTCCACTTTCTCGGGTATCTCGCCATAGGTCACAATGGTGACCGAGTGGGCAGGGGAAAGCCGCCGGGCAAGCTCCTTTATATAAGGCGCGGGCCACTCTACGTCGGGCGGATACAATGGCGTGGCTAAAGTGACGTTCATGGCATGGTTAGTCTAGCATTTGTGTAACTTCGTTGGAGCACGACAAGTTGTAGCTGACAAGGGGTGCCTGCACCGAGCAAAGTCGAGGTGTGGATAACTTTTGACAAGGCTAGGGGAGTTGTCTCGCAAGACCGAGATATTCCGACGTATCCCGTGCTTCTTCATATTCGCTCTTCTGGTTCACATGCCCTTGCTGCTGCTATAATGCTGTTAAAAAAAGCCTTAGCCCCAAAGCGCCCCGCGCTTTGGCCGCCCCCACCTGGACTTTTTGCACAGCATTCGTCGCATCCGCTACCTCACGCCCACCTGACTCCCCCGCTTTTAATTAGACAAAATTCCCCCACCCGACTTCCCTTCTTGTACAATTAGGCTAAGCTGAGGGCCACCACCACAATGATCATCCTTATCGCCACAGGTATCTACCCTCCCCAGGTCGGCGGTCCGGCCAAGTATGCCCAAAAACTTTATGAGGAGCTGGGCCGGCGCGGGCCGGTTTTACTGTGCGCTTGGTCGGGGCTCGAGCGAATGTTGCCGTGGGGGATACGCCACTTTGTTTACTTTGTAAGGCTTTTGCCTAAAGCCATGCGCGCCGACGCGATACTTGCCCTGGACACTTGGAGTGTGGGCTTCCCCGCGCTTGTCGCGGCCAAACTTCTGCGCCGCAAGCTGCTGGTGCGCGTAGGCGGCGACTTTGTCTGGGAGGCGTACATTGAGCGCACGGGCGACATGGTGCGCCTGTCCGAGTTTTATACCAAGCCGCGCAAGCTATCTATGAAAGAGCGTATGGTGCAACGGGCGACCAAAGCTTTGTTGCGCCGCGCCGACGTACTCTTGTTTAATACGGCGTGGCAGATGGATATATGGCAGAAGGCTTTTGGCTTTACAACTCCGGCCCGCGTGCTTGAAAACGAGTACCCGCCCAAAAAACCTGCAGCCGACTCCCCTCTCGGCCAAAAGATATTTGTCGCCGCCGGCCGCGGCATCACGTATAAAAACATTCCGGCCTTTGCGCAGGCGTTTGCACAAGCGGCAGAGGGTCGCGCCTCGCTCGACACCCGCGCCCTGCCCCCGCGCGAGCACGCGGCGCGTGTGCAGACGGCCTATGCGTTTGCGGTGCCGTCGGTAAGCGAGGTTAACTCCAACAGCATTATCGAGGCGCTCTCCTACAACAAGCCGTTTATCGCGCCCTTGGACAGCGGCATGCACGAGCGTCTGCAGGGGCTGGGCTTATTTGTGGACACGCTCGACCAGCGCGCAATGCAAGGTGCTATTGAGGAGCTCTTGGACGATGAGAAGTATCGGGCGTATGTAAAGCGCATAAAAGAGTTTTCCTACGTGCGCACATGGAAGGATATTGCGGATGAGATACTTGATGTAGCCAAGCTATGAAGGTACTCATGATAACCGGCGATAAGCGCATATTTGAGCCCCACACCGAGGCTCATGAGCGCTTTGCGCTGCAGCAGGCACAGGTAGACGAGCTGGTTGCAGTACTTTGGGGCCCGAGCCGGCCGCTGGCCCTCTTCTCTATCTTGGGCCGGGCGCTCACGCGCCGCTTTGATGTAGTGACGGCGCAGGATCCGCTGTGGCGCGGGCTTTTGGGGCTTGTCGCGGCGCGCCTAGGCGGCTGCCGGCTCCAGGTGCAGCTGCACGGCGACCTGCGCTACCTGTCGGGCTTCTCGCGCGCGATTGTGCAGATTGTGCTGTGGCATGCCGATGCTGTGCGCGCCGTCTCAGACACTGTGCGCTCGCAGGCCGAGGCGCTGGGGGTGCGTGTGTTTGTAGACGTGCTCCCCGTGTTTGTGGACACAGACGTTATCCTCCGGGCGCCGGCGACCGATATAAAAAAGGAGTTCCCCCAATTTGGCAAGACGGTCCTGTTTGTCGGCCGGCTGGAGGCAGAAAAGAACTGTGCCGAGGCATTGCACGTGTTTGCCGAGGTGGCGCGCGAGTTCCCCGGTGCGGGGCTTATTGTCGCAGGCGAGGGCTCAGAGCGGCCGATGCTTGAGGCGCTCTCTCGTGACCTCGGGCTGGCCAACAAGGTTGTATTTGCAGGCTATCGCACTGATGTTCTTTCCCTGTACAAGGCGGTAGACTGCCTTTTGGTAACGTCGACGCAGGAGAGCTGGGGCGCCGCGATAGTCGAGGCGCTGTATGCGGACTGCGCCGTGGTCTCGCCCGATGTGGGCGTGGCACGCGAGGCGGGCGCCACCGTGGTGGCCCGTCCGGAACTTGCACGGGCCGTGATTGATACACTGCGCGCGGGTGCGCGCGGACGCCTGCGCTTTGCTCTGCCGGGCAGGGACGAGTGGGCGCGCCGATGGAGAGAGACTTTAAATTGATATCAAGATGACCATAGGATTTATAGGGCAAGGATTCATCGGCAAAAGCTACGCCGATGATATGGAGCGGCGCGGCCACACGGTGGTGCGCTACGCGCTCGAGGAACCGTACCGCGCCAATAAGGACAAGATCGCATCCTGCGGCATTGTGTTTATCGCGGTACCAACCCCAACCACACCCAAAGGGTTTGACTACTCTGTGGTCGAGTCGGCCTTAAAGCTCGTTGGGGCGGGGAGTGCGGCGGTTATAAAGTCGACCGTACTGCCGGGCACGACGGCCAAACTGCAAAAGAAGTTCCCTAAGCTCTTTGTGATGCACTCGCCGGAGTTTTTAGTACTCAAGCAGGCCGCGGAGGACGCCGCGCGTCCCCTGCGCAACATCATCGGTACCGTTAAGCAGACGCCAGCCGCACGCGCTAAGGCCAAACAGGTGATGAAGGTACTCCCCCGCGCGCCCTACGAGCTAATCTGCCCCATAGCCGAGGCAGAGCTTATTAAGTACGCGGGCAACTTCTTTTTGTACATGAAAGTGCTCTACGCCAACCTGATGTACGAGGTAGCCGATGCGATAGGCGCTGACTACGAGGTGTTGCGCGAGGCCGTGGCGGCCGACCCTCGCATCGGGCCGTCGCACTTGGCGGTGCTCCACGACAGCGGCCACAAGGGGGCTAAGAGAGGCCGCGGCGCGGGCGGGGTATGCTTTATCAAGGACATCGCAGCCCTTGCCGACTTTTATGAAAGCAAGGTAGGGAACAAGGCCGGAGTAAAACTTATGCAAGGCCTGATTGGCAAGAACATCGAGCTGTTGCTAGACTCAGGCAAAGACCTCGACCTGCTGGAGGGCGTGCACGGCACGCGAGTGTTGCGCAAAAAATAATATGCGGCTTTTAATATGCGCCCAGGCGGTCGACCAAAATGATCCCACTATGGGGTTCTTTCTCACATGGATAGAGGCACTGTCCAAACAATTTGAGCAGGTGACGGTGCTGTGCTTGCGCAGGGGTACTTACAGCCTGCCGCCAAACGTACAGGTGGTGTGGCTCGGCGAGTCGCGCATTATGCGGGCCGTGCGCCTGGTGCGCGAGGCTTGGCGCCTACGCGCCCAATACGATGCCGTGTTTGTGCATCAGGGCCAGGAGTTTATAGTGAGCGCCGGATGGCTTTGGGTATTGTTGCACAAGCCGGTGTACATGTGGCGCAACCACTTTGCCGGCTCTGTGGTGACCGACTTTGCCGCCATGTGGTGCCGCACTATTTTCTGCACGTCCACACATTCCTACACTGCCAAGTATAAGAAGACGATGCTCATGCCGGTAGGTGTCGACACAGAAAGATTTAAACCAACGGGCGAGCGTACGCCCGGCTCAGTATTGTTTTTTGCACGCATGTCCCCCTCTAAGTATCCGGAGACGCTTGTTGCCGCGCTTAAGCAGCTAACAAAAGAGGGCATACAGTATTCAGCAACATTTGTCGGCTCCCCTCTCCCTAAATACGCGCGCTACTACGAGAGTGTTAAAGAGACGGCCAAAGAGCTGGGGAGTCGGGTGCAATTTATTGCAGGTATACCCAACGACCAGGCACCCGCTCTTTATAGTGCCCATCAGGTGTTTGTAAATTGCTCGCCCTCAGGTATGTATGACAAGACAATCTTTGAGGCTGCCGCCTCCGGCTGTCAGTCTTTGGCCATGAGCGACGATTGGCGCAAGCTGGCCGGCGAGGAGTACTACTTTAAGGACGAGGCCGACCTGGCAGAGAAGCTCAAAGTAATGCTGGCGCGGCCCGAGGCCACGCTGCGGCCCATTGTTGAGAGCCATAGCCTGAGTGTGCTCGCGGGGCGACTTCGTGAGATAATGACTCAGTAATGGGGGTTGGCACCAAAGACTTATACGAGGAGCATCATGGCTCCAGCCGCCCGCAAGGGTTTAGTATCCTTAAGGAGGACAGGGGGCGCTTTTTTGCTACGGCAATAGGCAAGGGCAAGCGCGTGCTCGACATGGGCTGCCGCGACGGCGCCCTTACCGCATACTTTGCCCGCGACAACACAGTTGTGGGCGTGGATGTAGATGAGGTTGCCCTTGCGCGCGCCAAAGAGGCGTTGGGTATAGACACCCGTGCGCTTGACGCTCATGGCGACTGGCATGAGCTTATGGGCGAGACATTTGATGTGGTGGTAGCGGGCGAGGTGCTTGAGCACCTGTTTTATCCGGACCGCGTTGTGGCACATGTGGCCAGGCATCTTAAGCCGGGCGGTATGTTTGTGGGCTCGGTGCCTAATGCCTTTAGTCTTAAAAACAGGCTCCGCTATTTGTCGGGCAGCAGGGCACACACGCCGCTTGAGGACCCGACACATATCAACCACTTTAGTGCTGCAGAACTCCACGCTCTTTTGTCTAAACATTTTGAGTCTGTAGAGGTGCAGGGGCTTGGCCGCTATAAAAAGATGGCCGCATTCTCCCCTAACCTATTTGCATTTAACCTGAGCTTTGTCGCCACAACCCCAAAGGTATGAATATAGGCTTGGTGCTACATCCCTATGGCGACCCAACACTCGGCGGCTCTCCCGGCAAATTCTCTCCGTTTGTGGAGGGGATTATGCACGGCTGCCCGGACGACTCGTTTACCTGCTATCTCAAAGGAGCCCCCCGAGACGTGCGGTTTTCAAGCGGCGCCGCAAAGGTTTCGTACGGGTTCTTGGGCAATGCATCGTTTTGGATTACCGGCGCACTCAAACTTGGGTCGCACGACATATACATCTTTTTTTCCCCTGTTATACCGCTTTTCTTTCGCCCTAAGCGCTCGATACTTTTTGCACACGACTTTGCCTATCTGGCGCTCCCTCCTGCGGGCATCTGGCGACGCGCCCTTCGCCCGGTACTCTTTTTTATGCATAAGACATCGCTCAAAAAGGCGAGTGTTGTCCTTGCGATATCGCAGGCTACAAAAGACGACGTGGTAAAACACTTTGGCATTGCGCCGGAGCGCGTTAAGGTTATGTACCTCGGCTTTACGCCACCTACTGTTGCGCCCGCGCCGGTAGTTGTGGCCGAGCCATACTTTTTATACGTAGGCTCTCTTAAGCCGCGCAAAAACGTCGGGCGCATTATTAAGGGGTTTGCGGCGTTTGCAAAAGGCGAGAGCGCCTACGCGCTCGTGCTCACGGGCAAACCAAGCGGCCCGTACTACGACTCGCTTGTATCAATTGCCAAAGAGGCGTGCACAGACAAACAGGTACAGTTTGTCGGCCGTGTGTCTGATGCGGAGGTGGCATACCTTTACCAGCACGCTGCTGCGCTCGTATTCCCCACCCTTTACGAGGGCTTTGGCTTCCCTGTTATCGAGGCCATGCACTGGGGGTGCCCGGCAATAACCTCGAGTGAGGGTGCGCTTAAGGAAGTGGCGGGCGGCGCGGCACTCCTGGTTGACCCCTATAGTCCGGAGGATATCGCGTCTGCCATGCGACAGCTATGCACGGACCCCTCTTTGAGAGAAGAGCTTATACGTAAGGGGAGGGTCCGCGCGGCTGAATTTACATGGGATAAGTCGGTGCAGAGCATGCTCGGCACACTACGTGAGCTTAAAGGTGCTCTTACGCAAGACTTACTGTAATATAACGAAACAAAACATGGCTAAAAAAGTTCTAATTACCGGAGGTTTGGGGTTCATTTTCTCGCATGTCACCCAGTATTTCGTGCAAAAAGGGTGGGAGGTCGTCGTCATAGACAAGCAGTCCTCAGGCTGTCATCCTGAGATTATCGACGGCACGTTTAAGAACTACAAGCTCGACGTGTGCCGTCCGGAGGTATTTGAGATAATTGCAAAAGAGAATCCGGATTATCTTATACACGCCGCGGCCATAAGCGATGTGGACGACTCGACCCGCAAACCCCTTCGTGTCCACGAAAAGAACATAGTAGGCAATGCCAACCTGTTTGAGGCGGCGCGCCTTTTGCCTAATCTCCAAAAATTTTTATATGTCTCGACAGATGAGGTGTACGGCGAGTGCGAATACAAGAAGAAAGAGGACGACAAACTGTACCCCAAGAACCCGTATTCGTCGTCCAAGGCTGCGGGCTCACTCATGCATATTGCGTATGAAAACACCTTCCCCAACCTGCGCGGCAAAATAGTCGAGAGCCGCTTTTGCAATGTGTTTGGGCCGCGCCAAGACGACAGAAAGGTCATCTCAGCCATCAAGCGCTCGCTTAGCGGCGGAGCGGCGCTTGCCGTACATAATGAAGGAAAGGGCTACCGCGAATACATTTACGTTAAGAATATTCCGCCCGCTGTAGAGCTCATGTTGGAAAAAGGCGAGGGCGTATACAACCTCACTCTCAATGACGGCTTTACCGTGCGCGAGCTTATCGAGCGGGCAGAGAGCGTAACGGGCAAAAAAGTCCCTACGATACCCGCCGAGCGCCCGGGCATGGACCTTAAGTACCAGATGGACGCAGGCCGCATACGCAACGAGCTTGGTTGGCAAGAGACCTACTCCTTTGACAAGGGTCTGCAGGAATACCTCCATGAAGATTAAAAACACGACGCTTGATGGGGTCTATGTGATAGAGCCTGACGTACACGAGGATGAGCGCGGCTTCTTTATGGAAACGTACCGCGCCGACGAGCTTGCGGCCGCAGGAATTGCGGATGTCTTTATACAGGACAATCACTCCCGCTCGGCAAAGCGCAACACCGTGCGAGGACTCCACTTTCAGTGGGAAAAACCAATGGTCAAGCTTATGCGCGTAACGCGCGGGAGCGCTTTCTTGGTGGCTGTGGACTTGCGCAAAAATTCTCCAACGCTGGGAAAGTGGTTTGGGGTCGAGGCGAGCGAGGGCAACAAGCTTCAGCTTTACGCTCCGGCGTCGTTTGCGCGCGGCTTCCAAACCTTAACGGACGATTGCGAAGTGCAATACAAATGCTCGGCGCTTTATAATCCCGCTGCGCAGGGCGAGATCGCCTGGGATGACCCTGCAATACATATTGACTGGCCGATTAAGGAATTGCCGCTGGTCTCAGAAAAGAACCGCCACTCACCCTCGCTTGCTGACTGGCTTGCCCGGCCGGAGTCCGACCTCTTTAGTTTATAAAGTTAGCGTAAGGTCCGGACGACTACATACTCGGTATCCTCAAGCGCAAGCCAGCGGTGGGGTACGGTATTGTGCCAGGTTATCGCGTCGCCCGGGCCTGTGTCGATCGTCTGCTCCTTGCCGTCGAGCTTGAAAAATTTACGCAACTTTCCTGACAGTATTATCTCAAAGCACTCTCCTGCCGGATCGGCAGACCACTCGTCTCTGGAGGTGCCGGCTTTGGCGAACCCTTTCTTGACCTCAAAGGATTGCGTGAGCGGCTCCCCGTCGGGCAGCGTGATGAACGATCCAAATATCCAGTTTCGGTGCGCTTGCGCGGCCCCGTGCTCGTCGTATCGGACAACGCGGCCCTCAGGGCCTTTCCATATCTGCATGCCTTTGTTCATGAGTGTTACTTGATCGGGTTAAACATAATAACCTTGGTATATATGTAGGTTAAAGTCAATACGCGCTTTGCGCGCCTTCATGGTGGTGCACGATTTTACTATTTCCTGTAGAGTAACAGGTATATAATTATGAAAAAAATCGCTCACCACGACGCAAAGCTTGGGCGCCTGGATCATTGCCAGATTACCGGATCGCGCAACCTCTTTGAGGCCATAAACCTCGGCCATCAGCCGCCATGCAGCGCGCTTCTTACCGCAGAAACTCTGCGAGAGCCGGAAACGCACTACCCACTACGACTCATGGTCTGTCCTGAGTCGGGTTTAGGGCAGCTCGATTATGTAGTAGATCCTAAGCTTCTCTTTCCTATCGAATATTCCTATCGTCCGGGCATCACACCGCCTCTCAAGGAGCACCTAGGCAGGTTGGCTGGGGAGATAGTGTCCATGCTAGAGTTGCCGCAAAAGTCGCTATGTATTGATGTGGGATCGAACGACGGTACGCTACTCTCGTTCTTTAGGGAGCAGGGTATGCAGGTGCACGGCATTGAGCCGACCAATATGGCCAAGGTTGCGTCCAAAGAACTTGGCATCAAGACTACCCAGAAATTCTTCAACGAGGCAGTCGCCAAAGAAGTCGCTAAAAAGTACGGCAAGGCAAAGGTGGTGACCTTTACCAACGTGTTTGCGCACATTGCAGCTCTGGGCGAAGTGATGCGGGGCATCAGCCGCCTTTTGGATAAAGACGGAGCAGTGGTTACCGAAAGCCAGTATCTTCTCGATGTGTTTGAGGGCCACCAGTTCGACCAGGCATACCACGACCATGTGCGTATCTACAGCCTCAAGTCGCTGGTAAAGCTCTTCCCCTATTACGGCATGGAAGTGTTTGACGCCAAGCGCACGACCGGGCGCGAGGGTAGCATCCGCATATACGCTGGCTGGAAAGGTGCGCACAAGATTAGTCCTGCGGTTAAAGCGCTGGTTAAGGCAGAGGAGGACGCAGGCCTCTTTAAGAAAGAGGGCTGGGCAAAATTTAGAGCGGGAGTAGAGAAGGCGAGAATGCAGCTTCTTGACCTGGCGCACAAGGCCCGCAAGGAAGGCAAGTTATTCGTTGCCGATTCTGCTCCGACAAGGGGAGTAGTCTTGATGAATTATTACGGCTTGGATACGTCGCTTGTGCCGTACATCTCCAATCTGCCGGGTGCGGAAAAAAACGGCAAGTTTGTGCCGGGTACCCATACGCCGATTGTAAGCAACGAGATAATCCTGAAAGACAAACCCGACTATATAGTGATTCTTGCCTGGCACTATGCTGATTTCATCATTAAAAATTGGCGCGCAAAGGGCCTTAAGTCAAAATTTATCATTCCTCTCCCGAAATTCAAGATAGTCGACTAAGCGCCCGATGAGGAATATAAAGCTATTTAAGTCTTATGTCTCGCTCCGCTCTGTTTGGAATGTCGGGTCGCTGTTGCTGCGCTCCAACTACGGTGCGTATCTTAGCGAAGGGCCGCAGGCCAAGGCATTAGAGCGGGAGTTTGCAGACAAATTCGGCTTTAAGAACGTTGCGGCGCTTAATTCCGGCACCTCGGCGCTCGAGCTGGCGTACGAGCTTGCCGGAGTTGGTCCCGGTGATGAGGTAATCACGCCGGTTATTACCGCTCCGGCGACCAATCTGCCCATACTGCACCGGGGCGCACGCGCCGTATTCGCGGATATTGAGCGCGACATGAACGTGAGTGTCGAGGATGTTGTGCGCAAGATAACGCCAAAGACCAAAGCGATCGTGTTTGTGCATTTTGGCGGCAACAATCGGGGGCTTAAGGAACTTCAAGAAATTGCCCGCAACAAGGGAGTGCCTCTCATAGAGGATGCGGCACAGGCGGTAGGCTCTGAGTATTGGGGCAAGGGAGATTTTGTCTGCATCTCCCTGCAGGCTATAAAGATCCTGACCTCAGGAGATGGGGGCTTCCTGATTACCAAGGATGATCTCCTCCACGAGAAGGGCAAGAGGCTGCGGTGGTTTGGGTACGACCGGGAACTACAGCAAAAAACCGGAGACTCCGATATTGCCGAGGCCGGCTACAAGTACCACATGAGCGACGTTACCGCAGCCATAGGCAGGGGCAACTTGCGGTCGCTAGACAGGCTCGTGGCGCACCGCAGGCGCCTTGTGGCGGAGTACGCCCGGCATGGGGTAGCGGCGCACATGTGGTTTGCTATAACCTACTCAGAAAAAAGAGCGGAGCTCCAAGCTTTTCTGAGGGAGCATGGGATATCGGCAGGTACGCATCATTATAGGAACGACAAGTACTCCGTCTTTGGCGGCAGGCAGGCGCTCCCGACCATGGATGCGCTCGAGAGCCAGTATCTGTTCCTCCCGCTTCATCATGGCATGTCAGTGGGGGACGTGCGGCACATCTGCTCGCTTATCCGCCAGTTTGAAGCCAGCTAACTCATTTGCATCATGTACCGCAAACTTCGACTGCTTGCACTTAGTGCTTTATATGAGTTTCCTCCCACGAGAAAATGGGCCTATAAGAGGTTGCCGCGTCACCGTTCCGGATATAAAAAACACTGGATTGATGAGATGGGACGCGGGCAGAGGGACACCCTTAAGGAAAGGCAGAGTGTCACGCTGCAGAGATTTTTCCCGACCCCTGAGGGACTTCACAGGCAGGTTGCCGCCTATGAGCCTGAGAGCGTTTTAGATATCGGCTGCGGGTACGGTCGATTCCTCGAAGATATGACCAAACATTTTAATATCCAAGGATGCGATGTTGCTGATGATTTGTTGCAACAGGTGAGGCCTGATCTGCGTGACAAGGTCTTCCAGCTCGATCTGGTCAATCCGCCCGCGGGATGGATAGAGGAACACAAGGACGCCTGGGATGTTTCTTACGCTTGGGCTGTATTTATGTACTTTATCGACGATAAGGAGAGTATGGAGAGAGCAATGAGGCACGCGGACCAGATAACTAAGAAAAAGGTAATAGTATGGGATTGGAAGCATGTCTGCGACTACATGCGGCAAACCTACCCCTCTGACAAGTTTGAGTATCACCACATTCCGCTTATAATGGGCTGACCTTAAGCGTCTTAATACTTGCATGGAAAACACTCCTACGTCACCTAAAAGACTTGCAGTTGTTGCCAGCGGATGGCATTTCCCTCTCCATTTTTTTAAAGCCATGGCCGCACAAAAGGTTCCGGACGGCTGGACCGTGGACCTTTTCTGCATTTCCCACAGAGATCCCAGCTACTCTGTGGGAGAAAAAAAAGAGAGACTTGCGCGCATCGGCTGGAGCTACCCGGAGGTGCTCGACCAAGTACTGTACAAGGATGTGGCATCGGTCGAAGATATTGAGAAGCTTGGCTGGACCTATGAACTGTGCCCAAACACAGTAGGAGACTACGGCAATGTAAACCAGTGGCTCGAGCGCCATGACTACCGGGACTACGACATGCTCCTGATGACTCACGACGATAATCTCCTGCTTAACGATCGGCTTTTTACGGACAATCTACAAGGCGAACTGCCGTGGGTAATACTTACCAACGCGTCCGGTAGTGCAGAGAATTGGCGTGAATTTGTCAAAGTGCGCATACTGGGGCGCGCCCTCAACATCCGCGGCTCTTTTGAATTTATAAAAACAGAGCTCTTCGGGCAAATGGGCGGCAAATTTGACATGACCGGCGTTACTCTTAGCCGGGAGGGTGAATTTAGTTCTCCTGAATCGTTCAAATCTCTCAATAATTGGAACATGACCGCTCTTCCGTTCCGGCACTTCCTTGACAAGCATGGGTACGCTTCAAAGATCAAATCTCTCTCAAATACCTATCGTGTAAGCGACTACTGCATAGAGGGCGAGAGGGGATTTGTCAGTTCCATACAGAAAGCCGATAAGAGGCTGGTACTTAAGGGGCTGCGTCGAGTTCAACAATCCTATGCCAGATCACTCTTTAAGTCATAGGGTGGTTTTCTTCATATCTTCATACCGCGCCGGCGGCGGAGAGAAGCAGGTGATTGATATTGCAAACGCCGTCGCCGCGCGCGGGCACATGGTGGATCTGCTGGTGCTCAAGCCCGTGGGGCCGTATGAGTCGCGCGTAAGCCAAAAGATACGGGTGATATCGTTGGACCGCGGCCGCATGGCGTTTTCGCTCTTTCCTCTCATCTCGTATATGCGTCGCGAGCGGCCCGGCGTGCTTATGGCGCTCGACGAGTATACGCAGGTGCTGGCACTCTTGGCCCGCATGCTAAGCGGGGTCCGGGTGCGCATCGTTTTGCGCATCGGAAACATGCTCTCCGAGCTGTCCAAGCGCTATCAGACGAAGCGCCTGCTCACCTCGTTTCTGGTGCGCTGGCTCTATAAGCGTGCCGACGCCATCATCGCCAACTCGCAAGGGGTTGCGCGCGATGTGTCAAAGGTTTGCGGTGTCCCCCAAGAGCGCATCAGGGTCATATTTAACCCCAAAGACTTGGACGAGATACGCCGAGCTGCTGCATTGCCGATCCAGCATCCATGGCTTGCAAATGGGCGTACCGATAGAGTAATTGCTTGGTTTGGTCGTCTACGCGAACAAAAGAACTTGCCCATGCTCTTGCGTGCGTTTGCGCAGTTGCAAAGTATAGTGCCAAGCCGCCTCGTATTGGTGGGCCAAGGCAGGGAAGCCGAGCGGCTTGAGGCGCTCGCGCAAGACTTGGGTATTACCGAGCGTGTCTACTTTGCCGGTTATCAGGACAATCCGCACGCCTATGTTGCCAAAGCCGATGTCTACGTGCTGTCCTCACTCTGGGAGGGTCTGCCCAACGCGCTTATCGAGGCCCTGATATGCTGTGTCCCCGCAATTGCCGCTGATTGCGACTCGGGTCCGCGCGAGATTCTTGCTCCCGAGTCCGATCCTTTCTTGCGCATCAAAGAGGGAGTTGAGTGGACGCGCTATGGGGCTCTGGTGCCGGTCAACGGTGAACAAGAGCTTACCGAGGCGCTTGCCGCTCTTTTAACCGACGATCGCAAACATGCGCACTACGCTGCGGCCGCACGCGAGCGCTCACTGGCGTTTGACGAACAGGTTATCATCCCGCAGTATCTGGACGCGCTGGGTATTTCATAAAAACATGAATCTTTTATACGCTACATCTATAGACTTGCCGTCAACCAGGGCTAATCGCCTGCAGATTGTAAGCATGTCACGCGCACTTGCCGGTGTCCTGGGAGACGGGTTTGTCCTGGGCCTGCATCAGAACAAAGGAGACGCGCTCGACTTTCCTGTCGTAGAGATGTCGGGTGGGCGCAGCTTTTTTTTGGCGTGGAGGTATTTGCACTTGGCCGGGGCACGGGGCGTCACCCACATGTACTGCCGCGAGGAGAGGTTGCTGTTTTTTATGATGCTCTACAACCGTCTTTGGTTTCGCCAGCCGGTCAAGTTTTTTTTCGAGTTGCATCATTTCTGGCACACGGGCTGGTGGTACCGCCTTCTTCTGAGACATCTGGACGGTATTGTCGTTATAACGCAAGGGCTCAAGAATGCACTTGTCGAGAAGGGGCATGCAGAGGGCCGGATACTAGTCGCCCCTGACGCCGTAAGCATCGCGCAGTTTGATATCGCACTTAGCAAGGCTGATGCCCGCCGGTCTCTGGGCCTGCCGGAGGGTTTTTTGGCGGTGTACGCGGGCACCATAGACGAGCCATGGAAAGGCGCCGGGGTTTTGTACGAAGCGGGCAAGCTGATGGACGATGCGCACAAGATCGTTATAGTGGGCGGCAAGCCGCATTATATAGACTACTTCAACGCGCACCACCCTCCGGTGCAAAACGTCATACTGGTAGGGCATAAGCCGCATGCCGATATCCCGCTGTATTTGAAGGCTGCCGATGCGCTCGTGCTGCCCAACTCCGCCAAGGAAGAAATATCCCGAATCTCGACGTCGCCCATGAAGATGTTTGAATACATGGCTTCCGGCAGGCCCATTGTCGCAAGCAACCTCCCGTCCGTGCGGGAAGTTCTAAATGAAAGTAGTGCCGTGCTCGTCTCTCCTGACGACCCTGGGGCGCTTGCGGACGGCTTGCGGACATTGGCCAAGGACCCTATGCTCGCAGAGAGGCTGGGAGCCAGGGCCCGCCGTGATGTCGAGCGTTATACGTGGGACAACCGCGCAAAAGCCGTATCCGATTTTATCTCAAGCCATGCTTAAAAAATTCTTGCTGTCCAAAATATCGCGCGGCCGCATGCAGCCGTTTATCGCGCGGCATGCCTCCGATGCCTATACGCTCGAGATTGGCAGCGGCAGCAGCTATTACAAGGAATATTTTCCCAACCGTATCGGGCTTGATGAGCGGGCCGGGCCTTCCGTGGATGTTGTGGGCGACGCCCATACGCTCCCTTTTGAGTCGGAGAAGTTCGAGCGGATCCTGTGCACCGAAGTGCTCGAGCATCTGCATACGCCCCAGCAGGCCATTGACGAAATGCACCGCGTGCTTAAGCCGGGAGGCGAGCTTATCCTGACCACCCGCTTTATGGCTCCGATACACGATGCGCCGGGGGACTACTTTAGGTTTACGCGCTACGGTCTTGGCCACCTTCTGCGCGACTGGAGCGAAGTGTCTATTGAGGAGGAGAACACCACTCCGGAGACATTCGGCCATTTGCTCCAGCGCGTTGCCTACCAGAGCGATCTGCGCGGAGGAGTACTGACAAAGTCCCTGCTTCTTCTGCTGGCGCGCTGCACGGCGCCGCTGGGCTGGCTCATCAGGAAAGAATACGGGCGTAATAATCCGCTTGGCAGGCACGCTGAGCGCGCTATCATGACGGCCGGATATTATGTGCACGCAAAAAAGTAACGTATGAGAGCCCTTGTCGTACCCTTGTTGTGGTGTGCATGCGTGCTGTTTCGCCTGGGCCGGGGGCCCGCTGACAGCGCGCCTGTAGCGCTGCGCCGGGTGGCGGTGTTCCAGATGGCGAAGCTTGGCGACATGGTCTGCACGACCCCGGTTTTCCGGGCACTCAAGCGCGCACATCCGGACGTCGTCCTCACGGTATTCGGAAACGCGATAAATAGGGAGGTGCTTGAGGGCAGTGCGGACGTTGACCAATATGAGGTATTTGACGGCATAGTATCCGTATTTAAGAGGGCGCGCAGCGGGCGCTTTGACGCCGCAGTCATCACTACTCCGGACATTATCTGCGCCATGGTGGCGTACCTGGCCGGCATCCCATTCGTCGTCGTCCCCAAGGTGGTGAACGGCTCGTCGCCCTTTGAAACCCTCTGGTACCGCTCGTTGCGCGTCATGGCGGGTTTTGCCGTCGTCGAGCATCGCATGAAGCACTACGGCCCGGGAGAATACCTGCGCCTGCTTGCGCCCTTGGGTGTACACGAGGACGATACGACAAAGCATCTGGCATACTCACCGCAGGCGCTTAGAGTAGCCGAGAGCGTGACTGGTAATGCAGACAAAAGCCTGCTTTGGGTCGGCATATCGCCGTCGGCCGGATTTAAGGCAAAAAATTGGGGGAGTAAGCGCTTTGCGGCGCTGGCCGACAGGCTGAGTGCGGAGTTCGGCGTAGTCATATTTGTGTTTGGCGGGCATCGCGACGCGGATGAAACCAAAGAGATGCTCGAAGCGATAAGCCCCAAGACGCGCGTTGTGGACCTGTCGGGAGCATTGTCCATAGACGAGCTCAAGGCGGCGGTGTCCCTCATGGACCTGTTTGTCGCTCCCGACACGGGCCCTGTCTATATTGCGGAGGCGTTTGGAGTCCCGACGGTAGACGTACTGGGTCCAGTGTATGAGGAAGAGCAGGCGCCGCGCGGAGACATGCACGAGAGGGTAGTGCCTCCCGGGCCGCGTGTGGCGCAAATGTATCTTATGAATGTGCATCAGTATGACGCAAAAGAAGTCGAGCGCCAGCTTAATGCGATAACGGTAGACCAAGTATATGGCGCTTGTGCGCGTTTATTGATAAAACTAGGAGCATGATCAGGCGCGCGCAAGAAGCAGCCCGCCAAACGGCGTCCGAGTACGACCTCTGCATCGTAGGCTCGGGCCCTTCGGGCATGACGGTCGCCGCCGAGCTTGCCGATACCGGGCTGTCGATATGCGTTATTGAAAGCGGAGACGAGAGCAAAAGCAAATTCTCCGACTCCATGCGCAGCCTTGAGCAGACGGGTCTGATAATACGCGACAGCTCTCGCGAGCGGGTGCTGGGCGGCAGCTCTTCCACATGGCGCGGGCTCTCCGCGCTGTTTGACCCCGGCGATTATCTGCCGCGTCCGGGGTTTGAGTCGTACGAGGGCTGGCCCCTGCCTGAGGATGCCCTGCGTCCGTATCTCGCGCGTGCGAGCCGGCGGTACCAGTTTCCCCCGCTTGAGCTGTTTGAGCCAAAGGCATTTGCGCCCGGTGCAGACCTGCCGTGGGAAAAACTCACTGCAAAGGTGTTCTTGGCTAATCGCGCCGCACCGAACTTCGGCCGGGAGTTCCGCGCATTGTTTGCCCGCCCGCATGTCGACCTTGTGCTAGGCGCGGCCGCCGTAGGACTTATGCGCGCGCCCAACGGACAGGCTGCGGCGTCGGTATCTTGCAAGACCCCCGAGGGCGAGGCGTTTGAGATCCGTGCGCGGGCGTTTGTGCTGGCAGCAGGCGCGATAGAGAATGCACGCCTGCTGCTGAGTTCGGATAACGGCGCTGGTATCGGCAATGAGCATGACCAGGTTGGCCGCTACCTGATGGACCATCCCAAGGGATATCGCGGATACATACGCCTTGCCAAGGATTTCCCTTCGCTTCCTGCCTACGCCGGCATGAGCCACGGTCCGTACAGCGGCTATATGGGTCTGCGGCTTTCCGACAAGACCCAAAGAGAAATGGGGGCGCTTAATGCGTACGTGCAGATTATGCCCGACTTCCCCTGGAGCGAGCGGCGCGAGATAGCCCTAGCCAAGTCTTTTGCTAGGGAACTCAGGGCCTGGACGCGTTCCGGGTCGGGTACCGGTGCGCTGACGGGACAAGCGTGGAGCGTGGCGCTTGCACTGCCGCGCCTTGCATTCATGCTGGTGTCGCGGGCGGCATACGGCAAAGTTCCCAAGCCGCGCCGGCTCAGGATGCGCTTTTTTCTGGATATGGAGCCGCAGGCGCAAAACAGGGTGCAGCTTAGCCTTGAGCGCGACGCGCTAGGGTCGCCCAAGGCGCGCGTACACCACGCGCTAAGCCAAAAAGACATAATGAGCTGGCGCATGCTTGTGTCGACGCTCCGCAACGAGCTTGAGCGCCTGGGGCTGGGTACTGTCGATATGGGTGACGCCGACGTGCAGCCGCCCGACGAGGACGCAAGCCACCACTTGGGCACTACGCGCATGGGCAAAGACCCCAAGACCTCGGTTGTTAACGAGGACCTGCGTGTGCATACCGCAAGCAACGTATATGCGGCAGGAGGGTCGGTATGCCCTACGGCAGGCAATGCAAATCCGACCATGCTTATGGTGGCTCTTTCTATCAAGCTTGCCGACCACCTGCAAGACAAGCTGTCCGCCGTGCGCACGCCGGCGCCCGTAGGCTCTGACGTGCTTGTTGTCGGTGCGGGTAGGCGAGTACAGGCCGACATACTGTCGGTCTTAGAGTCGCTGGGCTTGTCGGCGCGCTTTTTTGCCCGCACGCCTCGGCTTTTGGCCGGGGCTGCCCGCTCGTATGATGTTTGCCCGCTCTCGTCGATTTCAGCGTCTGACATAGCAGGTGCGCGCCTGCTGTACCTCTCGGTCCCTCCGGTACAGGTTGCTCCGATACTCGAGGCCTTGTCCCAGTATGATTGCTCACACCTGACGGTGATACTGCCGACCCCTATCGGGGAAGAATACCGTGCGGCCGAGCGCGCATTTGGCCGCATATATGCGGAGGAGGACAGTGTCTACATGCCCTGGGTTGCGCTCGCGGCCCGTGCCGCAGGCCCTCCCAAGAGCATTGTCTTGCACAAGAGCGCATACCGCTATCATGCCGTGGCGCTTATTAGGGCTTTGGTTGGCGGCCCCACTCCCGGCAAGATAACGAGCGCGTACAGGATATTTAATACTGTGCATCTGCGGTGCGGCGGCGTGCCGGTTACCCTTGTCGAGCCCAGAGACTACGCCACCGGGAGCCTGCTTATTGCTGGTGAGCGCGCGACGGTGTGTGACAGGCCGCAGCAGGGCGCTGACGCGATTGAGCTGCTGGGCGATGCCGTGTGTACCGCTGTGCGCATCGGCACCGAGTCGGAGCCGCTCTCGTTGCAGGAGTCTGCGCTGTTCGGCACCCTGCAGGAGGGCGACACTGTCGTAACCCGCATGCATGACTTTAAGCGTGTAGGCCTGCGCAGGCTTGTCATTGCTGCACTGCAAGGCGGGGGCTGGAGCGCGGAGGAAGGATCTCAGGATGCCAAAATTGACCAAGCCGTGCGTGCCTTTCCTTATTTGTACCGGCCTAAATAGCTGCAGTGGTCTTGTTTGCGCGCCGCAGAAACAGAGCGACAAGAAGGGCCGATTCTGCCGCCTTTGAGCCTACCAGCGCAAACACCGCTCCCCAAAGTCCCCACAAGGGTATGAAGCAGGCGAACAGCGCAAGTCGCATGATTGGCGTCGCGATACTCCATTGCCATATCTCGCGCTGCATTGCCTGCGCGGTAAATGCGGACGAAATGAGTGAAAAGGGCTGCAACGCTATTAAGAGCCCGACTACGATAGTGTAGGGCACGGCATCAACATATTGCGGCAAGAACCAGGCAAACAAGTACGGTGCCGCTGCGGCATACGCAAGAGCTCCAATCGCACTCACTGCGACAAAAGGGAGTATCTTGCGCATAAGCGAGCCCTGGAGCTGGTCGTTTTCCTGCGCGGCCATCTTTGGGAAGGCGAGCCGGTTGATTATTTTAAGAAACCCGATAGCGCGCAGCGGAATCGATTGTGAAAATGCGTATATGGCGACCGATGCGGGTCCCAAGAACTGCCAAATGATTATCTTGTCGGCGTTGCTGGCCAAGTTGCCCATGACGGACACCCACGTCAGCTTCTTTCCGTACGGCACCAGCTCCGGGTCGCGCTTGTCGTTCGGAGGCAAAACCCGGAGTGTCGCCAAAAGCAGCAGCAGTCGCAGCGTGCCGTATGTAACCAAGTACACCGTAAGCAGAATCAGAATATTGTCGGTCAAGAGCAGGGTGCATATGACGGCAAGTGCAGATCCAAGCTGCATCACTACGTCCGCACTATTGAGAAGATCGAATCGCTTCTTCCCCTGCAGATATGTGCTGTAGACGCTTGCCGCCTCCCAGAACGGGATGAGCAGGCCCGCCAGCATAAATGCACCGCCAAGCAAGCTGTTGCCCTGCACGATATAGTACAGACCGAGCATAAGCGAGCCTGCCCCGCCGATAAGGCCCCAGCGTATCTTGACCGACAGCGCGTCCTTCCATGATCCTTCAAGCCCGCGCGCGGTTGAGCGTCCCACCGCGGTGTCCATCCCCGCAAGCGCAAAAATCCCGAACAGGTCTATCATGGTCAATATGTACTGGTATGTTCCGTACGACTCCTTGGGCAGGAGGTTGGCAAACGCGAGCAAGACGGCCGCGGCGATGATGGTGGTGGCAATACTGCCTGCCACGCTCCAAAACCCGCCGCGCGCAACATACACCATGTCTGTCTTGGTGTACTGCTCGCTTTGGCGCAGCAATATATAGAGGGAGTTCCGCAAGCGCCTTACCATAGTAGCCATTCTACAACCCCGGCCAAGGACTGCGAGTTTCAAAGGCAGTGTGAGAATGTTGAACCCTCTGTCCGGCTAGGCTACTATAACCGCAGAGATAATGAACCTTGCGAGGCGCAAATGCACATTGCCATCAACGGTAAGAGCTACACTGAAGACCAGCTGTTTGCCGCCCTCCAAAAACATATGGGGGTAGGGGACCTGTTGGGCAACAAAATCCACGTGTTTAGGACCTGCCTTGAGTGGTACGCCAAAAAACACGGGGTAAAGTACGGCATGAAGCAGGCCGAACTGGACTGCCTCAGCTTTCTGGAGGCGGAAGACGGCGAGTTGCCCGAGTACATGTGGCACTACTACGCCGAGGTTGCCGACCCCAACCGACCCCAAGCTGCAAAACAAGCCGCCGAGTAGTACCCGTCCGCGTCGCTGAGCGACCCGGGCGGTTTTATTTTTGGGCGTACTATTGTAGTATCAGCCGCTATGAGAAACGCGCTTGCAAAAATTTGGCACTACGCCCGCTGGCCGCTATTTGTATTGGTAGTCGGTTTTATTGTGCTGGTCGCGTGGCGGCTCAAGCTCCTTTATGAGGCCGACGACACCAACGCGGCAGTCACTGCCATACACGCCAACCGGCTTACACAGGAGGACGTGTTTGGCGACTTGCCGCAAGAGCCCGACAAGGCCGCAAACGACGCTACTCTGGCCGGCATAGATGTAAACAACAACGGCATCCGCGACGATGTGGAGCGCGCCATCTACTTTAAATATCAGGCTTCTGCCCGCGAGGCTGCTCCGGCCTTCCAATACGCCAAGGCTTTACAAATGGAGTTTACCCATGTATACAATTCCCCAACTCTTGTAGCGGTGATGCAAGAACAAGGCAGAGGAGTTGCTTGTGTATATGGAAGACAAAAAGAGGTCGAAGACCTTGTGTTTAATACAAAAGATCGAAAAGAGTACCGAGAGGAAATTCGGGGTAAATTCATGGTTTCCTATACTTTGCCAGACGGGGAAGATTGCGATCTTTCTCTTTAGTCTAATATTATTGTCGCCCTCAGTTGTTTTTGCGGCTTGTAAAAGCGATGGAGCTACGGTTGTTTATATAAACGGAATATTTACTTCTCCGTCAGCAGCACAGAGCGACCTTGATCAGCTAAGAGGTGCATACAAAAAGCAGATTCCGAATAGTACGGCAAAATTCATAAACGGATACAACCCGTCGCATGTTGGTGGGTTAGGGGATATTGCCCATGCCGCGGCGCAGGCCTTGGACTCTTCAATATCGAGGTTCGACCTCAATACCATACTGATGCAGGTGCATCCGCAGGTGACCACCCGTCGGCTGTTGTTGGTGGGGCACTCGCAGGGCTCCTTTTATGCCAACGAGATGTACGACTACTTGCTTGAGCACGGCAGCCCCAGGGCCTCCGTGGGCGTGTATCAGGCAGGCTCGCCGGCGTCGTCGGTGGCGGGCGGCGGCAGGTACCTTACCTCGTCTAACGACTCGATAATAAACGCGGCGCGCCTCATTGTGACAAACGCCGCGCAGGGCCTTGTGCCCCTTGCTGCCGCCAACGCTGTACCTAAAAAAGAGATACTGCCTGCCAACATCTCGCTCTCGTCTGCCAATTATGGCCACAGCTTTAGCGGCACATACCTGGCAGAGGCGCCCGATCGCGTGGTGGGCGACATCCACTCGGCACTCGGCAAGCTCAAACCCGAGGCTGCAAGCGACACCGGTGAGTGCTTTACTGCGCCCAATGCGGGGCTGGGCTACCAGGCCGCCAAGGTCGGCTACGGTGTGGCCGACGCGGCCGCCACGGGTATAAAGACGGGTGCCGGAGCCGTGCAAGTGGCCGCTGTGGCCGCGGGCAATGTTTTGGCATCTGTTGTACAGGGCGCATACGGCCTGGCCACTAAGGTTGTTAAGGATGTAGGAGTGAGCAACGCGGCACAGACGCAGGCCCAACCAACAGGCTTTGATATACTTTCCAAACTGTACGGATCGAGCTTGGGCCATGACGAGTACAAAGACCTGCTGGGAGACTTGGGCAGCGCAGTTGCGAGCGCACCGGTGTTTGCCCGCGTGCCCGAGCCTGCGGCAGCCGCCGAGGCCGAGGCGCCCAAAAAAATAACGTACTTGGGCGGCTCGCGCAGCCGCGATGATGAGCCTCAGCAAGAGGCAGAGGTAGCCGAGCCGGCAGAATCTCCGCTCGTTGTGGTTGATGTGGCTGCACTGCCTACTGAGCCCGTACCC